>DHJT01000030.1:317-22492 GCA_002404465.1 Sutterella sp. UBA4713 | reverse complement strand
GATGCGCATCGGTGCGACCGGCCAGAATATCTTCCCGTTTAGCAAGTAGAGCGCGCAAATCAAAATCGTGTGCGATGTCACCGGCTAAAACCAAAAAGGGTTCCGTCCCGTCGGTCAAATGCGGCAGTGCCTTGACAATGCCGCCTAATGTTTCCAGTGCATCGTCCTGCCGCGTTCCTTCACAACTGAAGGTGATATGCAAACCGTACTCGGCATAGTCTTGCGGTAACGAAGAAAAGGCCGAAGACAAATAGGCCGTATTCATCACAATGTCATGAATCCCGGCTCTGGCGCAAGAGGCAAGTTGCCAATCGCAAAGGCGGCAAGTGCCGACAGACAAAAGCGGTTTGGGTGTCGTATCCGTCCACGGTCTTAAGCGTTGTCCGCGACCGGCTGCAAGAATCAGTGCTTTCACAACACCCCCTAGAAGGTAACGGCCTGCGCAGTCTTTTCCGGCTCGAAGCGATCCAAAAGTCGATTCAGGACCTTAAGCTCATCGTAGCGATTGGCCGTGCGACGAACGTACTCGATAAAGCGAGGGGTGTCTGCCAAGTACTTTGGCTTTCCGTCTCGATAATTGATGCGAGCAAAGATTCCGAGTACCTTCAAGTGCCGTTGCAGGCCCATCCACTCGACGTGACGCCAAAAAGCCCCGAAATCATCCGGAACCGGCAAAGCCGATTTCCGTGCTTTTTCCCAATAACGGATCGTCATATCCAAAACAAATTCTTCCGGCCAGCTGATAAACGCATCACGCATTAAGGAAGCGATGTCATAGGTAATCGGTCCGATGACTGCATCCTGAAAATCAATGACGCCAGGCCAAACACCATCCGAAACCATCAGATTGCGCGGCATATAGTCGCGATGCACATAGACTGTCGCCTGCGACAAATTATCCGCCACAATGCGCGAAAAAACGCTCTCTAAATCCGATTTGTCTTTTTCCGTCATCGTGTAGCCGCGATGGCGTGCAATGTACCAGTCGGGGAAAAGACCGAGTTCGCGCCTTAAAGTCGCTTCATCGTAGCGGGGCAACACTTCGGGGTGTGTCGCCTTTTGCCAGGCAATAAGCTCATCGACGGCCGCATCGAAAAGCGCGGGGGCGTTTTTTAAATTCAAAACGTCCAGATACGTTTTTTTACCCAGGTCGCTCATGAGAATAAAACCCGCGGCTTCATCTTTCGCGTAAATGACGGGAACATTCAGTCCCGCTTCGTGCATCAACGATTGAACTTTCAGATACGAGGCAATCGGCTCCTTCTCAGGCGGTGCATCCATCACGATCAATGATGTTCCGGCATCGGAAGTTAAGCGAAAGTACCGCCGAAAACTCGCATCGGTACTTGCCGGCGCCAGGGACTCAAGAGCAAGTCCGTATCGAGATGCCATCGGCAAAAGCCACGCCCGTAGTGCACCCAAACGAGCATCCTGTTTTTTCATAGCCATCTTGACAAACTCCTTGCCCCCCGTTTTCGAAGGCTCCTTGCCTATAATCCGCCTATTCGGATTTTCTTTGCGAACTATAACGTGTTTATGTTTCGGAAGCCCTCGCACAAACGCCTGCTGACTCTGGCAACCGCCGTTGCCGCCGCCATCCCTTTTGTGGCTGAGGCCGCCGATGCCGGTTTAATGGCACCCCCGCCGATAAAAGCGTCACAAACCGACAGATTCGAGCATACGCCGTGGATCAGTGCGACTCGTCTGGAGCCGCCCCTTAGCGATGACGAGAGTGCTGCCGTTGTGTTTGCCGAGGAGATCAGCGGATCGCCCGAAACGCAAATCGTCTTAAAAGGCGAAGCGGAAATTCGCCGTGCAGGCTCTGTCGTTAAAGCCGACAAAATTGTTTATACCCAGTACGAAGACCTCGTACAAGGAACGGGAAATGCCGAACTCTCGCGCTCGGGCCTAACACTTAGGTCTCCGGAGATTGTCTACCACCTCGATTCGAAAACGGGAAAAACACAAGAGGCCGAATTTGAATTTGCGCCGAATCGATTGCGCGGAGAAGCCTCCTGCGTCCGTTTTCAATCCGGAGAAACCACCGAACTGGAAAACTCTTTGATTACCACGTGTCGTAAAGGAGATGACAGTTGGTGGATTGAGCTCGACAAATTAACACTCGATGAATACGAGCAAACGGGCTACGGAAGAAATGCCGTATTAAAACTAGCAGGCGTTCCTGTCTTTGCCGTACCCTGGTTCACGTTTCCGGCCTCCGGAAAGCGCCAAAGCGGTTTTCTGGCTCCGAGTCTTTCCGTCAGTAAAACACGCGGTCTGGATGTCTCGGTTCCCTACTACTGGAACATCGCCCCCAATTACGACTACACGATTACGCCGCGCGTCATGAGCAAAGCCGGCGTCATGCTCGGAAATGACCTCCGGCTTTTGACACGGGACTTTTCCGCGCAGATTATCGGCGACTATCTGCCGCACGATGCATCCGACGATGCACCCGACGGGGCGCGCTGGGGCGTGACGGCCAAGCTATCGGGAAACACGGCAGGCATCGGTTACGGCATCGACTACAACCGTCTTTCCGACGACAACTTTAACGCCGATTTCGGGAACAGTTTGCGCGATGACTCCGACTCGGTTTTAGCTGAAGATTTTTGGGTTAATTTTTCGAAAAAATACGTCAACGGCCAAATCAGTATCCGTAAGAATCAGGCTTTGGATGTTCGCGATACGACCACGAGCAAGCCGTACGAAAAGGTGCCTCAGATTACGCTTTCCGGATATGCGGCCGATTTAAACGGTTTTGAGTTGACAACGGAACTGGATGCCACGCGCTTTCGCCACCCGAAAAACCGGGAAGGCGATCGATTTGTTTTCGATCAGACGGTTTCCTATCCGCTTCGCGGTGCAGGATGGTTTTTCACACCCAAAGCGCAAGTCATCGGCACGTGGTACAACTTAGACGATCCGGTCCGGGAAAACGGGGACAAACATCCTTCGCGCATCATGCCGATTTTCTCGGCCGATTCGGGTTTAACGTTCGAGCGCAATCTCACGGTAAACAACCGGGCCTTAACGCAAACCCTCGAACCGCGCATTTTCTACGCCTACATTCCCTACAAAGATCAAAGAGACATTCCGATCTTCGATTCCAGTCTCTCGGACATGAATTTTGCGCAGATCTTTACGGAAAACACGTGGTCCGGGTATGACAGAATCAATGAGGCCAATCACGTCACGACAGCTTTAACGACGCGCTTTCTTGAGGATTCGACGGGAAGCGAACTGTTTCGGGCCGCCGTCGGTCAGCGCTTTTACCTAAGTGACACACAGATCGGTTATAACGGGGAGCGACAGGTGCTCGCCAACCGCAAGGCCGATTTTTTAGCCAGTGTCGGCGCCAAACTCTTTAAGAGTCTGACCATTACGGGTTTTGCTCAATACAACTATGAGCGAAAAGCCTTAAATCGTGCCAGTGCCGGTATTCGGTGGCAACCCAAACCCATGAGTGTCGTCGGGCTTTACTACCGCTACAACTACAATGACAACCCGGAGTCCGATTTAAATTTTAAGCAATTGGACTTTTCCGCTCAGTGGCCGATTGCAGGCAATTTGTATGCGCTCTCGCGTTTGAACTATTCGCTTCTTAAGAAGCGCTGGATCGAAGCCCTCGTCGGCTTTGAATATAACGCCGACTGCTGGACGCTTCGTCTTGTCGGACAGCGTTACGTCACCAGCACGGATAAATACGAAATGCGCTACTTCATCCAACTCGAACTTCGCGGTCTCGGGGGTATCGGTTCAAGTCCCTTGTCGACGCTTGAGGAAGGCATTCCGGGATATCAGTCGGAAAAATCAACGCTTGTCCCTGGGCGTATCGGGGCGTTTGACTACTACCGCTAGCATCCTGTGAAGCAACCGAGAACGCTTTCCAGGAAATCAGGCAAAATCAGCCGTAACTTAAGGCTCCTGCTCGCCGTCGGGAAGCGGGATAAACGAAGAGACCGGGTTGCCGCAATCCGGACATACAAAATGGATCGGCAGTTCGTTAAACGGTGTTCCGGGCGGCACATCCATCTCCTCGCACCCGAGAGCCGGGTCATAGACATACCAGCATACCTTGCATTGCATCTTCGTTGTCGGCCCGACCCGGCGGCGCGTGAGCTCCTCAAGGATTAAATCAATGCGCCCCGGCGCAATACCCTCTTGCATGCTATAAAACCCCGCGTTCCAAATCACCCTCAAGCCATTCGATTAATTCGCGGCATGCGGTAACCGAATCGGAAAACTCCTCGGGGCTTGTCGGGACTTCCGGCGGGATCAATGTCACGACAAAACTATCTAAAAGCGTCTTGCCGGCCTTGTTAAGGATCGTGCTTCTCCAAATGGCCTTGTAGCGCGTGCTTTGCATTCGGGCATTGGCAAACCCGGAAAGCCACACGTGCGTATCTCCGGAGCCCAGAATCGATTTCATCCATTGCATATCGGCTTTTTCGACAGGCTGTCGTGTCAGTTCAACCATATGCGGCGGATTAAAG
This sequence comes from Sutterella sp. UBA4713, assembly GCA_002404465.1. GTDB lineage: Bacteria > Pseudomonadota > Gammaproteobacteria > Burkholderiales > Burkholderiaceae_F > Duodenibacillus. The sequence continues at coordinate 17,996 of DHJT01000030.1, read as the reverse complement.
TCCAACACGTCAATGTTGCACGTTGTTTGAGCCGATGCAAGCTCCTTTAGGATAGCCGGTGAGGAAAAAACGCCCTCGGGTGCCGTCTCCGGAACGACAAGCGGATATGCCCCCTCTTGCACAGCCTCGAGAACAACCCGGGGAAGACTTGCAAAAACGAACCGCTGGCGTCCGTTTTCTTCAAGGCGCCAAAGACCGGGAATCTGTGTCTCTTCGGCCTTGACGGCACCGGCACGCGTTGCAATACGCACTTCGCCGGAAGCCACCGTCGCAAGAATAAAATCCAAATGCTTCGGATTAAACGACTCGAAGCCGACACTCAATTGCTCTTGAAGAGCGGACGCAACAGGAAGCGTTAAAGCTCTTTGCGCCGTTTGTGAAACCTGTTTTAAGAACGCCACGGCCGCCAAAGCTGCCGCATGTTCCGTTTCTTTGTCCAAATGGATATCGGCCCATCGCGAAGATGAAACCCCGAAACCGATTGCCATAGCCGTTCTCCTAATCCGAGCAATGCGAAACAGTGTTTTCTTGGATAAAAGCCACACGCCGAACCGGGGCTTTTTCACGTACGACAATTTCGCTTAGCTGACGGCAGTATTCATTCCAATCTTTAAGCCCCTGCACCGCACCCAAGTACACCGAGTCACGAAAAAGCGCCACAGCGGGCAAGCCCGTAATACCGAAGCGCCCCGCAAGAGCGCGCGATTCGTTAAAGCGGGTAAAAACCGTCCTTGTCAAAGCCCCCGCGAAGGCCTTCTTTAACTCCGGCGCAATAACGGCAATGTCAAGCGAGACGCGCTTGGCATTCGGGTCTTCGGAAAAAATCGCCATCTTAAAGCCCTCGGCCGCCAAAAAAGCTTCAAATGTCGCACCGTCCGCCCAGGTAAAGCCTTCGCTTTCAAAGAGGCGACGGTAAGCCGGGTGTGTCGTTGCATCCACCTGTCCGACCGAACGCGTCACAGTATTCATTTTACCGACGGGCATTTTTTTCCTCCAACGCTTTTCGCAAGTGTTCGGGAAGTTGCGCCGGGTGATCGATCAGGTCGGCAAATCCCGATTCGATAGCACTTTGAGAAGCCGTTCCGTCCATGACTTCTGCCAGAGCTCCGAGTGCCGCTCGAATTTTTCGAGCTTCAGTTTCTTCAATCACACGCAGGGCATTACCGCGAAAAAACAAAATCGTATCACCGACTTTCGCCTCAGGCACAAGAGATAAATCGACGGAAATGACTCGCCCGGCATGCAAAATTGTTCCGACTGGTCCCGTAGCCGCTTCTTCAATGGATAAAACCGTTTCCGGAGTTGCAATACACATGACTTATTCCTTACTTTGTCGGAAAGAAACGCACGTCTCCCGTGCGGGGAGCCGCCTCTTCGCTCGGTCGACCGCTCTCATAAACGTCCTGCTCGAGGGCCCCGGCAGCCAAATCGGCAACCGTCTCTCCCTTACCCCTTAATTGAACCGGGAAACCCCACCTGTCAAGTTCTTGAGCGGCAAGTTGCACGGCTTGCGGAACACGCGCGCGCACCTTTTCAGTCAAGCTTCCGCCGTAGTCCTCTAACTCACAAGGCTCAACACCGATTACCGTGATGGCCTCAGGTTCGTATCCTAAAAGCGCGGCCTTGGCAAGAACATCGTTCATACCGGTTTGGTGTGCGGAAATTTTGGTACTCGACCAAATGCGAATTTCATCGTCACGCAGCACGCGAAGCGTTCCGGGCTCAGCCTTAAGTTCGCAGCAATCGAGAATTAAAAGGCGCTTGGCCTCCATGACGGCATTAATCAGATAGGAACCGAGCGTGCCCCCGTCCATGACCTCAATCTCCTCGCGGTCGCGATAGGTCGCGTGAAATGACTCCACCGCACGGACTCCGAAGCCTTCGTCAGCCCAAAGAATGTTTCCGAGCCCTAAAACCAAAACCTCTTTCATGACAAACCTTTGCGTTAATTCCGACCGAAACGGCCCGTCTGAGTTTTTTTGAATGTCCTTTTAAAAACTCCCGAAAGCCGTTACCGGTTTCGGGAGTCTTTTTGTTAACGATACACGAAAAGGTGTATTCAATAACTAGTGCTCCGTTTCCTTAAACATCCGAAGACCGCAGCCCATCGAAGAAAGGGTCGTTACACCGCCCATCACGTCTTCGCGGATGGCCATGTAGCAGTGCGCTACACAGAACAGGAGGAATACGTACGTTAACACATGGTGTACCGTACGCACACATTGAGCGTCGCCGAACAGGACGAATACCCAACCGAAGAAGAACATCCAGTTCGTATCCCATCCCCAGGCCTGTGCATACAGAGCATACCCTGTAATGATGATTCCGACACTGCCTAAAACGAACATCGCGAACATCGCCAGCTGTGCAAGCGGGTTATGTCCGGCGTACTCGGGCGGTTCTTTCACCAAAAACAGGTAGTACCCGGCTTGCAGGAACACGCCCTTCCACCATTTCAAATGGAAAACCGGCGGAAAGAAAATCATTCGAGCATAACGGTTACCCGGAATCAGCCAGTACACGCGCCCGATAAAGAGCACCGTGAAAATCATGGCGGCAATGTAGTGCACAAGACGAACGTAGCCGAAACCATAAACCGTCCAGGTATCGGGACTGCCGAAAGTAATCGGGTCGCCGATCAGTAACCCCGAAGCAATCAGCACCACCATGCAGATAGCCATGAGCCAGTGCCAAAGGCGAACAGGAACTTCCCAAACGTAAATCGACCGAGGAGGCCGTCCGTCACTACGGATCTCAAAGGTGATCGGATCGATACTCATGCTGATCTCCCTGTACGATTAGCGAACTTTGACGCTGCAAAGTTCCTTGCCTTCCGGATCGAACACGTGCGATGCACACGCCAAACACGGGTCGAAACTATGGATCGTGCGGATGATTTCCAACGGACGCTTGGGATCGGCCAAAGGCGTGCCCATCAAGCTCGTTTCAAAGGCACTTTGCTGTCCTTCGTTCGAGCGCGGAGAGGCATTCCAGGTCGTCGGCACAACAGCCTGCCAGTTCTCAAGGCGCGTATCCTTAATGACACACCAGTGTCCGAGTGCACCGCGCGGGGCTTCGCAAATACCCACACCCTTGCAGTATTTGGGCCAGGTCTTAGGATCCCAGAAATCCATATTTGCCGCCGCTTCGTCGCCGGCACGGATATTGGCCGTCAAATCATCGACGTACTGAACCATCTTATGGGCACTCCAGCGGCACTCCAGTGCACGTGCCGCATGGCGACCGAGCGTCGAGTAAATCGCATCGACAGGCAGATTAAGCTCTTTGAGAAGCTCTAAAGCCGGTTCTTTAAAGTGCTTCACATCCTTGGCAATCGAAACGATCAGGCGCGCCAAAGGCCCGACTTCCATCATGTGGCCTCTCCAGCGCGGGCTCTTGACCCAAGAGTACTTACCGTCCGAGCCGATCCAGCTAAATTTCGTCGCCGTACCGACCGAACCCTTCGGAAGCACATAATCCTGATCGGTGATGCCGTCCCACGGATGCAAGCCCTTTGTGCCGTTCGGGTACTTGTACCAGGAGTGATCGACAAATTCCTGCACTTGTTCCGGATCACGCAGATCCACGGGCTGAACGTCGTCGAGCTTACCGTCGATAATGGCTCCCGAGGGCATCTGCAAACTTTTCTCAGACCAGTCGTTGGCAATTTCCGGGAAGTCGCCGTAACACAGTACGTTCTTACGAACCAAACCGCCGCCGTACTTGAACCAGTCCGGATAAAACGACGCAATTGCCTTGACATCGGGCAGATACACGTTCTCGACGAATTCGACGGACTGACGCGCGATATCGCGCATATAGTTCATCGACACTTCGTTGACCATCGTACCGGCAGCACCCGACTCGTGCATGTTAATCGGACAGGCAACGCCGCCTACCAGATAATTCGGATGCGGGTTTTTGCCACCCAAAATGGTATGAATCTTGATAATCTCTCGCTGGAAATCAAGCGCTTCCAAATAGTGGGCCGTCGCCAAGAGATTAACGGCACTTGGCAAACGCATCGCCGGATGGCCCCAGTAGCCGTTCGCAAAAATACCCAACTGACCGCTTGCGACAAACTTCTTTAAACGATTTTGCACATCGCGGAAATAGCCCGGACTTGCGAGCACGTGATGCGGACTGATTTTTTGCTGCAATGCGGCAACTTCGCGCGGATCGGCCTTTAAGGCATCGACAACGTCAACCCAATCCAAAGCCGACAACTGATAAAAGTGCACGATATGGTCGTGCGTGTAAAGCGTCGCATTAATGAGGTTACGGATGATATTGGCGTTCTTCGGAATCTTGATGCCGATGGCATCTTCCACAGCGCGCACGGCCGCCAACGCATGAATACCCGTACAAACGCCGCAAATGCGTTCGACAAAGGCCCACGCGTCGCGCGGATCACGGCCCTTAAGAATCACTTCCAAACCGCGCCACATCGTGCCCGTACTCATAGCATCGGTGATGACGTTATTTTGGTTGAGCATCGCCTGAACACGCAGATGCCCTTCGATACGAGTTACAGGGTCAACAACAACCCGACGTTCATTCGCTGCCATTTACTCCTCCTTGCCGATGGTGCCGTTATTTTTCTTGGCGCGCGCTTGCGCAACAGCGCTCATTGCAGCGTGCGCGATTGCTGCGGCACCCACAAGACCGATTGTTGCCATACCGACCTTGTCGGCCGTAGCCTCAATACCGCCCCAACCCGGCGGCAGAATCGTCGTTTCGTGCGAATAAAACGACCCTTTATCAAAGAAGTTCGGTTCCGAACACCCGATACATCCGTGACCGGACTTAACAGGCCAAGAAAGGCCTTCGTTCCACTCGATGGTCGAACAGGCGTTGTACGAAGTCGGACCTTTGCAGCCGACCTTGTACAAGCAGTAACCGAGCTTGGCACCTTCATCATCGAATTTTTCGACAAATTGACCGGCATCGAAGTGTGCTCTTCGATAGCATTTATCATGGATACGCTGGCCGTAAAACATCTTCGGTCGTCCGAGACGGTCAAGCGGCGGGATACGATCGTACGTCAAGATGTACGTAATAACGGCCGTCATCACCTCGGGAATCGGCGGGCACCCCGGAACGAGCACAATGGGCTTGTCCAAAATAATGTCCGTAATCGGTACCGAGTCCGAAGGATTGGGTTTGGCGGCTTGCACGCAACCCCAGGCTGCGCACGAACCCCAACCGATCACGGCTTTGGCGTGTTTGCAGACGTGTTTGATCTTCTCGAGGAATGTCTCGCCTCCCGGAATGCAGTTGACGCCGCCTTGGTAAAGCGGGACGTTTCCTTCAACCGCAACGATGTAGTTATCCTTGTACTTTTCCATCGTTTCAGCCAAAGCGTCTTCGGCCTGCTGACCGGCCGCTGCCATAATCGTATCGTCGTAGTCGAGCGAAATCATCGAGAGCACCAAGTCTTTGGCAACCGGATGATACGAACGAATAAATGACTCCGTACAGCAGGTACACTCCAAACCGTGCAGCCAAATGACCGGGGTTCTGGGTTTGGTTTGAATCGCCGTAGCGATATCTTTAGCACCGGCGCTGCCGAGTCCGAGGCTGGCGGCCGTCAGTGAGCAGAATTGCAAAAAGCTGCGACGACTTACCCCCTGACGGCGCAGGGCCTGATATTGCGTCTCTTGCATGAGGGACTCCTTGACAATAGAGATATCCGCGCCTGCGTTCGCACAAAAAACGAAGGAGCGGCAAACATGACCTTCTTTATCGGCCATTGTACGCAGATTTCCCGTAATTTCTTCCCCCAAAAGGAGTAGCATCCTCAGCGCAGACGTCGGAGAATTCGCCAGCGCATCCACCGTTTAAGCGCAGAAAAGGACCTTGCACATGCGCTTGATCTTACCCGCTCGGGTGAAGCGTTTTTTTCCTCCTTCCTCTATAGTTAGTGGCACACAATTTTCAGGAGTTTTTTCAGGCATGACACCCCAGCCTTTTCGCGTTCATACCGAAGCACCGACATCCTTTTTTGCCGGGGGCTTTTCGCGCATTGCCGCCGAACGCATGGCCGGTTTGCCGATTTGTCGCACCGACATCTCGGTACAAGTCCCTCAATTCATTCGCTACGAAAAACAATGGCTCGGCGTTGCCGTCACGCCCTGGTCCCTCTTAGTCCTTTTGGCCTGCGGAGACAGAGACTCTTGGCAATCGATTCCGACCGGGATCGTACGAGCCGTACGCCTGCCGGCCGGGGAATTTAGTTTTCTCGGGATGAACGATCCGATTTTAGGTGAATACCAAGCCTGCAGTCTGATGAGCCCTTTGGGACCGGACATTCCCGATCAGACCACAGCTTTAGCCGTCGCCTTAAGCGCCTTTCGAATGATGCTAAGTGACATGCCCGAACCTCCGGAAGAACGCGGAACGTCACTGAAAAAGCGCGTCATCCCGATTCAATCGACCGCATCGCGTGACCAAACCTCCGAAGCAACCGACGCGGTACGTCGCCGTAACTTTTTCACGAGGTACTGGAAATGACGGAGCCGGCGACTGAAATTCGTCTGACACTCGGCCCTAAAGGTGCCTTTCTTACAAGCGGCAGAACGAACCGCTTTACTGCGCTTTTTTCCCGCAAAGAAGCCTCGGATATCCTTTCTTTAATTCCGTCGCTTTTTGCGTTGTGCCCGGCCGCCCATGTTTGTGCCTTTACCTCGGCTTTTGAGACAGCCGATTCCGGTATTGAGATTCAAAACATTTCCATCCTAAGCCGCATTGAAGCCGTCTTGGAAACCATTCGATTTTTTTCCATGGATCTAAGAAAGGCGTTGCAGTTACCGGCAGCCGACGGCTCCCTTGTGCACGACCTGGCGGCCGCCCGAGTCAGGCTTCTGGCGAGCCTACAAGGTCAGTCGGATTCATCTCTGATGATCGATACGTCACGACTCGCAAAAAAGTGGCTTGCTCAAGAAAGCGATCTATTTAAAACCCTTGCCAAGAAAACACGCGGTCTACGGGATTTTGCATTGCCGGCCGAGGCTGTTTTGCAAACACAGGAACTACTTGATCCGACAACGCTCGAAGCACTGGCCGTCACGCTACGCGACTGCCCGCAATTTGCCTTACGACCGCGCCTGGGAGGACCCCGCATCGTCGGAGCCGTCGCCAGAGGTCCTCGGCGCGGTAAAAAACTTTTGACCCCCGAGGATATTTTTAACGCCCGCATCAATGAAATCGCTTCACTGGTTTCCGGGAAGTCCAGTCTTGTCGGAAGTTTAAAAACGGTCCCCCTAGGCGGAAAACTCGCTGCCAGCCTCGTCGAAACAGCACGAGGCGTCCTGGTGTATTTTGTTTTGCGCAGTAACAACACGCCGATTTGGGTTGATTGGATCGCCCCGACCGAGTGGGTCTTCCAGCCCGAAGGGCTCCTGACAAAACTTGCCGATGATGCGCAAAAAGCCGGTGCCGACCCTGAGCAAATTGCGCTTATTGCCGCCGCCTTCGATGCCTGCGCCGAAGTGATCATTTCACAGGAGAGCGATCGTGCATGAGCTTTCGATTGCCCAAGGAATTATCGAGGTCGTCGAACAGACGGCTCGAAAGCATTGCATTCATTCAGTACGATGCGTACACGTGCGCATCGGAGAGCTCGCCGGAGTCGATCCCGATGCCCTTTTGTTTGCCTGGAAATCCGTAACGCTCACAGGCCTTGCACGCGATGCTCAACTGGCAATCGAGCGAACGCCCGGAACGGCTTGGTGCACCGATTGCAACAAAACCGTGCCCTTAAAACGATACGGCGATCCGTGTCCGATTTGCAAGGGCTATCGGCTCATTGCCAACGGCGGAACCGAAATGCGCGTCATAGACATTGTTCCGGGCAACGAAACGAAGTAAAAATCTTTTTAAGGAGTACAACACCATGTGCCTGACCTGCGGTTGCGGACATACGCACGAACATTCGCATGAGCATTCCCATGAACATGAACACAGTCATGGACACGCGCATGTGTCTGACGACAACGTCATTTCCGTTGAGCAAGATATCCTTGCCCGCAATAATGCCGTTGCGGCAGCCAATCGCGCATTTTTTTCGAAAAAGAAAATTCTCGCCTTAAATTTTGTCTCCAGCCCCGGGTCCGGAAAAACCGAACTTTTGTCCGCCACGGTACGCGCCGTCAACAAAAGCTATCCGATTTATGTGATCGAAGGCGACCAGCAGACTGAAAACGATGCCGACCGAATCCGTCAAACCGGAGCTCCGGCCTTCCAAATAAACACCGGCAAGGGCTGTCACTTAGATGCCGCAATGGTCGAGCACGCTCTGGCTCACTTAAATCCTGCCGACTCGAGCGTTCTTTTTATCGAAAATGTCGGAAACTTGGTCTGCCCGGCTGAATTTGATTTGGGCGAGGCACACAAGGTGGCCATTCTTTCGGTGACCGAGGGCGAAGATAAACCCCTTAAATACCCGGATATGTTCCGCGCCTCGGACGTGCTGCTCATTAACAAGATCGATCTGCTTGCGTACGTCAAATTCGACATCGACAAATGCCAAGAGTATGCACGACGCGTCAATCCCAAGATTCGCATCTTGCTTACAAGTGCAACAACCGGTCAGGGCATGGACACCTGGCTCAAATACCTTACGGTTGAGCGCGCCTTAGCCGCCTTGTAACACCATGGCGCTTTCAAGCCGCTTTTTCCGTATCACGGGCCTGGTTCAAGGCGTCGGATTCCGACCGACCGTGTATCGGATTGCCGTTGCCTTAAATCTCAAAGGCCAAGTGTTTAACGACGCGCAAGGCGTAGGCATTCACCTCGAAGGAGAGGAAAAGAGCCTTTCGTCCTTCGAGAAGGAACTTCGACGTAATGCTCCGGTCCTATGCCGCATTGACTCAGTAACCGAGAAAGACGCTCCTTTTGTCGGTTACACGACCTTTAGCATCGCAGCGAGCCGTTCCGGAAAAGTGACAACGGCCATTACGCCCGATGCCGCGACTTGTCAGGCCTGTTTGGCCGACATGTTCGACCCGACGAACCGACGCTACCGCTACGCCTTTACCAACTGCACGCACTGCGGTCCTCGCTACACAATCACACGACACCTTCCCTACGACAGACCCCAGACTTCAATGGCCCGCTTTGCCATGTGCCCGGAGTGTCTGGCCGAATACACAAACCCCTTGGATCGGCGTTTTCATGCCCAGCCCAATGCATGCCCTGTTTGCGGGCCGCACTTAGGGCTCTTCAGAGCCGATAAAACAGCCGTTGTCGGTGATCCGATAGACGAAACCGTTAAAGCATTGAAAGCCGGATTGATTGTCGCCGTTAAGGGACTCGGGGGCTTTCACTTAGCCTGCGATGCCCGCAATGCACAGGCCGTTACCCGATTGCGCCTTCGCAAACACCGCGACGAAAAACCCTTTGCCGTTATGGCGGCCAACACAGCCAGTGCGCGCCTTTTTGTTTGTGTTTCGGACACCTCCCGAAAGCTCCTTGAAGGCATCGAGCACCCGATTGTTCTTCTGCCGAAAAAACCGACTACGGCTTTACCGGGCATTGCCGACTCCATCGATTCTGTCGGCGTGATGCTCCCGTATACCCCGCTTCATTGGCTCCTTTTTCATAGCTTTGCCGGAAAACCGAACGGGACAGACTGGACACAAAAGAGATCGCTTGGCGATCTACTTGTTATGACGTCGGCCAATCCGAGCGGCGAGCCCCTCGTAACGGGAAACGATCAAGCCTTCGAGCGTTTAAAAGACATTGCCGACCTCTTTTTAATCCACAATCGAGAAATTGTCGTCGGTTGTGATGATTCGGTGATGAAGCCGATCGGCAACACCTTTGCCTTCATCCGGCGCGCCAGAGGCTACACGCCGCGTGCCGTTAAGCTTTCCGAAGCGATTGCCCCGACTCTGGCCGTCGGTCCGTTTTTAAAAAATACGGCAGCAGCCAGCCGCGGTCGGGAAGCGTTTCTGACACAACACATCGGGGACCTGTCGAACAAGGCCACACAAGATGCCTTGCGCGAAGCCGTCACGCACATTCTCTCGATTTTTCAAATTCGACCGTCCGTTCTCGCCTGCGATGCTCATCCGGACTTTTTCTCCAGTCACCTCGCAAGAGAAATTGCCGATCAAGAGAATCTTCCGCTGATACCGATCTACCACCATGCCGCCCACGTCGGCGTCATGATGGCAGAAACAGGTCGCACGCAAGCAACACTCGGCTTTGCACTTGACGGCGTCGGTCTCGGACCGGACGGCGGCATCTGGGGCGGCGAATTGTTGCTTGCCGACTCAACCGGTTTTTCTCGCAAATTTCACCTTAAGGAAATCCCTTTGGTCGGAGGTGATAAAGCCGCAAAAGAGCCCTGGAGAACAGGAGCAGCCTTGCTTTGCGCCATTCATCGAGAAGATCAAATCCCTTTGCACTACGCCCGCTATCCGGCAAGTCGCTTCCTTGCGGAAGCTCTTGGAAAAGACCGTCTGGTGCAACGAACCAGTGCCCTCGGTCGTTACTTTGACGGCATCGCGAGTTTGCTCGGACTCTGTGATATTCAACACGAGGAAGCCACGGCAGCCATGCGACTTGAATCGTTGGCCGCAACCCGCTCGGGGCGCATCCTCGAAGGCTGGAGTGTCCGAGAGGGGCTCATTTCCCTTGACGGCATTCTTCCCGAACTCCTTGACAATCCGGACAAAGCACAGGCCGCAGCAGATTTTCATCGAACCGTTGCGCATGCCCTGGCTCAAGCCGCCGTCTTGACACAAAAAGAAACAGGCTACGAGGGACCCGTAGCCGTCACGGGCGGCTGTGCCGTTAACCGACTCTTGCTAGCCGGTCTGTCGGAAGATTTAAAATCCCGGGGCTTAACGATCGCGCTCCCGCGTCAGGTGCCGCCCGGCGACGGTGGGCTTGCGCTCGGGCAACTCTGGCTTGCCGCCTTGGCTTACAAAGCCGGGCAAGCCCAATATTCCTGGAGGAAGAACTAGTTATGTGTCTTGCCGTTCCTGCCAAAATTATGCGTTGCGAGGCCGACAATAAGGCCCTGTGCGATATGGGAGGCGTCACGAAAACCGTGGACATTTCACTCATTCCGGACGCCGTCGAGGGCGACTGGGTCATCGTTCACGTCGGCTTTGCCTTAAACAAAATCGATGAGGCCCAAGCCAAGCGCACATTAGAGCTCCTTAATGCCGAGGCCTCTGAGGGGAATCCTGCATGAATCCCGTAGCAGACTTTCGTGATCCGAAAAAAGCAGCCGGACTAATTAAGGCCATCGAAAAAGCCGCTCAAAGCGACAAAACATATCGCTTCATGGAATTTTGCGGCGGTCACACACACGTGCTTTCGCGCTGGGGACTTACCGATTGTCTCCCTGAAAACGTACGGATGATTCACGGGCCGGGGTGCCCGGTATGCGTGCTTCCGATTGCACGTATTGAACTTGCCATTGACTTGGCACTTGAGCACAAAGCGATTGTCTGCACCTACGGGGACACCCTTCGGGTTCCGGCGGCCGGAGGCCGAACGCTCTTTTCCTGCCGCGCACAAGGGGGCGATGTTCGCATGGTCTATTCGCCGAGCGACGCCTTGAAAATCGCTCGCGAAAACCCGGATCGTGAGGTTGTGTTTTTTGCCATCGGTTTTGAGACAACGACACCCCCGACGGCCGTTGTTGCCAAAATCGCCAAGGCACAAAAGATTCGCAATTTCTCACTTCTTGTCAGTCATGTGTTAACACCGCCCGCGATGGAACACATTCTTAGGACAGCACCGACCAGGCCCGATGCCCCGCACTTAGACGGTCTTGTCGGACCGGCCCATGTTTCGACCATCATCGGAAGCGCTCCCTACGAGGCCTTTGCCGACACGTGGAAGATGCCGGTTGTCATCTGCGGATTTGAGCCGTTGGATATGCTTTGCTCAATTCTCATGCTCATCGACCAAGTCAACTCAGGACGCCACGAAGTTGAAAACGAATTTTCCAGGGCCGTCACAAAAGACGGCAACTGTGTGGCGCTTGCTTTGATGCATGAAGTCTTTGAGGTGCGTGACACGTTCGAGTGGCGCGGTCTCGGATTCATTGCGCATTCGGCGCTAAAACTCCGCGACGCGTATGCCGACCTTGACGCGGAAAAACGCTTTCATTTAATTGAAAAACCCGTTGCGGACAACAAGGCCTGTGCATGCGGAGCGATTTTGCGCGGAGAAAAAGAGCCGCGCGACTGTCCGCTTTTCGGCAAAGTCTGTACGCCGGCGCGCCCGATCGGTGCCTGCATGGTCTCAAGTGAAGGCGCTTGCGCCGCCTATTGGCGTTACAGCCCGAAGCACTAAAAGGAGCTCTATGACGATTCCCGCTCACTATGTTCGGAAACTGAATTTGAAAACCGACAGCATCAATCTGACACACGGTGCCGGAGGTCTTGCAACGTCGCAATTGATTGAAGAACTCTTTGCCAAGCACTTTACCAACGCCTGGCTCGATGAGGGGCACGACGGAGCACTGCTCCCCCCTATAAAACATCCGGTGGCCGTTTCCTGCGATGCTCACGTGGTCACACCGCTTTTTTTCCCGGGAGGGGATATCGGACGACTGGCCGTTGCCGGAACCGTCAATGACGTCGCTGTGTGCGGAGCTAAACCTCTTTATATTGCCGCAACGTTTATTTTGGAAGAAGGCTTGCCTCTTTCGGTACTGGACCGTATCGTTCAATCCATGGCTCAAACGGCTCGGGAAGCCGGCGTTGCCGTCGTCACAGGCGACACGAAGGTTGTGGAAAAAGGACACGGTGATGGCGTTTATATTTCTACGACGGGTATCGGCGAGGCTCTTGTCGACTACCCGATTACAGGGCGCATGGCAAAACCCGGCGATGCGGTTTTAATTTCCGGCAGCATGGGAGACCACGGAACAACCGTTCTCGGGCAAAGGGAGGCTCTTTCCTTTGCCGGTTCCGTTCAAAGTGATACCGCCCCGCTTAACGCCATGGTTCAGGCTCTTATCGCGCAAGTTCACCCCGTACATGTGCTACGCGATCCGACGCGCGGGGGGTTAGCGGCCACGTTAAACGAAATTGCCCATCAAAGCGAAGTGGGCATCGAGCTTATTCAACAAGCCATTCCCGTCAAACCTGAAGTCGACGCCGTCTGTGAGTTCTTGGGCCTGGATCCGCTTTTTGTTGCCAATGAGGGAAAACTCATTGTCATTGTCCCGGAAAACGAAGCTGAAAAAGCCCTTGCCGCCATGCGTTCGTCCCCTTACGGGAAAGACGCAGCCCGCATCGGAAGCGTAACGGCGGAAAACCCGGGAATTGTGCAAATGACAACGCCCTACGGGGGCAAACGCCTCATTGATTGGCTCAACGGTGAGCAATTGCCACGCATCTGCTGACGTAACACGCTGTTTCAGGAATCTCCGAAACAGCATCGGCTCGTGCATAATTGGACCCGCTTGAAAAACTTCGCTTCTTTGCGATGGATTGCTAAAAAATGATGCCTTCTTTCCGCTTTTTTCTCGTTACTGCCTGCTGTGCTCTGTGCGCGGCAACTTCGTTTGCCGCACAGGACAACACATCACAATCGGCACCGTCCTCCGATATTCAGGACGTGCGACCCTTAGATCGCATTGTGGCCGTTGTCAACCGCGACGTCATCACCGAATACGAATTACAAACGCGCGTTCATCAGGTGGCACTTAACCTGAGACGTCAGGATATCGGTCTGCCGCCTATGCCGCAGCTGCGCCGTCAGGTGCTTGAACGCTTAATTCTGGAAAAAGCCATCGAGCAGCGAGCCCAAGATACGGGCATTCGCGTCGATGAGCAGATGGTCAGTGCCTCCATCGATCAAATTGCTCAGAACAACCACATGACCGTACAGGAGCTCCGTGATCGCTTAAGAGCGGACGGAACCTCGTATAGTGCCTTCAGGGACCAGATTCGTCAGGAAATTCTCCTGCAACGCATCCGCCAGCGTGAAGTCGATTCCAAGATTCTGATTCCGGAAAGCGAAATCAATGCGTATTTAGCGGAAAAGGCCGGCTTTGCAAGCGACGAGACAACCGAGTATCACCTTTTTCACATTCTCGTTCCCGTTGCTCCGGATGACACGAAAGGGCGTGCCGCACAAGAAACCGTTGACACGATTTTAGAACGCGCTTCTTCGGGCGAAGATTTTGCCAAACTGGCAACGGAATACTCCAAAGCCGACGATGCGTTGGAGGGCGGTGACCTGGGTTGGAAAGACGCTTCCAGAATGCCCTCTGTCTTCTGGAAGGCCATTCAAGCCGACCCGAAAAAAGGTGCACTTGAGGTCACGCGTACACCCGATGCATTTCACATCGTGCGCATTGCCGATGTGCGTGACGGCGTTAAGGCCAAATTAGCCGGGGAACCCGTTACCCAAAGTCACGTGCGTCAAATCCTGATGTTTGTCTCGGACATGACACCCGAAGCCGAGGTACTCAGTCGCTTAAATGAAATTCGCCACAAGATTCTTGCTAAAGAAGGGGACTTTGCCACGTTCGCACGCTTAAATTCCGTGGATAGTTCTGCCACGCGCGGAGGCGATATCGGATGGATTCGGCCAGGGGATTTACCCGGCGAATTTGAAGATGAAGTCAATCGCCTTAAGGTCGGTGAGATTTCCAAGCCTTTTAAAACACGTTACGGATACCACCTCATTGAGGTCATCGATCGCCGTGAGCAGCAAGCCGACGGCGAGCGCTCGCGTTTGGCGGCGCGTCAGGCTTTACGCGAGAAAAAACTTGCCGAAGCCTTTGTCGATTGGCAGCGTGAAGTACGCGATCAAGCCTACGTTGAAATTCGAGAAGAGAATCTGTAATGGTCGACTCGTTACAGGGTCACAAAGCGCGCAAACGCTTCGGACAAAATTTTCTCGTCGATTCATTTTGGATTGACAAGCTGGCGCGTTCCGTCAGTCCGAAAGCCGGTGATGACATCCTTGAAATCGGTCCGGGGAAGGCGGCCCTGACACGTCGCCTTATCGACGGCGCCGGTAAAGTGCGCGCCGTGGAAATCGACCGCGATTTGGCCGCTTGGTTACGAGACCAATTTAGCGAATCGCTTGAGTTAATTGAGGCCGATGCCCTGACAATCGATTGGAAAACTTTAGCGGAAAACGTCGGACATCTGCGCATTGTCGGGAATCTCCCGTACAACATTTCTTCGCCGTTACTTTTTGCCCTACTTCCGGCAGCCGATTTCGTTATCGACCAGCACTTCATGCTTCAAAAGGAAGTCGTCGACCGCATGGCAGCCGCTCCGGGAAGCAAAACCTATGGGCGTCTTTCGGTCATGCTCCAATGGCGCTACCGTATCACAAAGCTTTTTGACGTACCGGCAGGCGCTTTCCGTCCGGTTCCGGCCGTGGTAAGCGCCTTTGTGCGCATGACACCCAAGAGCAAAGATAACGTCCCGACGGTGGATTTTTCCGTCTTCTCTCAACTTGTTACTCAGGCCTTTTCCCAGAGAAGAAAAACCCTGAGAAACGCGCTTTCTACCATACTGACGGAAGCCGATATCAGCTCTTGCGATATTGATCCATCGTCACGCGCGGAAACCGTTCCCGTCGAGGGATTTATCAAACTGGCTAATTACGCCTCAGTGCATCCGCATATCTGACTGTTTTTCCAGGAGGCTCTCATGCAATTTAAAGAAGTTCTTTTAGCCCGTCATGCCGTTCGTTACTTTGAGGACACACCGGTTGATGACACGGTAATTCGCAATCTTGTTGAGCAAGCCACGCGGGCTCCGAGTTGGATCAATGCTCAGGAATGGAAGGTTTGGGCCGCCACAGGTCAAGCCTTGGAAAACATCCGAACGGAGTTTTTTAATCGCGCCGAAGCCGACATAAAAGGACAAAGCGATGTACCCGTTTCGCACCGAGAAGCTTTTTCCAACTTCGGCCGCGAAAACATGCAACTTTTCACAAAAGCACGGGAGGATGCCGGCTTGGGGCGCATTAAGCTTGACAGTCAAGCCCATCTTTTTCACGCCCCGGTGATGCTCTTTTTAACGCTCCCGAAGACCTATACGCCCTATATGCTTTTTGATTTGGGTGCTTTTTCCCAAACACTGATGCTGGCGGCCGCCGACATCGGCCTGGGGTCCCTTGTCGCCTGGAATCCTGTCAAATATCCGGACATCATCCGCAAATATCTCTCGATTCCTCCCGAAGAAGCCATTGCAATTGCCATCGCCTTGGGTTTTGAGAAAAACCACGCGCTCAACACCTTCCGCTCGACGCGCCGCAGCGTCGAGCAGATCCTGAAAATCGTCCGTTAATGTCTAGCCTCTGCCAAGAACAAAACGCGGGCCATAGGGTTTTGAGGGATCGGCCACAATCGCATCCAAACCGCGCGCGGCAATCGATTCGATTCCGCGCTCGGTGCAGATGATGCGCGCATTCTTTCCCGTCACTTTCCCGTTAAGGAAAATCGCATCACCGGAAACGAATGCCGCAACCGGACTTTGTGTTGCGTAGTCATAAACCGTGATGTCGGCATCGGCTCCGACAGACAAATGCCCCTTGTCTGTCAAACGTAGCATACGAGCCGGGTTCAGCGACGTTTTCACAACGAATTCCGGTAGCGTCAGGATACCGAGTTTGACAAGAGAGAGCCCCTGCGAAAGGATGACGTTGCGCGGAATGCATCCGCCGTCCGTACTGATGGCATCGACGACAAAGCTCCCGTCAGGTCGTTTGGCTTCGGAAAGCCAGACACGAGGCAACGGGGGATTAACATTAAAACTGCCGCCCACGTCCGTTTTATTTTCTTCCCAGTAGCGAAGCGCTTTCTCCCCTGTCATTAAATCGCTGTAACCGCCGGCGTCGTACACCGCCCAGGCGTGTCCTGCACGGAAAGCTTTCTTCACGCCTTCGACGTCAGCTGTAAATCCGAACCGCGTCAAACACCCGGCTGTTACTTTGCTGATCACTTTCCCTTGCGCATCACACGTAAGTCGTGTTCCGTTGCGCGGCGAAATATAACTTTCACAAAAGACGTTCGGATGTGCAAGGAGCTTGTCGATAGCAATCTTGGTCTCTTCCAATTCGGGACGAACGGCCCCGCGGCAATACGCATTGATGTGCGCCAAGTGTAAGGGCGCCGTGCCTGCCATATCCACGGCTTCGACCATGCCCTCGATATTCGAACCGTGCTCGGTCGTTCCGGCGTGCCAAGCGACATAACAGCCGCGTTCCAACGCCGTTTGAATGAGTTCGGAAGAAACTGCAGGCGTAAGCGGATAATGTCCGCCTAAAAGCTTAACGCCGAAAGCCCCGTCCTTAAGACTGGTCTCGATCAACTCGACCATTTCAGCCTTAGTGGGCGTTGACGTCTTAAAAGTAAACGGAGGAGAGGCAAACTGTAAGATAGCGACATTAAGACCCGCTCCGTACTCGGGGATATTGTCCAAAACGTCGTCCAAGGGACCTGCCATATCCAAGCACGTCGTCACGCCGCTTCGCGCCAACATACGATGCCCGTAAAAAGAGCCCCACATCGAACCTAAATGCACGTGGCTATCGATGATTCCCGGTTGCAAAACTTTGCCGGAAAAATCATATTCAGCCTGCGCTTTACCGAAAATCTCAGGAGCTACCTCGGCAATTTTTCCGTCTTGAACGGCCACGTCAAAGACACCGTTTCGACCGTTCAAAGGATCGACAACC
>DHJT01000030.1:0-304 GCA_002404465.1 Sutterella sp. UBA4713 | reverse complement strand
TTCGGCCGTTTAAGGGATCGACAACATGCGCACCGCGAAATACCACTTGGAACATAGTGAGCTCCTCTTAAAAATGAAAAGAAAAAGGCAACAAGGAACGTACCTTGTAACCGCTTCATGCTAACACCGATAGAAAATCTTCGTCTTTGAGAAAAAGACGACTTCCGGTTCGTCAGTGCCCCTTGGCCCAGGAAAGCCAAACAACGGCCCCCAAAATGAGCGCAATGCCGACGGACTCGGCCATGCCGTACGAAACACCGAGAATTAAAACGGAGAGAACCAAACCGGAAAGCGGTTCCAAACA
>DHJT01000001.1:2672-14185 GCA_002404465.1 Sutterella sp. UBA4713 | reverse complement strand
GCGTCATAACTTCTCTTGAGAGCTTCACGGCCGCCTTCGAGTTTGGGCTCTTTGTCCTCTTTTGTGAGCGGGAAGACGAATTTCACACCGACTATGTACGAGAGAATGCCGAAGGCCAACACAAGCGGGAAGCCGGCGACGAACCAGTCAAAGTAATAGATCGAGACCCCGGCGCCGGCCAAAATGGCAACGCCCATGAGGTTGGCACCGGATCCTGTCATGAAACTGTTGCAACTGGCGTTAATCATCAAAAGGTTATGAAGAACGAGGTTCCGGGCAAAGTTATTTGTCTTATCCGTTCCGGGTGCTCCGTACACGGCCGAAACCACCATAAAAAGGGGCATCATTAACGCCGCTTTGGCAGCCGTCGCATTGACAAAGGCGGCCAGAATCATGTTGACGGCCAGAAATGTCAGGAAGATGGTGCTGGCATTTTTCCCGAATCGCAAAATGAGCCACAGGGCGACGCGTTTAACTAATTCCGTTTTTACCATGGCACTGGCCATAACAAAGGCGGAAATATTAAGCCAGATCACAGGATCGCCGAGGGTAGCCATCGCCGGTTTGGCTTTCAAAATTCCCGTCAGTACGAGCCCGCAAATCAAGAGCATTGATGTGACGTAGTTGGGAACGGCTTCGCTGATCCACAAAAACAGCGCTGTTGCAAAGAGCCCGAACATGACCTGTTGCCGAGCATCTAAAATCGGAAATTTAATGACATAGGCCGACAGAACAAAAAGGACGGCAGCAATCGGCAGTCCCCAGACGCGGAAAAACTGACCGGCGCGCGTGAGCGGTTTCTTCGGCAGTTTATTCAGGGAGTAGTTGTTCATATCGAGCGGATCGAATGCTTCGCTCGGGGCTTGGGCGGTGCGAGTGGCTGTTGGATTCATAAGGAATTTCCTTGTGTTGTCTTCGGAGTGCCGGATTACATCGCGGACTGTCTCTCAATTTAAGAGCTCGCGAACGAAGAAACGCAACAAAATTTGATTCGTTGCATCAGAGATTTTTATCGATCACAAGAGAAATTCTTTCCCTGTCTAATTGATCGAGCTCGCCGTATTTAGTTGTGAAAATTCCGAACGAGCAAAGCGCATGAAGGCCTCGGCATTTTTAGAAAACCGCCGGTCTTTGCGCCATAAAAGAAGAATCTTTCGACGCAAAGGAAAATCGGAAAGCTCGAAAGCACAAAGCTTGCCGTCGGCCACTTCCTCCGTGACAACCGCACTGGAAAGAACGGCAAGGCCGGCTCCTTTTGCAACGGCTCTTTTAATGGCACCGGCATCGTCAATCGTCAGAGAACTTTTTACGTTCAGGCCGATTTTGCTTGTTTGAGCGCGAAGGCTCTGAAACGAGGCCGTAAAGCGACTCGATAAAATAAAAGTTTCGTCTTGAAGATCTTGAATGGAAACAGAGGTCTTTTTCGAAAGACGGTGATTGACCGGTGCGACAATCACAAGTTTATCTTCCCCGAGGACAGTGACTCCGATGTTGTCCGATTCAATGGGGTTTCCTTCGCCGACGATGGCCAGGTCATATTGGTTGTCTTCAATTTGTAGCTTAATCGTGTGCGAGGAGTGGATTGAAATTTGCATTTCGATTTCCGGGTAACTTTCCCGAAATCGCATCAAAATATGCGGCAACATGTACACGCCGACAATGCGAGAGGCTCCGATGCTGATGGTCCCGCCCTTAAGATTGTTAAGATCGGCAATTTCTCCGGCGACGTCCTCGAGCCTGGCAAGAATGTCTTTAGCGGCTCTCTCGAGGAGGCGCCCGGCATCCGTAACGACGATTTTGCGACCTGTTCGATTAAATAGCGCGGTATTGAACTCTTGCTCCAGTTGGGCAATATGGGCGCTTACGGCCGGCTGCGTCAGTGCCAAATCGACGGCAGCACGCGTGAAACTGCGAAAGTGTACGACGGCTAGAAACGTTCTCAAGTGAACAAGAGAAATCATGGTTTCTCCGAATCGGTATTTAGTGATACCCCTGTGTAGGAGGTATTTTTTCAGTTGTGCGTTTGAAAATGCAAATTCGACGGATTTAGTGGAAAACGGCGCAGCTTATTCGCGCCGTTAACTCAGAAGAGTCCTTGCGCAAAAAAATCCTAAAGCGACGGCAATGAGCCCAAAAAGGAAACTGGCTAAGACATAAAGGAACGCTAAAGCTAATGCGCCGTCACGGATGAGATTGAAAATCTCAAGAGCAAACGTGCTAAATGTTGTGAAGGCACCACAAAACCCGACGGTAAGCGCCAGCTGTATTTCCGGGGAAAGTTTCCCGTTAAAAAGCGTCAACGCGTAAAGAAAACCGAGGGCAAAACTCCCGACGATATTTATCAAAAGCGTGGACAAAGGAAAAGTGAAAACGGTGACGAAAGACGAGCGGGCAAAAAGAAGCGAAATGCCGTAGCGAGCCAATGCGCCGATACCGCCACCCAAGAAAACCGCAAGATAACTCATCATCGCAAACTTACACTAGAAATCACGTCGTCTTCGAATATTAGCGAAAACAATCTTGCCGGTCCTTATGTTTCTTGAAAAGAACTTTGCCGCACAAGGCAAAAGGAGCTCGGTTGGCATTCGCACGCGCCATCCCTGCTCGGCAAAACGCGGGTGTTGTCAACCGACAAATCCGGTAAGGCATTCGTTCTAAAGAAGCACGCCTATAATCTAGCGTGACTTTTCGTGGGTAGGGTGTTGTCACTCTGTCCCGAGGACAAGAGATTTCGGGCCTCGAATTCGATTCGGGTCTCCCAGCCTTTTTATTTTTGATTTTAGGTGTAACAATGTCTCAAACGATTCTTCAAAGCGTTCCGGTCGGCAAAAAGGTCGGCATTGCGTTTTCCGGCGGCCTTGATACAAGTGCCGCTTTGCGGTGGATGAAAAATAAGGGTGCGTATCCGTATGCCTATACGGCCAATTTGGGGCAACCCGATGAGTCCGATTACGATGCGATTCCCCGCCGTGCTTTGGAGTACGGTGCCGAAAAAGCCCGGCTAATCGACTGCCGCCATCAGCTTGTGGCCGAAGGTATTGCGGCTATCCAGTCCAACGCATTTCACATTTATACGGCAGGCCTGCCCTATTTCAATACAACGCCCTTGGGTCGCGCCGTCACGGGCACGATGCTCGTTTCGGCCATGCGTGAAGACGGGGTGAATATTTGGGGAGACGGGTCGACCTATAAAGGAAACGATATCGAACGCTTTTATCGGTACGGGCTCCTTGTCAATCCCAATTTGCAGATTTACAAGCCCTGGCTCGATACGCAATTTATTTCCGAACTCGGAGGACGCGCCGAAATGTCGGCGTTCCTCAAAGCCCAAGGATTTGCCTATCGCATGAAGGCGGAAAAGGCCTATTCGACCGATTCGAATATGCTCGGTGCCACACACGAAGCCAAGGATTTGGAGCAACTTTCAACCTCAATGAAAATCGTCGAACCGATTATGGGCGTTGCGTTCTGGGACGAGAAGGTCGCTGTGGCGCCGGAAACGGTAACGGTGCGCTTTGAAGAAGGACAGCCCGTGGCACTGAACGGACGCGAGTTCGAAGACTCCGTGGAGTTGATGCTCGAAGCCAACCGCATCGGCGGTCGGCACGGACTCGGGATGACCGATCAAATTGAAAATCGAATTATCGAAGCGAAAAGTCGCGGTATTTATGAGGCGCCGGGCATGGCTCTTTTGTATATCGCTTACGAGCGTCTGGTGACGGGCATCCATAACGAAGATACGATCGAGCAGTACCATATCAACGGACGTAAACTCGGTCGTCTACTCTATCAGGGACGCTGGTTTGACAGTCAGGCCATTATGCTTCGGGAAAGCGCCATGCGCTGGGTCGCACGTCCCATCACGGGCGAGGTGACCGTTGAACTCCGTCGCGGCAATGATTTTACGTTCTTAGACACGAAGTCGCCGAACTTAACCTACGAGCCCTCGCGCCTTACAATGGAAAAGGGCGATTCGATGTTTACGGCCGTCGATCGTATCGGCCAGTTGACGATGCGCAATCTCGACATCACCGATACACGCGAAAAACTTCGCACGTATGCCAAGACGGGACTGTTAAGTTCCGATGCATCGAGCATTGTCCCGATGCTCACGGAAACGAAGAAAAAATAAGTCGCTTAAAAAGGTTCGATGAACCCTTCGCAGGAGCAAGCGATTTTGCCCTATGCGAAGGGTTTTTCTTAGGTGTCGTTTATGAAAAGTGAAAAGAGTTCACAGACGCAAATCGGTCAGAGCTATGCACGGCACGACGAGGGCGACAGTGCGTATCTGCATGCGGCCGGGCGCGTCAAGCCCGATGTTTTCGGTGTGGCGGTGTTTTTAACGCTCGGATTTGCTTTTGTCGAGCTTGTCGGCGGCCTTTGGAGCAATTCCTTGGCTCTTGTAAGCGATGCCTGGCACATGATTACCGACTCGACGAGCCTTTTTTTAGCACTTCTTGCGAACTGGATTGCGACCAAGGGCGCCGATTCGGATCATAGCTTCGGTCACGCGCGCGTTGAGGCATTGGCGGCTTTTATCAATGCCTTAGCGATGCTCGGCGTCGTCGTGTGGATTTTCGTGCAGGCGGCCATGCGTGTGGCCGATCCACCGCAAGTCCAAGGCGGCGTCGTGATGGGCATTGCTCTGGTGGGCCTTTTGATGAATATTGCCGTTATTTGTTCGCTTTCCCGCGATAAGAAAAACGTGAACACGCGTGCTGCATTGCTTCACGTTGTCGGGGACTTGATGGGGTCCGTGGCGGCCATTGTCGCCGGGGCTCTCGTGTACTTTGCCGGACCTCGGTTTTCCGTCGCCGACCCGATTTTGTCGGTCTTGGTCGGACTGCTTCTTTTGCGTGCGACATATGCCATTTTCAAAGAGTCGGTTCCGGTTCTTTTAGATGCCGTTCCCGAAGGCGTTGACTATAAAGCCGTCGGAGATGCTCTGGCGCAAATTCCCGGTGTTCGTGAGGTACATGATTTGCATGTCTGGACGATGGCCCCGGGGCATGCGGCGATTTCGGCGCATTTGCATACCGACTCGGAAGAAAACTGGGATACCATGCTTGCCTTGGCACGTCGAACTCTTTCGGAACGCTTCGGAATCGACCACATTACCTTGCAACCGGAACGCCTGCAGAAGGACTCTTTGAAACGCTAAAATGGTTCCCGCATTTTTTCGGACTTTTAAGTTGTGCCTTCGCAAAAGCGAAAGACGCAACACAAATTTATGCAGGAAATTTTAATTAACTGCTCTCCGCGCGAGACGCGCGTGGCCCTTTTAGAGCAGGGTGTGCTTGAGGATTTACACATCGAACGCGCAGCCGAACGCGGCATTGTCGGTAACGTCTACATGGGGCGTGTTTTGCGCGTTTTACCGGGCATGCAGTCGGCTTTTTTGGATATCGGTTTGGAGCGAAGTGCTTTTCTTCATATCATCGATATCGAACAACATGCGCCCGAAGGGCAAGCCAAGCCCATCGAAAAAATTCTTGCCGAAGGACAAAACTTGATGGTTCAGGTTGCAAAAGATCCGATCGGCACGAAAGGGGCACGTCTGACAACGACGATATCTCTTGCCGGGCGTAAGCTCGTGTATTTGCCGGGGGACTCGCACATCGGCGTGTCGCAACGAATCGAGGAGGAGGCACGGCGCGAGCAGTTGCGCGAACAGGTCACGCGTCTGCGTCCGGCGACGGAAAAAGGCGGCTACATTATTCGGACCTGTGCCGAGCAAAGTGCCCAGGACTGCGAATTTTTGCGGGACATGGAGTACTTGGGGCGCCTGTGGAAGGAAATTAAAGACAAGGCCGTCCATCGAGCGGCCCCGTGCCTTTTGTACGAAGACCTTTCTCTTGCGCAGCGCGTCTTGCGGGACATGGTGCAAACACAAACCGATGTGATCTGGGTCGATAACCCGGAAACGTTCGAGTCTTTGAAGGTTTTTGCAAAGCGTTTTGTTCCGTCGGCCTTAAAGCGTTTGATGCTTTATGAAAACGACAGACCCTTGTTTGAGGTACGGGGAATCGATCGGGAAATTGCCAAGGCGCTTAAAAGGCGTGTTGACCTCTCGTCGGGCGGCTACCTTGTTTTCGATCAAACCGAGGCCATGACGACGATTGATGTCAATACCGGTGCCTTTGTCGGTAAACGCGACTTTTCCGAAACGATTTTTAAAACGAATCTGGAAGCCGCGCAGATGATTGCGCGACAGCTACGCCTGCGCAATCTCGGAGGCATCATCATCATCGATTTTATTGATATGGCAAGCGATGAAAATCGCGCAGCCGTCTTAGCCGAGCTGCGCCGTGCCGTGGCTCCTGATCACACCAAGTTAACCGTCTCGGAATTTACCGAGCTCGGTTTGGTTGAGATGACGCGCAAAAGAACGCGTGAATCCCTGGCCCACGTCTTGTGTGAGACGTGCCCGGTGTGCGGCGGACGTGGCCAAATTAAAACGGCTCGGACGGTTTGCTACGAGATTATGCGCGAGACACTGCGGGAATTTCGTCAGTATCGTGACGCCAAGAGTTTTAAGATTTTGGCCAGCCAATCCGTGATTGATTTTTTCTTAGAAGATGAATCGGCAGCTTTGGATTTGTTGCAGGAAATGATGGGCAAGGTTGTGCTTCTTGAGGTCGAGCCGAGTTATACGCAAGAAGAGTACGACGTCGTTATTCTTTGACGGCCGGCTTTGACCGCGGTGTTTCGTTAAGAAGAAAAGCGCCGAGCGCGCATAAGGTCGAAAGCGCAATGAGGACGGTAAAGACAACGGTCAATGACGAGGCATCGGCCAGGCTCCCGAGAATCGGGACGAACAGACCGCCGACACTAAAACTTAATCCGAGCGTGACGCCTGAGGCAAATCCGATGTTCTTGGCCAGGTACGTTTGACCGAGTACGACAAAAGCCGGGTACGGGGCATTAATGCCGAAACTTAAAACCAAAAGCACGACGTAAATCCAGAAAATGTTCGGGCACACGACAAGCGCTGCCGTGCTCGGAATGAGCACTAAGGATCCGAGTCGCAGCGTACGAATCAAGCCGATTTTGTCGCCTAAATAGCCCCCCAAAAGCGTCATGGCAGCACACCCGAAGGCTAAAAGCGCAATCGTTGTCCCGGCAACAGCTTCGGAAACGCCGAGCGTACGAATGCAGTAAAGCGGCAAGAAGGCCGAGACCGTACAAAAGACAATCGATCGGCCGATGATGACCAATGTCAGGCGCGCAAAAGCGTGCCAATCGTTCGTTCCGGCTCGGTTTGCCGCTTTGGAATCGGTCGCATTTTCTAAACGACTTTTCGCGGTTACCTGTGTTAAGCGGGCATTGATGACAAGGAGAATCAGGGCAAACGCGAGGCCTAAAACTCCGAATAAAGCCGTGCCGTTAAGACCCCATAGTGTGACGGCCCAGACGGCAATGAGGGGGCCGAAGCCGAAACCGGCATTGCCGCCGACGGAAAAGATGCCGATGCCCGTGCTTTTGCGTGCCCCGGCTAAAAAGTTCACCGAGCGCGCGGCTTGCGGGTGAAAGAGGGCCGAGCCGATTCCCATGAGAGTAACTCCGAGGAAAACGGTCCAATAGCTGCTGACAAATCCCGTGAAAGCCAAGCCGAGGCCGGATAAAAGGACACCGCATGCCATCAGGACATTTTTATCGGAGCGGTCGGCCATCAGTCCGAAAATCGGTTGTACGACCGAGGACAGGCACGAGGAGGCAAAGACAAGACCGGCAATTTCCGTGTAATTTAAGTGATAGTAAAGTGCAAAAAACGGGAGAAGAGCCGGCAGTGCCCCGGGCGCCAAATCGGTCACGGCGTGCGCGGCCGACAAAATGCAAATGTAGCCTTTGTGCATTAAGCCTTGTTGCATCGCAAGCCCCTGAGACTAAAAGGCAACGTATGAACGGTACAGCATGTAGGCGGCGATGATAAATAGGTTGCAGGCAAAAATCTTCTTAAGCGGTTTGGTGTTGATGCTGTGCGCCACTTTGGCGCCCAGAGGTGCAATCAAAAAGCTGGCACAGGCACACAGGAGTAAGGCCGGAATGTGAATAAAGCCTGCGGTAATCGGTAAGCCCGGCAACCCGGCAACGCCGAGCCCGGACCAAATGTATCCGATGCTGCCGAAAAGCGCGATCGGAAAACCTAAAGCCGCGGAAGTGCCGACTGCTTTTTTCATCGGCACGTTGCAGTAAATCATCAGGGGGACGGAGATAAAACCGCCGCCGGCCCCGACAAAGGCACTGACGGTACCGATGGCGATGCCGGCGACAAACATACCGACCATGCCCGGCAGTTCACGTGTCGGTGACGGTTTGGCATCGGAAAACATTTTGACGGCGGAAAAGCCGACAAAAAGTGCGAAAATGAGTGCGATAACGCCTGTAGACAGGAGACTGGAGATTTTCGCACCGAGAACGGCACCGACTAAGATGCCGGGCGCTACGGAAAAGACGACGCGCCACAGAACCGCGCCGCGTTTGTTGTGCGCGTACATCGACGAGAGCGAGGTAAAGACAATTGTTCCGAGAGATGTGGCAATGGCCACGTGCACGACGGCGTTGTCACCGATTCCGGTAAACGGGAGCAGTAGGGTAAAAAAAGGCGTCAAAATCATTCCGCCGCCGATACCGAGAAGACCGGCGAGAAAGCCGACGAAAGCGCCCATCGCAAGAAGACAGGCAACAAGAGTTAGGGTCATAAAAAGCCTCGAAACAATGAGGAATGCATTATACGAGAGGCCGGAATTTTCCTTGCTTTCTCAAGCGCTTTGTTAAGAAAAAATGAAACGAGCCTAGGGAAAATACCTAGGCGCATGCGATTTGCCCAAGAAAATTTTTTAACGCGTTGAATTTGCAGAAAAATTCATTTGTCAAGTGCATCAAAAACACAATATATTGTGTTTTTGATGAAAAAGAACCACAACATCATGCAGTTTAAGGGTTGATTTCGTCACGGTAATTTGCTAGGGTTCGAACCGTCGATCGGACTTCGGAAGGCCCTGCGTCCCTGCGAGTCTTTTGCGCAAATTCGATTCATACGAACACGAGGATAGACGATGCCCTGCACACCACAGCATTTAATCAAGCGCGACGGGTCGATTAAGGACTTTGACCCGAGCAAAATTCAGAAAGCCGTCGAGAAGGCCGGTAAGGCCACCGGTGAATTCGGCCCGGCCATTGCGGCGGAAATCACTGAAAATCAGGTGATGCCCAAGATTCGCGCGCTCAATGTGGCCACGCCGCATATCGAGCAGGTGCAAGATGCCGTCGAACAGGCCTTGTTTGAATCCGGGCACTTTACGACGCTTCGCGCTTACATCGTCTATCGTGAACAGCGGGCCAAGAGCCGTGATGCGAAAAAGACCTGGATTAACGTTGAAAGCTCCATTAACGAGTATCTCGATCAGAGTGACTGGCGCGTCAATGCCAACGCCAATCAAGGCTATAGCTTAGGCGGCATGATTCTGAACGTTTCCGGTAAGGTCGTTGCCAACTACTGGCTCAATTTTGTTTATCCCAATGAAATCGGTAAGTGCCATCGTGAAGCGGATTTTCATATTCATGACTTGGATATGCTCTCGGGGTATTGCGCCGGTTGGAGCCTAAGGACGGTTTTAACCGAAGGGTTCAACGGGGTGCCGGGTAAGGTCGAAGCCGGTGCTCCCAAGCACTTATCCTCTGCTTGCGGACAAATCGTGAATTTTTTAGGGACCATGCAAAACGAATGGGCCGGTGCTCAGGCCTTTTCTTCGTTTGATACCTACATGGCCCCTTTCATCCGCAAAGATAACGTCCCGTATTCGGAAGTCGTGCAGTGTATCCAGGAGATGATCTATAACCTTAATGTGCCGAGTCGTTGGGGTACGCAAACGCCCTTTACGAACCTGACGTTTGACTGGACGTGCCCGCCCGATTTGGCGCCCCAGCACCCGATTATCGGCGGCCAGGAGATGCCCTTTACGTACGGGGATCTGCAAGAAGAAATGAATATGATTAACCGCGCCTATATCGAGGTGATGACGCGCGGCGACAGCAAGGGGCGTGTTTTCACGTTCCCGATTCCGACTTACAACATTACGCCCGATTTCGACTGGGACGGCCCGAACGTTAAGCTCTTATTTGACATGACGGCCCGGTACGGTCTGCCGTATTTCCAAAACTTTATCAATTCGGAACTCAAACCCAATATGATTCGCTCGATGTGCTGCCGTTTGCAGCTCGATTTGCGCGAACTGTTAAAGCGCGGAAACGGTCTGTTCGGTTCGGCCGAGCAAACCGGGAGCCTCGGTGTCGTGACGATTAACTGTGCGCGCTTAGGGTACCTGTATCCGGGAGACGAAAAGGCGCTTTACGAGCGTTTGGATTATCTTTTGGACTTGGCGAAGGAATCCCTTGAGATTAAGCGTAAAGTCATTCAGCGCCACATTGATCAGGGTCTTTTCCCCTATACCAAGCGTTACCTCGGGACGCTGCGCAATCACTTCTCGACGATCGGCGTGAACGGCATTAACGAGATGATTCGTAACTTCACGCACGACAAAATGAACATTACGAGCGAAGAGGGTCATGCCTTTGCCTTAAAGTTCCTCGATCACGTGCGCGAACGCCTCGTGCAGTTCCAAAGCGAGACCGATCATATGTACAACCTGGAGGCAACGCCGGCCGAAGGGACGACCTATCGCTTTGCCAAGGAAGATCGTAAGCGTTTCCCGGATATTATCCAGGCAGGCACCCCGCAAAATCCGTACTACACGAATTCCTCGCAACTGCCTGTCGGCTACACGGACGATCCCTTTGAAGCCCTTGAGATGCAAGACGACCTACAAAGAAAGTACACGGGCGGAACGGTTTTGCACCTTTATATGAACGAAGCGGTCAGTTCGGCCGAAGCCTGTCGTGACTTGGTTCGAAAGACCTTAACGCGTTTTCGCTTGCCGTACATTACCGTCACGCCCACGTTCTCGATTTGCCCGAAACACGGGTACTTGTCGGGACGGCACGATTTTTGTCCGAAGTGCGATGCCGAACTCATTGCGCGTAAGAGAGCGCGGCAGGCCAAAGAGGCGAGTAAGCGCGCGTAGGAAGAACTGTCTTGGAAAGTTAGGAGGTTGATTATGACAGAACAAAAACAGGATGACATTGTTTTAAAGGATAGCGAGCGCCAACGCTGTGAAGTTTGGACCCGTGTGATGGGATACCACAGACCGGTGCAGTCCTTTAACATCGGCAAGAAAGGCGAATTTGCCGAACGCAAATACTTTGTCGAAAGCAAGTGCCATTTGGATAAGTGCGACAAGTAGCTCCCGTGGTGTTTTGCAACACATGAAAAAAACCATTGCCATGATGGACGCCGGGATCAAACCCGGCGTTTGTGCCCCGGGGGAAAAGAGCGCATCGGATATTCGGATTGCGGCCCTGACACCCTTTACGACGATTGACTATCCGGGACTGTTAAGTGCCGTTGTGTTCGTACAAGGGTGCCCTTGGAGATGCCCGTATTGCCAGAATGA
>DHJT01000001.1:0-2647 GCA_002404465.1 Sutterella sp. UBA4713 | reverse complement strand
AGACTGGATGCAACCGCGTGCGTTTGAACCGGGAACGATGCCCGTGAGCTGGCAGGCCCTGTGCACGCTTTTAAGAAAACGGGTAGGACTCCTTGACGCCGTGGTCTTTTCCGGCGGCGAACCGTGCATCGATCCTGCTCTGAAGGCTGCAATGGCCTATGTACATTCTCTGGGGATGAAAGTTGGGCTTCATACCTCGGGTGCCTACCCGCGCCGCTTGCGCGAGGTCATCGATTCGGTCGATTGGATCGGTTTGGATGTCAAAGGACCGCCTGAAAACGCGGCGGTTTTCGATCGGGCCGCCGGTCGAATCGGCGCGCATCAGGCTTTTTTAGAAAGCTTTGAGATCGTGCGACGTTCGGGCGTCTCTTATGAAGCGCGCACGACGGCGCACCCGGATTTGCTCACGCCGGAGGATATTGTTTGGACGGCACGTTTTTTAGCGGATCGCGAATGCAAAACCTATGCATTGCAAATTTATCGACCGGCCCCTAACGTGCAAACGGGACTTAATCGAGTCGGTGCCGACTACCCGGGGGTCGCCGTGGAAAAGACCTTGTCCGATCTTTTCCCGTCTTTTACGTTGCGTCGCAATTAACGTGAAAGTCCCGTCGGATCGATTGCGAAGCGTTGCTTGATCGGTCAGCTCAAAAGCGGAGCCCGGGTACAAAGCGCAGTCGCGTCTTTTTGCCGAAGAAATCACGGGGCTTGACCCGTGACTCGGTAGGGGATACTCGTCCTTTATGGCAAGGAGAAAGTCAACGAAAGCGAAGTAACCGCAACGCCCAGGCAACGACAATCAGGCACACGCCCGTATCGGCAAAAACCGCCATCCACATCGTCGCATAGCCCGTGACGGCCGCTACGGCAAAAATGGCTTTGACGGCAAGAGCAAAGACGATGTTTTCGGTAATGCAGCGGCGCGTTGCCACGGAAAGGCGTTTTAGCCAGCCGACCTTACCGACGTCGTCATTCATGAGAACAACGTCGGCCGATTCGATGGCCGTATCGGCTCCCGCATTTCCCATTGCAACTCCCAAGCGGGCCCGCGCCAAAGAGGGCGCATCGTTAATGCCGTCGCCGACCATGGCCGTCGGCGCTTTACCGTCAAGCTCGGAAATAATCGCGAGTTTTTCTTGCGGCAGCAGCCGTGCGCGTACGTTCTCGATGCCGGCTTCGCGCGCAATTTTCAGTGCGCTTTTTTCATTGTCGCCTGTGAGAATCCAGACGGTAACCCCTTGATCTTTAAGGGCTTTAACGGAAGCGGCAATTCCGGGTTTTGCCGTATCGGCAAAAGCAAAAACGCCTAAGGCTCCGAAAATGTTACTGACGGCCATACAGGTGTTTCCGTCGTTTTCAAGGCGCGTGAAAGCGGCATCCGCTTGCGGTGTTAAAAGGCCTTTGTCTTTAAGCCATGTGCGATTTGTCAGCGTAATGAGAGCACCGTCGACGCGCCCCTGAACCCCGTATCCCGGAAGATTTTTCAGCTCCTTAACCGGGCTGATTCGCACCGATTTATCGCAGGCGTTGACAAGAGCCCGGCTTAAGGGGTGTTTGTTGGCAGCGGCAAGACTGGCGGCCAAGTGCCAGCAGACGGCCTTATCGGTTCCGTCAACGGCAATGAGGTCCTTAAAAGCAGGGCGGCCGACTGTCAATGTACCGGTTTTATCAAAGACAGCCGTTTTAATGGTTGCGGCGACTTCCATCGGAGCTCCCCCTCGAACAAAGACGCCTTGGCGACTGGCGCACGTCATAGCGGATAAAAGGGCCACGGGAGTGGAAATCACAAGAGCGCAGGGGCATCCGATGACAAGAAGCACAAGCGAGCGGTAGACGGTTTCTTTATCGATTGTGCCGGTCCACAGAACCGTGCCGATTCCCAGGAGCAAACTGGCTAAGAAGATAGCCGGTGTATACCAGCGGGCAAAGCGGTCGATAAAACGCTCGACGCGGGCTTTCTTTTGCTGAGCCGAGAAAATGGCTTTTGAGATGCGAGCCGCCGTTGAGTCGGCTGCTCGACGTGTTGCCCGAATCGTCAGCGTCCCGTCAAGCGCAATGCTTCCGGAGCGCACGATAGAGTCGGCGCGGGCCGATTCGGGTAGGGGTTCTCCCGTGATGCTTGAAACATCAACCGAACTTGTGCCTTCGGTCACAACACCGTCGGCGGCAATCATTTGACCGGGAACGGCCCGATAAAGCGTTCCGGGTTGAATGGCCTCCGGTGTGCTTTTAATCCAGGAGCCTGCAAGGAAAATATCGACGGTGCTCGGCGCTTTTTCCAAAAGACTTTGAATGCTGCGGCGGGCATGTGCCAGGGTTCTGTCTTCAATCGCTTCCCCGATTTCATAGAGCACCATGACCATGGCGGCCTCAGGATACTGACCGATCAGAACGGCTCCGATGACGGCAACGGCCATGAGCGTGTTCATGTTAAAGGTAAAGTGCGGCAGATTGCACAGGCCTTTCACAAGGGTTTTGATGCCGCTTAAGGCAATAGCTGCCAAGCAAATGACAAGAATTGCCGTTTCGTTCAAGAACCCGGTGATTTCAAAGACTTCACCGCAGGCCGCAAGAGTCAGTGCGATCCCGAGACGAACGGTTCCGGTATGCGATTGGGACTGCGTCGACTCTTTTTTAGACGAAAGAA
>DHJT01000083.1:7260-8313 GCA_002404465.1 Sutterella sp. UBA4713 | reverse complement strand
ACGCGTTGCTGCTGACCGCCGGAAAGACGCCGCGGATATTCATCGGCTTTATCCGCAAGGCCGACTTTACCCAACAATTTGAGTGCCCGCTCGCGCACAACGGCCGGATTCTCCTTATGAACCCGAACCGGCACTTCCATAACGTTTTCCAGAACCGTCATGTGCGGAAAAAGGTTGAAACTTTGGAATACCATGCCGATACGATGCCGTTGTCGAGCCGTTTCCGCATAGGACGCTTCTCTTAGAGTTCCTCCTTTGCGCACGTAACCGATTTGTACCCCGTCAACGGTAATCGATCCGGAATCCATCGTCTCCAGATGATTGATGCAACGCAGAAACGTCGACTTGCCCGAGCCCGAAGGTCCGAGAATAACCACCACTTTTCCGCGATGGACTTCCAAATTAATTCCCTTTAAGACGGGAACCCCGTTAAAAGACTTACAGACGTTGCGAGCTAAAACGACAACATCCGGGTGCGTTGCATCTGTTTTCGTAACGGCTTTCACATCGATTTGATTATCCATGGGTACCCGTCTCCTAAATGCGCGAGGCATTTGCCGCGGTGCCGGCAACGTTCCTGTCGGCGCGCCGATAGTATTGCTCGATCCTCGCCTGAATGACGGTTAAAACCGATGTCATCACCAAGTACCAAATCACCGCCACAAGCAACAGCGGAATAATCTCAAAGGTCTGATTGTAAATCGTCTGCACGGAGTACAAAAGATCGTCCATGGCAATGACGCTGACCATGGCCGTGGCTTTGACCATGGAAATCACTTGATTGCCCGTCGGCGGAACAATCGCGCGCATGGCCTGCGGCAACATCACACGAAAAAGGATCTGAGTGCGACTCATTCCGAAGGCTTGAGCCGTTTCTTTTTGCGCCGGATCGACCGATTCCAAACCGGCACGGATAATCTCGCCCATGTAGGCTCCTTCGTTAAGCGAGAGTCCGACGATCGCAGCTGTAAGAGGCGTAATCACCGAATTCGTCGAAACCGTGTAAATCCCCGGAATGCCTAGGACCGGAAAAAGGGCCGCAAGGTTGTACCA
>DHJT01000083.1:0-7169 GCA_002404465.1 Sutterella sp. UBA4713 | reverse complement strand
GTCAGTCGCATGAAAAAAGGAACGCCGCACATCTTCCCGAGCGCACAAACCAAACCCAAAAGCGTCCCGATGAACATCGCCACAATCGTCAGAACGATGGTCATCTTGATGCCCGTCATAATATTCGGATTAAATAAATAGTGTCCGACCGTCGCCCAGCCGAAGTTCGGGTTTTCGGCACAGAGCACGACAATAACGGCAAGCAAAAGCGCAATGACGCCGATAACAACTTGCCGCACGGGATGGCCGAGTTTTACGGCCTGTCGCACATCGATTCCGATGTCATTGCAATCTGTCATGAGAAACGTCCCTTTTCTTTATCGCTCCACAAATGGCTCGGGGTTGAAAGTCAAACGCAGGCTCTTACCGAATGCGGCAAGAGCCTGCAACCGGGAAAAAAACGAATTGTGCGCTATTTCTTCGCTTTTCCGCCCAGATTGATGCCCGGTTCCTTCAGAAGGTTATTTTCCAGACCCCACTTGCGCATAATTTTTTCGTATGTTCCGTTAGCAAAAAGTTTCTGATAGCACTTTAGAAGAACAGGTCCCATGGGATCGCCTTTGCTCACGGTTGCACCCTGATAGATGTCTCCGAAGCCGTTACGCTTACCGACTGCAGCTAATTGCAGTTTTCCGTTACTTTGCTTGACAAAGTAACTTAAAGGAGCCTGACTTGAGAAGAACGCATCGGCCCTTCCCGAAGAAAGCGCCATCGCCGGTGCGGCCTGTCCGTCAAAGGCTAAAACTTCAACAGGGGCTTTGCCGCTCTTGACGCAACGATCGGACTGCGTTTTGATGACGCGCTCGGCGCTACCGCCGGCCATCACGGAAACCCTTAATCCGCACGTATCTTCCAGACCGTTGACGTTCTTGGGGTTGCCTGCCTTGACGGCAAAGACGACATACTCCTTGGCAAAATCAACGAAGTCATAGAGCTTTTCCCGCTCCGGATAGTCACCGGCAGGCTCTAAGTTCGCGTCGTACCGCCCGGCCTTAATGCCCATCAAAGTACCGGAAAAGGACGGGTTCTTAAAGTACTCGATCTTCAGTCCCAGCATCTGTCCGATGGCCGTCGCAAGATCCGTCGCCGCTCCGACAATCGTCCGATCGGCAAGCGTAATCGAATACGGAGAAAACGACCCCGTGACGGCATTGCGGATGCGTCCGGCGCTACGGATGGATTCGGGCACTTGCGCAGCAAGTTCCTTATCAAAGGGTTGCGCCGGGATTGCCTCGGTCGGCAAATCCATCGCAGCAGCACTCATCGCAACAAGGCAAGATCCCGCAAGGGCCGTCAGTGTTTTTTTATTAAAAATTCTCATTTTTTTATCCCTTTCACTTCCAACACTACTTTAAGTTAATTGTTGTCGATCCGTTCCAGACGCGGCGCCGCAAATCGGCGATTTTCAAGCACGGGAAGTGCCTTGCGACACGCCTTCACGTTGTCCGCATCGATATCGACAAAAAGCAGTTGATCGGTCGATCCGCACTGGGCAATGACAACGCCGTACGGATCGGCAACTTTCGATAATCCCACATTCACCGGGCCGCATTCGCTCACGGCCGCTACATAGCAGGTATTTTCCAGAGCTCGAGCGCGAATATTGATGTCCCAGTGCATTTCCTTTAAAGGCCCTCGGACCCAGGCCGCCGGCACGACAAGAAGCGTCGCCCCCGACAAAGCCAAAGACCGGGCAAGTTCCGGAAACCGAATGTCATAGCAAGTCATAAACCCGCACCGGAACGGCCCGACATCAACGAGAGCCGGAATGACATCGCCGGCAACGGCGTTATCGCTTTCCTTGGCATTGAAAGCATCGTACAAATGCAATTTTTGATAGCAAAGCAAAATCTTGCCGTCACGAACAACCAAAAGGTCGTTGGCGTAACGCGCATGGTCCGGCAAAGCGATTTGAGCCGTGCAAACTACGGTAACGGATTTTCCGAGCGTTGCCTTTAAAAGTCCGGAAACAAACGGGCCGTCTAAGGGCTCGCGATGCCGTACGGGCCAAGTGTTATCACCGGGCTTTCGGGCAATGATGCCCTCGGGCAAAACAAGCAGGTTTGCCCCGCCTTCTTGAGCCCGATCAATGAGATTTCTGACAATTGACAAATTCTCGCGACTGTCGGGCTGTACGAAAAATTGCCCGAGTGCAACACGTAAAATCGAATGGCTCATGAAAACACGTCCGGGAAAAGACTATCTGCCGTATTTAGATTTTTTGTCAGGTGTTGCTCGTAGGCTTCCCGGCAAAAGTC
Organism: Sutterella sp. UBA4713; assembly: GCA_002404465.1. Lineage (GTDB taxonomy): Bacteria > Pseudomonadota > Gammaproteobacteria > Burkholderiales > Burkholderiaceae_F > Duodenibacillus. The sequence goes on along the minus strand of DHJT01000083.1, from coordinate 4,911 downwards.
ATCAATCATCTTTCGATTGCTTTCCAAATCCCACGCATCGTAATCGGGCGTTAACTTCTGCCCTTCATCCATTAAATCCTGCAAAATCCACGGAGTTGTTTCCGCATACCGACGACGCTTTTCTCGCCAAAGTTTGCGCGACGCATCCAGTGTCCGGCAAAGCTCGCGAACGGCCCAGGGATTCGCGCGGACATACGCTTCTTTAAACGCCAAAATGTGAATGCCCGGCACATAGCCGACAGCGTGAAAATACGCAATTTCGTCAGACTTAAAGTCGCGAACAACAGGCCGAAGCCCCAACGCTCCCGTGCAGTACCCTCGCGGCATAAAAGCCTGGAACATTGCATCGATTTTGCCTTCATGGAGCAACTGGACAAGCGGCGTTTCCTGCGGATCGTGCACAACGTTCGTCCCGTTCCAAAAGGCTTTTCCGCGATTGGGCTCAACGGCATCTTTGTCCGTACAGCGTGAAAGCACCCAGGAAATGGCATCGCAATCAACACCGACGCGACGCAAAAGCGCTCTTGTCCAAGTGTTCCCCGAATCTTGCCAACCGGATAACCCGATGCGCTTTCCCGCTAAGTCCTCAATTTTCTCCAAAGGGGAATCCGTCGTCGTCACGATATTGCGTGTGCGAAACCCGCGCATAATGAAAAACGGGACGGCCACAATGCCCTGCGCTTTCGCTTGATCGACGCGTAGGTTATAACGCGAGAAACTCATCTCGGCCGCATCGGACTCAGGGTCATCTGCCACATTATCAATCAGAGAGGCCACACGCGTGGCACGAATATCAAGCTTATCGCTTTTGACGTCCCCTAAAAGAAGCGGCGTCCAAAAGTCCCAATCGCGAAACTTAATACGAAGCGGCAATGCCATAGATTTATACTCCTTGCTGCGTTAAAAAAAGCGCAGGTCCTTATTTACTTTGAAAATTCTAATCGCTCGATGAAAGTCGGCTCACTTGCCCGAAAGAACCTTGTGACATCCCCGTGAACAATGTCTGATGCGAGTCAGGCCGAGTATGGGAATTCGCTTAGTCCGACTGGGGTAATCTCTTGAGAGGCGAAAAAACTCAGCCGGGCCGATTCACGCAACCCAGCCGCAAGAAAACCATGAGCCCTCAAGCATGCTGATTTTCCCGACCGTCCTCTCACAGACCGAACGGAATCGGTTAAGATGACGCCTTGCCGCGCTACCGCCGTAGTTCAACTGGATAGAACGATGCCCTCCTAAGGCGTAAATCTGGGTTCGAGTCCCAGCGGAGGTGCCAGTCAAGCACCCGTTCCCGATTCCGGCAATTAGATTTTCATCATCTCGCGCCGATAGTGTTTGAGTTCCTCAATGGATTCGCAAATGTCACTTAAGGCTTCGTGCTTGGTTGCTTTCTTAAACGACGTGACGATTTCAGGTTTCCAGCGATAGGCCAGTTCTTTTAATGTCGAAACATCGATGCTTCGGTAGTGGAAAAACGCCTCCAAACGCGGCATCCAACGCGCCATAAAACGGCGGTCTTGTCCGATAGTGTTTCCGCACATCGGGGATTTTCCGGCCGGTACAAAGCGCGAAAAAACTTCCAAACACATGTCGGTCGCCCTCTCCTCGTCCACCGTGCTTTCAAGAACGCGCTTAACTAGGCCAGATCGCGTGTGCATGGACGTATTCCACGCATCCATGTGCGTCATCGTGTACACGTCCTGATGGATGGCAATCACCGGCCCCTCATGCAAGATATTGAGTTGCGGATCGGTGATAACGGCCGCAATCTCAATGACACGGTTCACTTCCGGTTGCAACCCCGTCATTTCCATGTCAATCCAAATTAAATTCATATCGCCGTACGATGCGGCTTTATCGCTCGTTGTCGTCATTGTTACAATGTCAGCCTTTGTGCCGAAAGGAAAAAATTTCCCGAAACCGCTATTGTATTAAGTTACGACTCAACTGACGCACAAAACACTGCATGACCGAAATTGCCGCCCTATTAAAAATCACTTTTTTGGCACTGATTGTCTTTTACGTGTGCATTCAGGTGGCCCTTCTCATTTCCGAGGTCGGAAGTGCCGAAAAAGCGGCCGATGCCGTCCCGAGAGCCTTTTGCGACAAAGTGAGTCTGGCCGAACATCGCAAAGCCATTGACTTTACGGCCGAAGTTGTTCAAAGCGACACGGTCAATGCCCTGGCGGGAGCCGCCGTGGCCTTAGCCTTTACCTTGGGGGGCGGACTGGATATTCTCTGGGCCTTCGTCAATGTCCTTACCGGCGACCGAGGGATTGCCTCTCAATTTCTCCTTGTCACACTCATTACGCTGATTTTGGCCGTCGTTGACATGCCGCTTGATTGGTGGCGTAATTTTCGCATTAACGAACGCTACGGCACTGAAAGGACCGATGCGCACCTGTGGCTAGGGCAGCGAATCCGTGCGACGGCTTTCGGGTGGGTTGCCGACATGCCGCTCGTGTTTACCGGACTTGTCATCTTAAATTTGAGTTCCTACTTTTGGTGGATTTTGTGCTTGGTCGTCAGTTGCCTTTGGTTTTTCTGGCATGAATATCTGTACCCGAATTGGATCGTCGGTTTTTCCAAAAAGGCGCACCCTCTGCAAGAGGGGTCTCTGAAAAGACGCCTTCAGTTGCTCCTATCCGAACTCGGTTATACCGACACACGCATTTACACGATGGTCCGACCGGGTGCCTTAAAGCATGCCAATGCATTGTTTGCACAAAGTAACCGACAAACGCGCCTTGTGCTTTTTCAGCACACGCTTTGCAAATTAACGGAAGAAGAAATTCTTGCCGTTGTCACCAATGCCGTCGCGCATGTGGCACGCTGGCATCGCTTTGCGCGTTGTATTTTGTTCTTTTTTCTCATGTTCGCCTTTTGGTGGGGCTTTGCTTGGCTCGCGGAAAAACCCTACTTTTACGAAGCCTTGGGAATCCACCCGGCGATGGCCCTTGAAAACGGAGCGGCAATTCCCGGTCTTTTGACGGGTATCGTTCTGACGACCTTTCCGGTTGTTTTGTATCCGATTGTTTTTCTCGTTCACCTCTTTACCCGTATGCTCGAGTACGATGCCGATGCCTGTGTGGTCCACACAATCGGCGCCGTGCCTTTAATTCGTGCAATCGTCAAACTGCATACGGACTACCGAAACACACTCACGCCCAACCGTCTGTATTCGCTTGCCAACCATCGCCGCCCACATATTACGCAGCGCATTTCGGCAGCTCAGTGCGAGGCTGAGAAATTACGCCTCCTTGCGCTCAAAGCACGGAAGGAAAAACTCGCAGACAGACAAGCCCTTTTTAACGCCGTCTTGACGCGACGCGAAGAAAATACAGCACAAAATAACGCACGCCTCGTGCAGGGGGCCAAAGAGGCGCTTGTCGAGGCGACAAACCTGAAAAACCGCACGATGAGAATCTAAAGCCCCATGACGGACACTTCGAACTTTACCGCTCGCATCACGGCCTCCCACGGCCGAATCTATTTTGTGACCGATAAAGAGGGTCATACGTTTGAGGCCGGCCGCAAGGGAAAAAAGGGCGATGCCGTCGTCGGCGATATCGTCACGTGCTCGATTCCGGTCGGAGGAAAGGTCTCGATCCTTTCAATTAACCCCCGGCGCAACACGCTCTTTCGAAGCGATGCCCGGCGCGTGAAAATACTGGCTGCGAATGTTGACATCGTCGCAATCCTTTTTGCCGAGCGTCCGACTTTTAATCCCTGGTTTGTCTGGAAGGCCCTCGTGGCAGCGAAAAAGGCCGGCATCCGTCCCGTTGTCTTGCAAACGAAATCGGAGTTGAGCACTCCGGAAAGTGCCTCTGCTCTTTTTGCTCGGAAACTTGAGTCGATCGGAGAGACGGTTCTGAGCATTTCCGCCAAAACCGCCCCGGAAGCAACGCGCGAAAAGCTTGCCGCCGTCTTTAACGGAAAAACCGTTGTTCTCGTCGGACAATCGGGAATGGGGAAAAGCACCCTCATCAACACACTGGTTCCCGAGGCGCGTGCCAGAACGCGCGAGTTTTCCCTGGCCCTGGATATCGGAAAACAAACAACGACCGAAACACGCCTTTATCCGGTCACAATCGCAGATACTTCCTTTGAAATCATCGATTCTCCGGGCTTTCAAGAATTCGGCCTGGCACACGTCACACCGGATGATCTTTTACATGCCATGCCCGACATTGCCCGGTATGTCTCCGGCTGCCGCTATTACAACTGCACGCACACGCATGAACCGGGCTGCTCGGTTCTTAAAGCCGTACAAGAGGGACGAATCGACCCGGCGCGTCACGCCTTTTACGCGGCACTCGTCAAAGAAATTTCCCAGACCCCCTACGATTCTCGAGATAACGCCTTTTAGTTAGATCCCGAAAAGCATTCTGCGTGTTGCCGCAACTTTCACGGGATACTGCTCGTGTCCGCGCAGACCCCATTTGCCCTGTCCGAAAGCACTTGTCCGCAAAAGACCTTTTATTTTCCCGCGAGCGGTGCGCTCCTGTTTTGAACTCGTTAAAATCAGCACTGTTTTTTCATGTTCATCACGGATTTACTCGGATATGGTCTGCAGTATTTTGGGCATCATTCTTTCTTTTTTAGGTACGGCTTTCAGTCTTTGGACAATTCTCATGCGCGATGAGCGCATCGCCGGAACCTGGCGCGACATTCCCAATTTGCACAAAAACGCCGTCAAAGAAAAGCGCTACGTTCTAATCGGCATTGCGCTCATTTTTGTCGGTTACGCACTGCAGATTGCCGGATACTTTGTTCCTTGACTTCCTTCTTGCCCTGAACGACACGGCTTTACGCCGCTATTGGCAAAAAAGCGATGCATCCGCCCTCCCCGGATTTTTCAAAGAGGCTGTCCGATTGCTTTGAAAACAAAGACTTTTCTGCCGGACACTCTTA
>DHJT01000070.1 GCA_002404465.1 Sutterella sp. UBA4713 | reverse complement strand
GGCCTTGAACCATAGGTCGAGATAAATTCCCTCTACGGCTTCTTTCAAAACGCTCTTGCCGTCAAAGGCTAAGACAGCATCTTCGATTCCGTCACCGTTCATATCGGCAACATTCATCGATGACGCTTTCGTTAAATCAATGTATTCTGTGTCGCCGTTCGGATACGCTATCCCGAATTGCGCCGTTTTGACGTTAATTTTTGCTGCCGGGACGGTTTTGCTACCGAAAACAGTCACCTGAATTGTGCCCGGGGCCGATTTGCTCAGACGTGAGGCGTTAATCTGAATGTCAACCGTCGGAAGCTTTCGCATATACCGGCGCATTGCCCACGTCGCTTCATCATAGGCCCGCACGTTGTAGGCATGAAGAAAATCCTCGGCTTTTTCAGGTGAAATCGACTGACTCAAGGCTTTGGCTTTCTTGTAAATTGCGCTGCCCTCGCTATCCCATGCGTGTTCGAGTTTTCCGATAACGCGACGCATTTGCTTTTGTGTGCCTAATAGTTCCGTGTAGTTTTGAGCATTCAAAAATGTATAAAGGGAAAAGTCGGGCTTGTAATCGAAGCTTTCGGATTTTCCATGGAACTGCTGCGCCGTCGCTTCTTCAGGCGTTAAGATGGCTTGACGAGCAGATGGTTTTGCCAGTGGGTAAAACGGGACATAGAGGGATTCCGACGGACGTCCCGAAGTGCGATAGCCTCGAATCAGAAGTGGATTTTCGTCCTGAACGTACACAGCCGATTCAAAGGTACCGAGATTGCAAATGTCGTTCATGCCCTTGTGGTATGCACCGGAACGTTTTTCGTACTTGGAGTGAGACCTTAGGACAGCCTTAACATCATCAACACCGAGTTTTTTGTTCGGAACAAACGAATACGGCATAGCTTCCGGGTCGCGTATTTCTTTTCCTGTAATAAGTTCCCAACCACGCTGGGCACGCCTTTGAATCCAATCAACGGCGCGCCGCTTTTTGGTTTGATAGGCTTCGCGGAAATTAAAGTCCGAGTAGTCACCGGCTTTTGCGGGCTTGTAACGTCCGACGGCAATGGCGTGTTCGATTAAATCAGGTGAGGCAACGACATCGGGATCATTCAAGTCAACATGGCCGAGCGTAAATGCATTGGCGACGTAAGTGACTTCGTTATCCTTGAGTTTTTTAGCAACATAGCGTCCGCCGTGTAGCAGGTTTATCTGCCAAGCCTCGTTTTTGTCCGCAACTGTATACACGCGTCCGGAAGCGCGATACCCGTAACGCGTGACAAGGTCGATGGCAATGGCCACAGCATCGCGTGCGTTCTTGGCGCGTTCGGCAATTAAGCGTCGGATGCCGTAACCGACGCCGCCTTCCTGTAATGCTTCGTTACCTTCCGTTGCATCATAGCTTTGGTTCGAAGCAAGAACGACGCCGTTTTCATTGACAAAGCCATCCGAATACGAGTAACCGGCCGGGTGTAATGTTTGTGTCCAGTAGAAACCGAGCGTATGGGGAACTTGCGGGATGCGTGCTGCATCCGGTTCGTATTCGATCATTTCGCCGGGAGCATGATCGGCTGCCGGAACATAGTACTGCGATGTGACAATTCGCAGGTCATTATCTTCATTATGACCGACGATGATTGTGCCGGTTTTTGAGACGGCTTTGCCGACAACCATTGTTGAACACGCATAACTAGCTCCGGCGGCAACGAGTGTCGCACAAGCTAAAGCCGCTAAGAAAAATTGTTTTTTCATATGTCCTCCGTTTGAAGTTATGTGCTTGCAGGACAGTGCCCTGCTCGCTCGGCAGATTGGATAAATGCGTCGGCTCGAACATCTGACCTTACGTATAAGTCAGAAAGTCTTTTCCCCTCTTTAAATTCGAAATCTCCTTTTTTCCTTCGTTTCAAAAAAGATTTTTTTATGAAGAAATCTTATTGTTTCACAGATTTCCACGGGACTCTGATGGGAAAATGCACTTTTCTACAGTGCAGTATCCGCAAGTCCTAAGAGCATGGAAGGCGTTGTTCGTGTCATGCGGCGTAATTGTTTCTGGCTGATATTGTGATCAATCATAAATTGCAAGTACCGCTCCATGGACTTTTCCCATGGCGGCGTTATCGGATTGCCGCAGTCCGTCGAGAGGATTGTATTTTCCGTCCCGATCTGTCCGATGGCCTCAAGGTTACGGTCTGCATTGCAGATCCATTGCCCGCTTTTGAGCGGTTGCATAAAGCAACGTTCCAAGATGACGTCGTAATTCGAGACTAATTCTTTTTGCTCTTCGAAGCTTAAATCCACAACCCAATATTCCGGATGGGTAATGACAATCTTTTGTACGCCTGCATTGCGAGCGCTATCGACCACACATCGGATTTCTTTCGGGGAAATGTGACCGGTCGCAAGAACGGCGTCATATTCTTTGACTAAAGCATAAATGGCATGAAGTTCGGAAACCGGCAATCCTCTTTCATCGGTTAATCGAATTCCGCCGGATTTGCCGTGCTTACTGTAATCGTTTTGAGCATCGACAGTCGGAAGCCAAATGACCTTGGCCCCCATTTCAAGTGCTGTACGTACGGCTTTGGGATTTAAGCCACCGGCTTCATAGTTCAAAACCAATCCGCCGTACATGGTAAAAGCATTATCCCCGAAGGTTGCCCGATTATAGGCATTACATAGTGTCGCACGTGCCACGGTTGAGCAATGATGCCCCTTGATGACGATGGCTCTGGCGCCGGATCGAACGGCCGAAGTCGTCAATTCCAAATCGTTATAGGTGCGTCGACAAATATCCGGTGCCGTATGGACATGCATATCGATGACACCTGTTAGTAGAGAAATTTTTTCCATAGTTTTCCTCACGAAAAAAATTCATGTCGTTAACACGAGACGTCAGAAGAACGTTCTTCTTTTTTTTACTGAAACGGCCCGTTGCCCTCAAAGGGCCGATTTTGTTACGTGCGCTCTCGAAGATTTCAAAGCAGTACCTCTGCCCTTTGTCTCGTTTATTTCGAATATAGCAGAGTCTTTATCGCCCGCGATGAAAAAAGGCGTGTCGTCTCGGATGATGCGTTTCGGCAATTCAGCAAGTCTTCAGGGTGCGAAAACTTATTGTGTAAGGCAAGTTTTCTCTATAATCGCTTGTTTTCGTTGTATATAAGGGAGTCGATCAATCGAATCCCGCCTATCCTGAGAAAGCGGGCGCCAAGGCCCCGCTCTTTGCATAACTACAGGATACCCTCTGCGCTTTTAGGAGAGACATTTGAACTCCATTGAAATAAACAGATATCCCGAAGCTGCTTTGGCGCTTGCCGACGGAACCGTCTATCGCGGACGCTCTTTGGGTGCCGCAGGTTCCGTCACGGCCGAGGTGGTCTTTAATACCGCCATGACCGGATATCAGGAAATCTTGACCGATCCGAGCTATACGGGACAAATCGTCACGTTGACATATCCGCATATCGGCAATGTCGGTGTGAACGATCAAGACAAGGAAGGCCCGTCCATTGCAGCATCCGGTCTGATTTTTCGATGCGCGACGCCGATTGTGAGCAACTTTCGAGCAACCGACTCGCTTGAACACTATTTGAAATCCAACGGCAAGTGTGCCCTTTTCGATATTGATACGCGAGCCCTCGTGCGTCACTTGCGAAATCACGGCGCCATGGCCGGGACCATCGTCGTTGCTCAAAATGAACGATTGACCGAAGAGCAAATTCAAAAGGCCCTTGATCAGGCGCGTTCTTGGGGGTCTATGGTCGGTCGCGATTTTGCCTCAATCGTTACGACCGACAAACCCTATGCGTGGAAGGAAGGACTTTGGACGTTGCGAGGCGAAAACGGCGAACCCGGATTTGACAAACCGAGTTCCTTTGAATTTCATGTTGTCGCTTACGATTTCGGCATTAAGCACAACATCCTGCGGATGATGGCAGAACGCGGCATACGCGTAACGGTTGTTCCGGCAAAAACACCGGCCGAAGATGTGCTGGCGATGCATCCGGACGGTGTTTTTCTTTCCAACGGTCCCGGGGACCCGGAACCGTGTACCTATGCCATCGACGCCGCACGCATTTTTTTAGAAAAAAAAGTGCCGCTTTTCGGCATTTGCTTAGGCCATCAAATCATGGCACTTGCCGCCGGTGCTAAGACAGTCAAAATGAAGTTCGGTCATCACGGTGCCAATCATCCTGTTGCTGACCGTCGCACACATCGAGTCTATATCACAAGCCAAAATCACGGTTTTGCCGTCGATGAGTCGACACTGCCGGATAACGTGCAAGGTACCTATGCAAGTCTTTTTGACGGAACACTGCAGGGATTGACTTTTCTTGATAGCCCGGCAATGAGTTTTCAGGGGCATCCGGAAGCCAGTCCCGGACCCCATGACATCGCTTCATTATTCGATCAGTTTGCCTTACTCATGCGAAAGAACCGACGATAGATCGGCCTTTATATTTGCCCGAAATGCATTTCGGACATCAATAACGCGACTGCATGACTGAAAACAAGGTAGAAAAATGCCAAAACGCACTGACATTAAATCCGTACTGATTATCGGCGCCGGTCCCATTATCATCGGCCAAGCCTGTGAATTCGACTACTCCGGAGCCCAAGCCTGCAAAGCCCTTCGCGAAGAAGGCTATCGAGTCATTCTCGTCAATTCCAACCCGGCAACGATTATGACCGATCCGGACACGGCCGATGCAACCTATATCGAGCCCTTGGATGCGCGAGTCTTAGAGCGCATCATCGCCAGAGAAAAACCCGACGCCATCTTGCCGACGATGGGAGGCCAAACAGCCTTGAATCTTGCGATGGAACTCAATCGCACGGGTGTTCTTAAAAAATATCATGTCGAACTTATCGGAGCGTCCCCCGAAGCGATTGACAAGGCTGAAGACAGACAACGCTTTAAACAGGCGATGAGCCGTATCGGTCTTGAATCGGCACGATCGGGAATCGCCTACGACATGGCCGAAGCGCTTCGCGTTCAAACGCAAGTCGGTTTTCCTGCCGTCATTCGCCCTTCCTTTACTTTAGGAGGTACGGGCGGCGGTATTGCCTACAACATGCAGGAGTTCGTCGAGATCTGCCGGCGCGGTTTGGAACTCTCGCCTACGCACGAGCTTTTGATTGAAGAATCCCTTCTCGGATGGAAAGAATACGAGATGGAAGTCGTTCGTGACAAGAGTGACAACTGCATCATCGTTTGCTCAATTGAAAATCTTGACCCTATGGGGATTCATACGGGCGACTCCATTACCGTTGCCCCGGCCCAGACGTTGACCGATCGTGAATTTCAATGCATGCGCGATGCCTCGATTGCCGTACTGCGCGAAATCGGCGTGGATACCGGCGGCTCAAACGTTCAGTTTGCCGTCAACCCGAAAAACGGCCGATTGATTGTCATCGAAATGAATCCGCGCGTATCGCGCTCTTCGGCACTGGCCTCAAAAGCAACGGGTTTCCCGATTGCAAAGATTGCAGCCAAGCTTGCCGTCGGCTACACGCTCGATGAACTCAAAAATGACATTACAAACGGTGCAACGCCGGCTTCCTTTGAGCCGACGATTGATTACGTTGTCACGAAGATTCCGCGCTTTGCTTTTGAAAAATTCCCGCAAGCCGACGACCGCTTAACTACGCAGATGAAAAGCGTCGGTGAAGTGATGGCCATCGGTTCTTCGTTCCAAGAATCTTTACAAAAAGCGCTCAGAGGTCTGGAAACAGGAAAAGACGGGCTCACGAGCCTTTCGACCGATCGAGAAGAAATCATCCATGAGATCAGTGAGGCCGGTCCCGAACGTCTTTTTTATGTAGCCGATGCTATGCGTCTTGGCATGTCAATCGACGAAATTCATGCCATGACGGCGATCGATCCTTGGTTCCTTGCGCAAATTCAGGAACTCGTTTGCATTGAAAAGCGTCTTGAGAAGGTCTCAATTGAAACGCTGGAAAAAGATGCGTTGTACTATTTAAAGAAAAAAGGCTTTTCCGACAAACGTCTTGCGCGCCTACTGAAAACTGACGAGAAAATCGTTCGAGAAAGACGCCACGCGTTCGGCCTACGTCCCGTATACAAGCGTGTCGACACATGTGCGGCTGAGTTTGAAACGAAAACGGCATATATGTACTCGACGTATGCCCAGGAAAACGAAGCCAATCCGTCGTCACGAAAGAAGATCGTCGTATTAGGAGGCGGGCCGAACCGAATCGGTCAGGGTATCGAATTTGACTATTGTTGTGTTCATGCCGCGATGGCGTTGCACGAAGACGGTTATGAAACTATTATGGTTAACTGTAATCCGGAAACGGTTTCAACTGATTACGATACGTCCGACCGACTGTATTTTGAACCTGTAACGCTCGAAGATGTTTTGGAAATCTGTGAAACGGAAAGGCCCGACGGCGTTATCGTACAGTACGGTGGGCAAACGCCTCTGAAGATTTGCCGTGCGCTGGAAAAGGAAGGCATTCGCATCATCGGCACGTCGACCGATGCCATTGACTGTGCCGAAGACCGAGAGCGCTTTAAAGAACTCATTACCAAGCTCGGTCTTCGTCAGCCCGAAAATCGGACGGCACACACGGAATCTGCGGCCTTACAGTGTGCTCATGAAATCGGCTATCCGATTGTCGTGCGTCCGAGTTACGTACTCGGCGGACGCGCCATGGATATCGTGCACGATGACAAAGAACTGATGCGCTACATGCACGAAGCGATTGTCGTGAGCGAAGAAAGTCCGGTTCTTTTGGATCGATTCCTTGACGACGCCATTGAGATGGACGTTGATGCCGTCAGCGACGGCACCGTCGTGAAAATTGCCGGACTCATGCAACACGTTGAAGCGGCCGGCGTGCATTCGGGCGACTCGGCCTGTTCGCTTCCGCCTTACAGTCTCAGGGAAGATATCCTCGATGAGGTGCGACGTGAGACTATCTTAATGGCAAAGGCTTTGGGCGTCGTCGGGCTCATGAACGTGCAATTTGCCATCAAAAATGCCGTTACGGAAAATCCGCAGGTCTACGTCCTTGAAGTTAACCCGCGGGCAAGCCGAACCATTCCCTTTGTCTCGAAAGCCACAGGTGTTCAAGTCGCTAAGGTTGCGGCGCGCTGCATGGTCGGGGACTCAATTAAAAAACAAGGGATTGCCGTTGAAGTCAAACCGACGCATATCTGCGTGAAAGAAGCGGTCTTTCCTTTTGCCAAATTCCTCGGGGTCGATCCGGTGTTAGGGCCGGAGATGCGTTCGACCGGTGAAGTTATGGGCGTCGGACAAACCTTCGGCGAAGCGCTTTTTAAGAGCCAACTCGGAGCCGGAAACACCCTTCCTCCCGCCGGATCGACGGTCTTTATTTCCGTGCGCGATGACGACAAGCCCAAGGCCATCGTCGTTGCTGCCGAACTATCCGATGCCGGTTACAAACTCGTAGCCACGCGCGGAACGGCCCGGGCGCTTGCGCATGCCGGAATTGACTGCAAAGTGATTAATAAGGTAAGTGACGGCCGACCGAACGTTCTTGACATGATTAAGAACAAGGCCTTGCAACTCGTAATCATGACAAGCAATGAATCGAAAGGCGAAATTAACGATGCCCGTGCAATTCGTCTTGCCGCATTAGGGAACCGAATCACGTACTTTACGACAATCGCCGGCGGGCGCGCCGCTGTCGAAGGGATTAAGCATCTCGCAGATACACGTGTGTATTCCCTGCAGGAAATTCACCCGAAACACACGCTTTAAGCTAAAAAAATCCTCCCTCCGCTCTCGCACACCCGACAAAGCGAAAACGAAGGGAGGAAAACTTCGTATTACTGCAGATAATCCTTGATTACTTCCAGAATTCCGGTTTAACCGTCATCTGGCAGAATTCAATTTGCGCCTTGATTAAGTCGGCAAGCTCTTTGGGATTTTTGTAGTCCATGTTAAAGCCCGCCTTGTGATGCAATTCCGCGCATTCCTTATCTTGCATCGTCTTTAAGAAGGCGTCGGCGTAGAACTTCACCATTTCCGGTTTAGCGCCTTTAGGCAGGACGATGGCGCGAGCCGAACCGTACCACTGCGGATAGTATCCGAGTTCCTTTAATGTCGGAACATCCGGTAACGCTGCATCGCGCTTGGTATCAAAGACACCGAGAACGCGAAGTTCAGGTTTGTCGCCGCGAATCATGCTGGCGACGTCGGCAATCTTCGGGCAGGAAAAATCCACTTCACCTTGCCGCAATGCCAAAAGCTGATCGGCTGTTCCGCCGTAGGGAATGGCTTTGTATTTAACACCGGCCGAATTGGCAAAAAGCTGAGCGGAAATG
>DHJT01000066.1:34837-43683 GCA_002404465.1 Sutterella sp. UBA4713 | reverse complement strand
AAATCTTTGTTGTAAGCAAGCGGCAATCCTTTGATAAGCATTGTAAGGCTCATTAAATCGCCGACAACGCGTGAACACTTGCCGCGAGCCGTTTCCGGAACGTCCGGATTTTTCTTTTGCGGCATGATGGAGCTACCGGTTGTGAAACGGTCGGGAAGTCGGACAAACGAGAAGCGCTGACTCATCCAGTAAACAAGCTCTTCGGAAAGGCGCGAGATGTGCACCATAATTAAGCTTGCGGCAGCGGAAAACTCGATGGCAAAATCGCGGTCACTCACGGCATCGAGCGAATTTTGAGCAACGGCTTCAAAACCTAAGAGGCGGGCGGAGTATTCTCGGTCGATCGGATAGGTTGTCCCGGCCAAGGCAGCTGCCCCCAACGGGGAGCGGTTGACGCGATGACGCAAATCAATCATACGTTCTCTGTCTCGCTCGAACATTTCGACGTACGCAAGCATATGGTGTCCGAACGTCACAGGTTGTGCAACTTGCATGTGTGTAAAGCCCGGCATGACGGTGTCATATTCTTTTCGCGCCTGAGCGACAAGAACTTGTTGCAATCGATCAATCAGGTGCACGATGGTGTCAATCTCGCCTCTGAGATAAAGCCGAATATCCGTGGCGACCTGGTCGTTTCGACTGCGTCCTGTGTGAAGACGCTTTCCGGCATCGCCGATGAGCTGTGTGAGACGCGCCTCGATGTTCAAATGTACGTCTTCTAATTCCAATTGCCAAATGAATTTTCCGCTTTGAATTTCTTCTGAAATCTGCGCCATGCCGCGGCGAATATCGGCTAAATCTTTGGCCGAGAGAATGCCGCAGTGTTCGAGCATCGCGGCGTGTGCTAAAGACCCGGTGATGTCCGCTTGAGCCATGCGTTTGTCGAAACTGACGGACTGCGTATAACGAAGGACAAAATCCGCAACGGGTTCGGAAAAACGGCCGGACCAGGCCTCTTTCTTGGCGTGTAACGGATCGATTGAATTGTTGTGTTCTTCTTGCATAGAAATACGAAAAAAATAAGAAGGTCAAAGGCTCAGCCTTCTCATCAAAGAAGGGAGCCGAGAAGCTTCGTTATTGTAATAGGTAGAGGAAAAATCCCAAACTTAGCAGACTGCCGAAGCGGCTAAGCGCAATCCTTTGTAAACAACGGCAAGACACTTGAGGTTCGGGATGTCCTTGAGGGCTTCTCCACGGGGGTATCGCTCGGCTTGTCTTTTAGCGCCGACAAGGGCTTTTTTTTACGGTCTCATCGGTTGCTTCGGACTTAAGAAGTTTAAGTTCGATGACGTAGCTCGGAAGCGAAGCTTCGTGCCTTGGTGTCAAGAGCAAATCGATAAAGCCTGAGTTTCCTCCGCGCGATTCGAGTTCGAGCTTCCCGCAACACTCGGATGATGCCCAGAGTGTCGAAGAGAGAATTGCCTGGAAGGTCGTTTCATTAGCGTGCGTAGCTAGGTGAAGGCCGCTTGTTTCCATCAGACGCTTATCGGCAAGATCAAGCCAAGGCTTGGGGTCTCCGCCCGCTAAAGCTTTGTAGGCTACGGAAAATTCTTCATTCTTAAATGAGTAACGTGTCGTTTTCAAAACATTCTTAAAGTAATATTCAAAGAACTGAATCCCAATGGCTCGATTGGGTACCGTGAGCGTTTCCCAATCATTCGGAGCAAAGGTTAAAAAGCCCATGTAAAAGAGGGCAGATAAAAGAGCTTCACGATCGAGTCCGTTCGATTTGTTCAAGTTGAGAACTTGAAGCTTGCCGCCGAAATCAATCGGTTCGTGATTGAGCGCTCGGGCAACAATCTCTTTGACAAGGGACGCATCACCTAAAGAGAAAATGGCCTCGATTTTGTCCAAGCTGTTGGCAACCGACGGATCGAGCAAGTCATCAGGCTCTTCTCCGAACAGACTCAGTTGCTTTAAGTAATTGAGGCACATCGAAGCATTAAAAACGGTTTTGTTTCGCTTTGGGTTAAAACAATATCCGTTGTACCACTCTTTCATCCGGTTAAAAATTTCGTCGAACGTCTTTCCGCATTTGTGAAGATTGACAATCTGAGGAATTAAGTTCCGCAACTCGGCTTCTGTGAACCCGAACATCGTTGCAAAGACCGGATTAGTGGTCAGATTCTCTGCGATCGAAAATCCCGAAGTCATCGAATCGAGCTGAATTGTTGTGACGCCGGTGATGAAAACTCGAGCAACAGGGCCTTTAGCAGCGGCCTCCTTGATTTTTGAGTAGAAGGTTTTGAGGGCGGACGATGAATGGAAAGCGGTTTACAAACCTTTCGAGCTTTTCGATGAATGCTGTCTTGTCAACATAGGCAAGATTGTCCGCACGCAAAATCGAAAAAATTCGATTCGCCGTAAGGAACCATCTTAAGGACGCTTTCTGCCATTTCTCATCTGGTTCACACGGGATTTTGTCTTGAAAAGAATTATACGGTCAGCGTTTGATTTTACTTCCGCTGGAGCGGTCTGTTCCTTGAGAGAAGAAATCCGACAGGGTTGATTTGAAAAAAAGATATGCGTGAGGTCTTCCCGGACTAAAGTCTCAGATTTGCGCTGACGTTTCTACCAATCCAAATAAATGGTTCTTCTTCGCCGGGGGTGCCCCTATTCGATTTTACAAGCAGGATAACGGTTGCTTTTCGGTACAATTTCAAGTCGTTTTTGGCCGTTAAAAAACAGGCGGTTTTTCAGAAAGGACTTAAAAGCACCATGGGAAAACAAACAATTGTCATCGCCAGTCGCGAGAGCGCTTTAGCTCTCTGGCAGGCCAAGCATGTCCGATCGTTACTTCAGACGCGCTACCCGGCCTATGATGTTTCGATTCTCGGTATGACAACGCGTGGCGATAAGATTCTTGATAAGAAACTTTCGCTTGTCGGTGGCAAAGGGCTTTTCGTCAAGGAGCTCGAGACGGCTATGCAAGAGGGAAGAGCCGATCTTGCAGTCCACTCCCTTAAGGACGTACCGATGCAATTGCCGCAGGGCTTTTCCTTGGCAGCCGTTACAGTGCGTGAAGATCCGCGTGACGCTTTTGTCAGTTCTCGTTTTGCGTCTTTAGAGGATATGCCCGCGGGCGCCGTTGTCGGAACTTCGAGTTTGCGGCGCGAATTGATGCTCAAGAACCGGTATCCGCACCTTGCTGTTCGATCCGTGCGCGGTAATGTCGGAACGCGCTTGGCTAAACTCGATGACGGGCAGTTCGATGCGTTGATTATGGCCGGGGCGGGGTTAAAGCGCCTCGGTTTTTCAAATCGCATCCGTCAGTGGATTCCCTTCGACGTGAGTCTTCCGGCTCCCGGACAAGGGGCCCTGGGAATCGAAATTCGCTCGGACGACAAACAGATGCTCCGAACCATCTCATTTCTTAACGATGAAAAAACACGAGCGGCATGTGCGGCCGAACGCGCCGTCAGCCGGGCATTAGGCGGCTCTTGTCAGGTACCGCTCGCCGCATATGCGACTGATCGGGACGGAAGCCTTTGGCTTCGTGCACTTGTCGGCGACCACCGAACGGGTCGTATGCTCTTTGCTCAAGATTGTGCTCCGTATTCACAGGCGCAAGAGCTTGCCGTGTGTGTCATTGAGCAACTCCTAAAGCAAGGAGCGCAAGAGCTTCTTGAGATCGTTTTGTCGGAGACGCAAGCAAAATGATGCGGACGGTTCGCTTGATTCTGACGCGTCCGCAACAGGAATCGCAGCTTCTGGTTCGTGAGTTGAGTGGTTTTGCGGCTTGGGTTTGGCCGGCTTTTTCGTTTAGATCCCCGAGCTTTCCCGATACTGTTCATCGAAAACTGACGGAGGCAACGCGTTTTGAGGCATTTTTGTTTGTCAGTCCCACAGCCGTCTCTTTTGCACATTCGCACATGCCGACTATACCGGTGTCCGTGACAGTCTGTTGCGCCGGAAGTGCGACGGCCCGAGCGGCTCGTGCAGCCTGGGGTGATTCGATTCGCATCCTTTGCCCGGAAGGCGACGTTGCAGCCTCCGGCAGCGAAGCGCTTTGGGCGGCGATGAAAAAGACAGGGCTTCCGAAATCTCTTTTAATCTTCAGAGCACAAAGCGGGCGGGAGTGGCTCTCCGAACAGTTGGCGGCTTCGGGTACGCATGTCGAAAAATTGTGTGTCTATGAGCGCGTTCCTTTTGTCCTGACTCCGGAAAAAAAAGACGCGCTTCTGACGGCTATGGAAAAGGAGGAGGTCCCTATCGTTTTCCTAACAAGCACTGAGGCGGTCGAAGTTTTTAAAAGAGTACTCGGCGATATTCCCGGTGCCTTTGCTTGGTTTACATCCGGAGTCGCTCTTACCTTCCACCCGCGTTGCGATCTGGCACTACGCCAAGCCGGATTTCAGGATGTGGTGCTTGTACATGCCTCGGACCCGAAAACAATTTCTCTTACTCTGAAACGCTTAGCCTGCGACAGGAGCGGGATCCTTTGAAACATCCACCCAGCCGACGGCTTCGGCACTTTCCGTGAGTTCGTCAAGCGTGAGTTCTACGGCGCTGTGGCGCGTTCCGCAGGCAGGGAAAATTTTTTCATATCGCTTAAGTGATACATCAAGGTACACGCGGCATCCTTCCTTGACCCCGAACGGGCAAACGCCGCCCATCGGATGGCCTGTGTAGTCTTCAATCGAGTCATGTGCGATCATGCTCGCTTTGACGTGGAAGACGGATTTGAATTTTTTGTTATCAATACGGGCATCTCCGGCTGCTACGATTAATATAGGCCTCCCTTCGACCAAAAAGGCTAAAGTCTTGGCGATATTGCCCGGTGCGCACCCGAGCGCATGCGCCGCGGTCTCGACCGTCGGCGTCGGCTCGTCACAAATACGTATTTTGTCTGAGAGGTTGTGGCGCGCGAGTTGCGCTTTTGCAGATTCAAAACTCAAGAAAACGCTCCTTAAAAAGGTTGTAGCTACAATTGCCCCGCATAGAAAATGAAAGGACAAACAATCATGTTAGGCGTTTCAATTTTTCAAATCAATGCATCTGTCGGCGATTTTCATAAAAACGCAGGCAAGTTGCGCGAGGCTTCATTGCGGGCTCAAAAGGAAGGCGCCGGGCTTCTTGTCGCGCCGCTCGGAGCTTTGGCCGGGTATCCGGTGGAAGGGTTTGCTCGACGAGCGGAATTTTTGCTCGGACAAAAAGAAGCTTTTACGACACTGACCGAGACGCTTGCCGTACCGGTGCTTTTCGGTATGACGCCCGGAATCGTGCTCGTGGAAAACGGGAAAAACCGATTGGTTGTCTCCGGTGAAGTTGTTGAAATTTCCGGGACCCGCTTCGGAATCCTGACGCAAATCGACTCCTTGAGTGCTTCGGTTTCTGACATGAAACTGCGCGGCGCTGAGGCTGTTCTGGTGATTTCGGCCGATCCGTTTAAACGCTCGCGACCGGCCGAACGTTTAATCTTGGCAAAGAAGGCAGCGAAAGAGCTGCATCTTCCGATTCTTTTTGCGAATCTTGTCGGCGGAGCCGATGAATGGGTGTTTGACGGCTCCAGTTTCGTTTGCAATCGACAAGGAGTTTGTACGGCGCGTTTATCTCGCTCAGCCGAGGACTTTAAGACCGTGGATTTAACGAACGCACAAGAACTTCCAGATTCCTCTCCCGATGAACTCGGAGAGCTTTACGATGCTCTTGTCTTGGCGCTGCATGATTACGTTTACAAGAACGGTTTTCAATCGGTGCAAATCGGACTTTCGGGGGGCATCGACAGCGCCTTGACTGCCGCAATCAGTGCCGATGCCTTGGGCCCGGAAAACGTCTATACGCTCATGATGCCTACGCGGTATACGACGGATTTGAGTTTGACGGAAGCTAAGAGGCTGGCAAAAAATCTCGGCATTCATTACACCATCCGACCGATCGGCGCTCTTTTTGATGCCTATCGCAAGGAGCTTGCCGAGGATTTTGAGGGTACGACTTGGGATGCAACGGAAGAGAACCTTCAGGCACGTATCCGCGGAAATCTTTTGATGGCCTACGCCAACAAGTTCGGGCGTTTGGTTATTGCCACGAGCAACAAGAGCGAGTCGGCCGCCGGCTATGCCACGCTTTACGGAGATACCACTGGGGCCTTTGAGGCAATCTCTGACATTTACAAGACCGATGTTTGGGCGCTCGCACGGTATCGCAATGCGAGAGCCGGCCGTGAGCTTATTCCGGAAAGCATTATTTCGCGAGCTCCTTCGGCAGAGTTGCGCGAAGGACAGAAAGATTCTCAGAGTCTTCCGGAATACCCTGTTTTGGATGCCGTTTTACGTCTTTATGTTGAGCAGGGCAAGCCGGTATCCGAAATCGTTAAAGCTGGATTCGATAGGTGTCTTGTCGAGCGGATTGTCCGTATGACGCACCGAGCGGAATTTAAGCGGCGCCAGTGCCCGATCGGGGCTCGTGTCAGTGACGTTCCCTTCTCGGGGCCGATTTGGGATTATCCGATGACCGTCAAGTTAGAAAAATAAGGATGACATAATGGCTTTATTACGGCATTTTTTGAAGCTCGCTGATTTCAGCGCTCAAGAGCTTGAGCATATGCTCGAGCGTGCTCTTTGGATTAAATCTCGGCAAAAGGCCGGCACTCCTTATGAACCGTTTCACGGAAAGGTTCTGGCGATGATTTTCGAGAAGGCCAGTACTCGTACGCGCGTCTCTTTTGAGACGGGTTTTTACCAGATGGGCGGCAACGTGATCAACCTGACAAGTCAGGGATCGCAATTAGGGCGGTCTGAATCAATTGAAGATACGGCACGCGTCATCAGTCGCATGGTCGACTTAGTGATGATTCGCACTTTCGGTCAGGATCGTCTTTTGGCGTTCGCTCAAAACAGCCGAGTTCCCGTTATTAACGGTCTGACAAATGAATATCATCCCGTGCAAATCATGACTGATATCATGACTTATATGGAGCACAGAGGATCGATTCGCGGAAAGAAGGTGGCTTGGATCGGAGATGCGAACAACATGAGTTACTCGTGGTTGGAAGCGTCCAAAATTCTGGGTTTTGAAATGACACTGGCTATTCCCGAGGGTTACCCGGTTGATACGAGCTTGATTCCTTCCGGCGATTACTACACCGTAACACGCGATCCGATTGAGGCGGCTCGGGGAGCCGATCTTGTGACGACCGACGTCTGGACATCGATGGGTTTTGAAAAAGAAAACGAAAAACGCCGTCGTGACTTTGCTGCATTCCAAGTCAATGATGCCGTCATGGCAGCGGCCGATCCGAGGGCCCTTTTTATGCATTGCCTGCCGGCTCATCGCGGTGAGGAAGTGACTGCTTCGGTTATTGACGGGCCGCAGTCTGTTGTTTGGGACGAGGCGGAAAATCGCCTGCATGCCCAAAAGGGCATCATGGAGTACTGCCTGCTGGGGATGGTCTGATGGCACTGGATGCCGCTAAGCCACTTGTTCGCATCAGTAAACGCATGAGTGAGCTCGGCTTGGCAAGTCGTCGCGAGGCCGATGCCTGGATTGAGGCCGGTCTTGTAAAGGTAAACGGCCGAACGGTGTGTCTCGGGGAGAAAATGCGCCCCGATGACAATATTGTCGTTGAACGGGCAGCACGGCGTGAGCAACAAGAGCGCGTGACGATTCTGATGCATAAGCCCGTCGGCTATGTGAGCGGACAAGCCGAAGATGGGTATCTTCCGGCTCGCGTTCTCGTTACACCGGAAAACCGTTGGGGCGGTGATTTGTCAAAAAGACGTTTCTCGCCGTCTCAACTTAAAAGCCTTGTTCCGGCCGGACGCCTTGACATTGATTCTGTGGGGCTTCTTGTCTTAACGCAAGACGGGCGCGTGGCTAAGACGTTAATCGATGCTTCTTCGACTGTTGAAAAAGAATACATCGTGCGCGTGTGCGGTTCTGACGGACAAGCGGCACGCAAGGCCTTGTCTGAAAAAGGATTGGCACTTTTAAATCACGGGCTTACTCTGGATGGGAAAAGTCTTTTGCCGGCGAAAGTATCTTGGCTTAACGAAAGTGAGTTACGCTTTGTTTTGCAGGAAGGAAAAAAACGCCAAATTCGTCGCATGTGCGAAGCGGTCGGTTTGCGCGTTTTACGCCTCAAACGCGTGCGTATCGGGAAGGTGACTCTGGGAAAGCTTCCGTACGGAAAGTGGCGGTACTTATCGGAAAGCGAGCATTTTTAGATGACCGAAGACCGGTTTTTGTGTCGTCTTATAATAAGATTTCTCTTTGCGAGGATGGTGACGAACAGATGGATTCTTCTCAGTTAAATGACGATGAAGAGGAAGTTAAGCTTCCCGGATTGCCGCCTAATACAAAAAACTATATGACCCCGGCTTGCTACCGGCGGCTCCTTGATGAGCGAGAAAAGCTTGTGAATGTAGAGCGTCCGGCGATGGTCAATGTTGTCAGTTGGGCTGCCAGCAACGGCGACCGTAGCGAAAACGGTGATTACCTGTATGGCAAGCGTCGGTTGCGTGAGATGGATCGGCGGATTCGTTTTCTAAACAAACGTATTGAATCGGCCGAGGTGGTCGACCCGGCTTCGCGTCCTCAAACGGATCAGATTTTTTTCGGGGCGACGGTTGTTTACGAATCGCTTTCGGATCATACTGAGCACACCATTCGCATTGTCGGAATCGATGAAGCAGATCCCGAACACGGTGATGTAAGTTGGGTCAGCCCCATTGCGCGTGTTTTCTTAAAGGCACGAGAGGGTGATCAAGTGAAGCTTCCGACCCCGGCCACCATCGACCACCCGGCTCACGTTGAACTGTTGGAAATTATCGAAGTGCGATATGTGAACGAAAAGCCGGGCTAGCGGATTTTTACTTGAAGGATTGTAAGCAACTCCTGACTAAAGT
>DHJT01000066.1:19495-34789 GCA_002404465.1 Sutterella sp. UBA4713 | reverse complement strand
TATTGTTACCGTCTTAAATGAAAAACCGCCGAATTTCGGCGGCTTTTTTCGGTTCTAGCCCGAGCGACGCATCATGTCAAAGAACTCGGCATTGCTCTTGGTATTGCGCATCTTGTCCAAGAGAAATTCCATTGCCTCGATTTCATCCATATCATAAAGAAGCTTGCGGAGCACCCAGATCTTTTGCAGCACATCGGGTTTGAGCAAAAGTTCTTCGCGACGCGTTCCGGAACGATTGACGTTGATGGCCGGATAGACGCGTTTTTCCGCCAGACGGCGCTCCAAGTGAATTTCCATGTTGCCTGTGCCCTTGAACTCTTCGTAAATCACATCGTCCATGCGAGAGCCGGTATCAATCAAGGCAGTTGCAAGAATCGTGAGCGATCCGCCTTCTTCGATGTTGCGTGCGGCACCGAAAAAGCGCTTGGGTCGTTGTAGGGCATTTGCATCAACGCCGCCTGTCAGAACTTTGCCCGAACTCGGAATGACCGTGTTGTAGGCACGGGCAAGACGTGTGATCGAGTCCAAAAGAATGATGACGTCTTTTTTGCTTTCCGCTAAACGCTTGGCTTTTTCGATGACCATTTCGGCGACCTGCACGTGACGTGTGGCCGGCTCATCGAATGTACTTGCAATGACTTCGCCGCGTACGGAGCGTTGCATTTCGGTCACTTCTTCCGGACGTTCGTCAATCAGAAGAACGATGAGAATGCAATCGGGGTGATTGGCCGTGATGGCGTGCGCAATGTGTTGCATCAAAACGGTTTTACCGGATTTCGGACTTGCAACAAGCAATCCGCGCTGGCCTTTTCCGATCGGAGCAATGATGTCGATTAACCGCCCCGTGATGTTCTCGTCGCCGCGCATATTGCGCTCAAGCGTGAGCGGCACGTTCGGGAACAGCGGTGTGAGGTTTTCAAAGAGCATGCGGTGCTTGAGATTTTCCGGCGGCTGTCCGTTAACGGTATCTACTTTAACAAGTGCGAAATACCGTTCGTTATCTTTCGGGGTGCGCACTTCGCCTTCGATGGAGTCGCCCGTGTGTAAGTTAAAGCGGCGAATCTGTGAGGGCGAGATGTAAATGTCATCGGTACTGGCCAAATAGCTGGTGTCCGGACTTCTTAAGAAACCGAATCCGTCCGGAAGAACTTCAAGAGTTCCGTCGCCGAAAATTTGCTCTCCGGCTTTGGCTCGTTTCTTGAGAATGGCAAACATGAGCTCTTGCTTGCGCATACGCTGCGCGTTCTCGATCTCAAGGTCGGTAGCCATGTCAAGCAGATGGCTGATGTGCAGGGTTTTAAGTTCTGAAAGATGCATGAAATAAGAAGGAAAGAAAACATCAAGCAGACGCTCGTGCACGTCTGCTTTCTTAGGAGAAACGGTTAAAGATATTGTTCAATAAAGGCGGTTAACTGAGATTTGGCCATCATGCCGGTGTGCTGTCCGATCAGCTCTCCGTTCTTAAAGACAAGTAACGTCGGCACGCCGCGTATGCCGTATTCGGCGGCGACTTGGCCGCCTTCATCGACGTTGTATTTGGCAAAAAGGACGCGTCCGTCATACTCCTGTGCCGCGGCTTCAATCAGAGGGGTGAGCATGCGGCACGGACCGCACCACGGTGCCCAAAAATCGACGAGAACGGGCCTGTCGGTCACTGAAGTGACTTCGGACTGAAAATCGCTGTCGGAAACGGAGAGGATTAAATCACTCATCAGGAGATTCCTTTGTTCAACGGTTGTGAAAAAGCTTACGTATTACGGCCATCGGGATTTTTCGTATTGCAAACGCAAACAAGCCGGGCGGGCACACGATGCGAAGCTCAAGAGGGAAAAATCGCGACAACTCCGAAACTGGGGCGCGATGCAGAAACATCACGGGCAGACGGGCAAACTATATCAAAAATCGGCGTTTTTGTGCGTTTTCTCTCGGTCAATTTTTCGAAAATAGGAAGCAACAATCGACCCGGAAATAATATTCCAGAAACTGAAAATGGCTGACGGGACGGCAATCATCGGCATTGCGGCAAAGTGCAACGTAGCTAAGGCAGCACCGAGCCCGGCGTTTTGAGTCCCTACCTCCAGGGCGATGCACTTGCGCTTGGCAAGATTTGCACCGCAGGCTAAGGCCAGAAGGTACCCGAGGGTCAATCCCAGTCCGTTATGAAGAATGACGGCTAGAAAAGCCAAAGGAACGGCTTGAGCCAAAGAGTCGCGAGCACCGGCGACGACAACGGATACAATGACAACAATGACTGCGATACTCAAAAGCGGAAGAACGTCGGAAGCCTTGCGGATTTTTTCTCCGATAAGTGCATGTACGGCAACGCCTGCAGCAACGGGAATGAGAATAATCCAGCAGATGGATTTGAACATGGCAAAGGGGTCAATAGCAACCCATTCTTGGGCGAGCCAAGCGACGACGGTTGGGGTGACAAAGGGAGCTAAAAGCGTCGTGCAACTTGTCAATGTGACCGACAGGGCCACGTCGCCGCGCGCCAGGTATGTCAAGACATTGCTTGATGTTCCACCCGGGCAGGCTCCGACCAGGATTACACCGATGGCCAGTTCCCCCGGTAAGTTGAGAAAGACACACAGACCGTAGGCAATGGCCGGCATCAAACTGTATTGGGCAAAAATGCCGAGGATAACTTCCGTGGGGTGGGAAAGGACGGCTTTGAAATCTGAAATTGACAAAGTCAAACCCATGCCGAACATCACGATTCCGAGCATGGGGGAAACCCAGGACGAAAGACCGACAAAGAATTCGGGCTTCAGGTAGGCCAGACCTGCAAACACGAGAATCCACAGTGGAAAGGTTTTGTTGGCGAACCGGCTAAAGCGCTCAAGTGTTTGCATGGAGAGATTGCTCGAAACGAATCCTTTCGTAAAGCCTAAGAGGTCTTGCCAGTTCTTAATCTTTACATTCGACAGTATGCAAAAAAAAGGCCACCAACAGGTGGACCGATTTTCAATCTGGCTCCCCGAGTTGGGCTCGAACCAACGACCCACGGATTAACAGTCCGTTGCTCTACCGACTGAGCTATCGGGGAATGCAGAAGCGAAACTATATACACAATCGAAAAAATTGGCAAGACAATTTTAAGTTTTTTCGACGGCGATAAGCGGGCGTTCCCGATGTGTTGTTCTGAGAGAAAAGACACGCTTTTCTCTTGTTGCAGATTTTTCAGAGTACGGCAGAAAAAGCCTCCGCCACGTATGCAATGTTTTTGTCGTTTAATCCGCACAAACAAATGCGTCCGTTAGAGACGGCATAAATCCCGAACTCACGCGCCAAACGCTCAATTTGTTCGGGCGTAAAACCCGTGTAAGAGAACATGCCTTTTTGACGTGTGATGAAGCTAAAGTCGCGTTTGGCTCCGATCTCTTTTATGTTTTGTGCCAGTGTGATACGCATTGTGCGGATGCGATTTCGCATGCCGGCCACTTCCTTTTCCCACGCACCTTTTTTCTCCGGATCCGTCAAAACGTTGCGCACAATCCGAGCTCCGTGAAGCGGAGGATTGGAGTAACTGCTACGTACGAGGCTTTCGGCGTTTGTCAAAACGGCATATGCCTCTTTTTCGTTTTGCGTGACAACTGTCAGGGCACCGATGCGCTCTCCGTACAGTCCGAAGTTTTTGGAAAAAGAACTTGCAACGCAAAAATCCAGCCCGGACCGGGCAAAAAGACGCACGGCGTACGTATCTTCGACAAGTCCGTCTCCGAAGCCTTGGTAAGCGATGTCGAGCAAGGCAATCAGGTGATTTTTTCGGCAAATATCCAACACCTCATCCCATTGTGCCTTTGTCAGGTCGTAGCCGGTCGGATTGTGGCAACAGGCATGCAAAAGAACAACGCTTTTGTCCGGAAGCGCATTTAAGTCTTGTGTAAGCCCGGAAAAGTCAACTCCGCCTTTCGGGGTGTAGTACCGATAGCGAAGAACTTTCAATCCCGAGGCGGCAAATAGGGCGTTGTGGTTGCCCCAAGTCGGGTTGCTTGTGGCACCGACCGTGCAGGCACATCGTGTAAACAAGAGATCGCCGGCAAGGCGTAGGGCACCCGTGCCCCCGAGAGTTTGGATTGTGGCGGCGCGATGCGAGCGGATAATTTCGCTTTCCGACCCGAAAAGCAATTGCTGTACGGCGTTGCGTAAAACGGCATCACCGCTCATGGGGCCGTAATAGTGGCGTGAGCCCCCGGCAGTGGCGGCCAAGGCCGTTTCTTCATTTCGAACGACTGTCAGAGTTGTCGGATTACCGTTTTCGTCCAGATAGGCGCCGACACCCAGATTAACCTTTTCGTCACGTGTATCACGCGCAAAGCGCTCGGAAACGCCGAGAATCGGATCTGCCGGTGCTTCTCTGAGTGTGCTGAATAAATCTTCGTTCATGGTAAACCCTCCTGCATAGTCCTGTGTGAGAAGACTATACAGTCAGAAGGCTTCTTAAATTGCTTAGGAAACTTGACTGAACGCGCATCGGAGCATTCTTGTGGACAGAGCAATGTCACGTTGACCGCATATGGCCGAGACAACGGCAATGCCTTGAACACCGGCTTGGCGCATCACCGGGGCTTGTGCAACACCGATGCCGCCGATTGCAACAACCGGAACCGACAGATGCTCCGCGATATACCGAAGTTCTTGCGGGCCCATGGCCGGAGCGGCGTCTTTTTTTGTACAAGTGGTGTAAACAGGTCCGACCCCGGCATAATCAACGAGTTTTGGATCAAGCGTGCCGATTTCGTCGCGTCGCGTAATCGAAAGTCCGATGATGGCATCCGGACCGAGTTGCTCCCGTGCTTGAGCGGCCGGCATGTCGCTTTGACCGATATGAAGCCCGTCAGCTTGAATCATTTGGGCAGCTTTGACATCGTTGTTGACAATGAGCGGTACCCCGTAGGGCGCTAAAACGCGTTTTAATTTGTTTCCGCAAGAAATCAATTTGTCCGTACACCAATTCGGAGCGCGAAGTTGTACGCAGGTAGCCCCGGATTGGGCTGCAATCTGAGCCGTTTGCACCATGCCGTTTTCTCCTGCGCACAACGTGGGGTCTAAAACCAGATAAAGTGTCAAATCGATGGGGTGTCGCATTACAGGGATTTAATGCTTAAAGTTTCAATGGCATCCAAATAGGCTGTGCGGAAAGTTCCGTAGGGTTTGTTGCCGACGAATTGAGCGGCATTTTTTGCCAGAGCGCAGGCCGAGGCGACGGCAACAAGCGTATCGGACGCCCCCGGAACGAATGCGGCAACGAGAGCCGATAAAGAGCAACCGGTTCCGACGACGCGACTGACTTTGGCATTTCCGCCTGTCACGCAAAGCGTGCGAATCCCGTCCGTGATGTAATCTGTTTCACCCGTGACGGCCACGATTGTTTGGGATGCGCTTGCCAGCGTGACGGCTGCTTGGAGTGCATCGCGACTTGTCAGGACACTGTCTACGCCCTTGGCAGTTTTTTCTCCGCCGCTTAGCGCTACGATTTCCGAGGGGTTGCCTCGAATTACTGCCGGGGCGTTGAGTACGAGTTTGGCAATAACGGCATCACGCCAAACTGAGACGCCGGCGGCAACCGGGTCAAGAACCCAGGGTTTCTTAGCGTACAAGGCTGCACGGGTTGTAATGAGCATCGCGTCGGCATCGGGCCTCGTGAGAGTTCCGACATTGACAAGAAGCGATGCGGCAATTCGCGTAAAGTCCGGCGCTTCTTCTTTCGCCGGAAGCATGGCGGGACTGGCGCCGGCCGCAGCAAGTACATCGGCCGTGAAGGCACAAGCAACTGCATTAGTCATGCAGTGAACAAGGGGATTGGTGCGACGGACGCGCGCCCATTCATTGTGAGCGACCGACAATTGGAGGGGTTGGATTTGCATGGGTTCTCTTTTAGTTAACGGCGGTGGATAAAGGTGCCGTGCAAGTTTTCCGCATTATAAGGGTGGGCAGGGGCGCCTTTTATGAGCCGACTGTGCCGAAACGCAACGAACCGGACGCGTTGTTTTTTCAGCCCAATTTGCTTGCAATGAGCAAAGTCGTGGGTAAAATGCCCTCGTTGCATACGGAACGGCTTCTTAAATTAAGCCTGTGGCCGTGTTTTTTTACTTTCTTTTATGGATTTATGGCAAAAGAAGACCTGATTGAAATGGCCGGTGAAGTGCTTGAAGTGCTTCCCGATGCGCGGTATCGCGTGAAATTGGAAAACGGGCATGAGCTCATTGCTTACACAAACGGCAAAATGCGCAAGCACCACATTCGTATTTTGGCAGGAGACAAGGTCTCCTTGGAACTTTCTCCGTATGATTTGACGAAGGGTCGCATTACGTTCCGTCATATTGACGGTCGGCCGGTTGCGGCTCCTGCTCCTGCCCGTCGTCGTTAATCGGGTTTCATTTCCGGGTGCTAAAGACCCCGAAGAAGGCGCGTCTCTCTATGTTTGAGGATGACGATTTATTCTCGCTTCCCGACTCGTTTCGGGAGGCGCCGCTTTTTTCCGTTGCCGATCTTTTAGGACAACTCAATGCTGTTGTGACCGGCAAGTTCGGCCTTGTTCGCGTCATCGGCGAAATCCATGCCTTTAAACCGGCCGCTTCCGGACATTGGTACATCGATTTAAAAGACGAACATCGAGATGCAGTCCTGCAACTTTGTTTTTTCCGTCAAAAGCGATTTGCTCAGACCTATATCCCGAAAGTCGGTGATTTGGTTCAGGTAAGCGGCAACTTGAATATCTACATGCCGCGCGGGCAACTCTCGCTGAACGTATCATCGATGGAACCGGCCGGAGACGGTGCTCTTTATGCCAAGTTTATGGCCCTAAAGGCCAAGCTTGAGTCAGAGGGGTTGTTTGACACTGCCCGAAAAAAACCTGTCCCGCTTTATCCGAGGCGCGTCGGAGTGGTTACAAGTGGTGCCGGAGCAGCGTTACGCGATGTTGTTAAGACCGTGTCTCTGCATGCCCCTAACGTTGAGTTGATTGTGTATCCGACGCCTGTACAAGGCCCTGAGGCTGAAGGCCAAGTGATTCGTGCCCTACAAACGGCCGATGCGCGAAACGAAACCGATTGTATCCTTTTGGTGCGCGGCGGAGGGTCACTCTCGGACTTGTGGACGTTTAACGGCGAAACTTTGGCACGAGCCATTGCTCGTATGCATCTTCCGGTAATAAGCGGCATCGGACACGAAACCGATATGACGATAGCAGACTATGTGGCTGATTACCGTGCGGCCACTCCGACGGCTGCCGCTTTATGTGTGACGACGGGATGGGAAACGGCCGGCGTGAAAGTTGCCGGATTTATCCGGAGACTCAATGCAGCTCAGGAGGCCAAGATACGACTTGCCGAGCAGATGCTCAAAGGACGCGCCAATCCGCGCCGAGCTTTAGAGATGATTCTGGACAATTTGGCTCGGCGTACCGATGAGGCGTGTCATGCTTTAAAGAGTACTGCCAAGGTATTTTTTGCCGACAATGATCGGCAAGTCAAAGAGCTGACGCGCCGTTTGGTGTCTTCTAAACCTTCGGTGCGTGCGTCCTCGGAGCGACTTATGTATCTTGTGAGTCGCTTTGAGAAAGCATCTTTTATGGGTCTGCAACAACGGGTAAATTCCTTAAACCTCTTGCGGGCACGCCTTAACGGGATAAGGCCGGACATTGATCAGGCGCAAACTCGGTTGACGACGGCACACAGACGGTTGCGTCTGGCGTATTCGCGCCAGACGGGAATGTGTCTTGATCATCTGCAAGCCCTGACAAATCGACTGAAAAGTGTCGATGTCAGGCGCGTTTTGGAACGCGGGTTTTGCCTTGTCCGCGATGAGAACGGACGTTTGTGTTCGCACATTTGTGATGTGTCGGTTTGTAAGAGAGTGCAGATTGCTTTTTCCGACGGCAATGCTTTAGCGCGAATCGAACAGATCGGCGAGAAAAAATAGTTTGCGATTTTTCAGGGCTTTTCTCTTCCCGAACCGTCTTTTTTTTGTTTCTTCCTATATGATATGTCACGAAGGGGAGATTCCGGTTTTAACGGGATTTCGGGTTTGTAACGACTAGATTATTCAGAGGAGACGCCCATGCCAGAGTTTGTCTTACCGCCTTTGGGTTTTTCGCTTGACAGCCTCGCGCCGGCCATGAGCCGTGAGACGCTTGAGTATCATTACGGAAAGCATCATCAGGGCTACATCAGCAACTTGAATACCTTGATTAAAGGCAGTATCTTCGAGGGAAAATCCCTCAAGGAAATCGTTAAAACAGCGCAGGGTGCCGTTTTTGATAATGCTGCGCAGGCGTTTAACCATTCGTTCTTCTGGAAATGCTTAACTCCCAACGGCGGCGGTGAGCCCGGCGGCAAATTGATGGCGGCTATTGTGGCCCGGTGGGGAAGTTTCGAGGGCTTCAAGAAGGCGTTCCTTGCAGCAAGCATTGCTCGTCTTGGAAGCGGTTGGGTTTGGCTTGTGCACAAGTCCTCCGGAGCCATTGAAATCGTCTCGACGTCCAATGCAGGAACACCGCTTACCGAACACATGCGACCGCTTTTGGTTCTCGATGTTTGGGAACACGCTTACTATTTGGATTACCGCAATGCCCGCGGTAAATACGTAGAGGCGTTCTTTGCCAGTTGCGTCAATTGGAAGTTCGCCGAGGATCGATTTAACGGACAGCCGAGCGGCTGTGACTGCCGTCCGCAGTAAAGAAACAATTCTTTTCAAAAAAGAGGCAGGCTTCGCTTTACGGCGGAGCCTTTTTCGGAATTTTCCCGCCGTTGTCTAAGACATTTACCGTGTCTGTGGTTTAAAATCCGTGTCTGCGCCGGCGCGCCCGAACTGTGACGGGCGCGTTGTGCTCGACTAAAAAAACAAGAAGGGATTTCATTTCACTTTTTACTCTTTGGGGAGTTGAAAAATGACTATCAAAGTTGGTATTAACGGTTTCGGTCGTATCGGCCGTTTCGTTTTCCGCGCCTCTATTGCGCGTCCTGAACTCGGTATTGAAGTTGTCGGTATCAATGATCTTCTGCCGCCCGATTACATGGCCTATATGCTCAAGTACGACACGATGCACGGTGCTTTCAAGGGCACTGTTGAAGTGGTCGACGGACATCTGGTTGTCAACGGCAAAACCATCCGGATTACGGCTGAACGCGATCCGGCCCTTTTGAAGTGGGGTGATATCGGCGTTGATTATGTTGTCGAGTCCACGGGCTTTTTCCTTAAAGACGAACTCGCCCGCAAGCACATTGAAGCCGGTGCTCGTCGCGTTGTGATGTCGGCTCCTTCCAAGGATGCAACACCGATGTTTGTGGTCGGTGTTAACGACAAGACCTATGCCGGTCAAGATATCGTCTCGAACGCCTCTTGCACGACAAACTGCTTGGCTCCTTTGGCCAAGGTTATCAACGATGCGTTTGGTATCGAACAGGGTCTGATGACGACGGTTCACTCTACAACCGCGACACAGCGTACGGTTGACGGACCTTCCATGAAGGATTGGCGCGGCGGTCGCAGTGCTTCTCAGAACATCATTCCGTCTTCCACGGGGGCTGCGAAGGCTGTCGGTAAGGTCATTCCGTCCTTGAACGGCAAATTGACCGGTATGAGCTTCCGCGTTCCGACCACCGACGTTTCCGTCGTTGACCTGACTTGCACGCTCGTTAAATCTGCTAGTTACGCAGATATTTGTGAAGCGGTTAAGGAGGCCGTTGCCGGTCCGATGAAAGGCATTATGGATTACACGGCCGATGCGGTTGTTTCGTCCGATTTCTTGGGCAACACCTGCACATCGATCTTCGATGAGAAAGCCGGTATTGCTCTGACCGATCACTTTGTCAAGCTTGTGAGTTGGTATGACAACGAAATCGGATACTCCAATAAGGTTCTCGAACTCATCTGCTCGATGGAGAAGTCCGGCAAATAAGGTTTGTCCTTGAGACAAATTTGTGATGTAATGAAAGGGGTGCCCGTCGGTGCCCCTTTTTTGTTTCGGAGTACGTCGTGAAATCAGCTAGTCCTCTGGTCAGTGTTGCTTTGCTTTGTTTGTCCTCTTTGGCGTTTGCCGAAACGGCTTTTTTTGAATACAACGGAAAGTTTTATCCGCTTGAGATTGCTTCCAATCCGTGTGCCGAGGCCCTTGTTAAACGTCTTCCGATCATGATGAGTTTTGAGGACTTCGGCAAGAGCGAGCGTATTGCCTACTTAAAGTATCCGCTTCCGTTTTCGAAGGAAAAAATAAGCTATACGCCGAAAAAAGGCGATATCGCATATTGGCCCCCGAGAAGGAACCTGACGGTCTTTTTAGATGCGCCCGAATACAAAGCTGATGTTGTCCCCATCGGTCACTTGTCTGATGAGGCTCTTGAGATGGTTCGCACGTCCAAAAGTTGGGTGATGAATTTGGTTCGCGAGTCCAAGTAGGTCAGATATAACACCGGCTCCTTCTGTTTCGTCGGGGTTTTTTGTGAGGAAATTAAGGTGTAGTTTGAAGAAGTCACTGAGGAAAGCCGGTCTCAAACGACAGAAAATCCTGACTGCTTAAATCTTCAGATAAGGCAAACCCGCCCTCAATCGAAAGAAGGCGGGTTTTCACTCAATGACGTCGGTTACTTAACCGTCAGACGGCTGCGGCCAAGGCGTCTTTTACACTGGTAAAGACTTTGTCGTTGCCGACTTTCTCACGCAAATCAATTAGATTTTGTTTCGGATCGGCGACCAAATAGACGGTGCTACCGGCATCGCGTTTGATGCTGATTTCGTCTTCAAAGGCATAGACGCCGGAAATATCCGCAAAATCACATTGGGAAAGATCGAGGATGAAGGTTTTCCCTTGGAGGGCGGAAAATTTTGCCGCCAAGTCGTAACTTGCGCCGAAATAAAAGCCGCCGAAGAGTGTGCACACTTGAATGCCGTTTTGCTCGGTGACCTGCAAGCGAGTGCGGCGATTCACTTGGGCAATGAGCGACAGACTTGCAAGAACCACACCGACGCCGACCGCAAAAATCAGATCCACAAAGACAGTCAAAAGGAAGACGACAATCATGATATAGATGTCGGCTTTGGGACAAATCTTAATTTCCTTGAGCATCCTGTAGTCCAAAATATTGATTCCGACGGAAATCAGAATGCCTGCCAGAACGCTAAGCGGAACGTAGCAAACGACGCTATAAAGGCTTACTAATACGGCCAAAAGGAATAGTGAGCTGATTACACCGGAAAGACGCCCCGTACCGCCGACCTTAATGTTCGTAACCGTACGCATCGTGGCACCGGCACCGACGTTACCGCAGATGAACCCGCACAAGGCATTGCCGATACCTTGACCGATCAGTTCCCGATTGCTGTCATGTTTTGTTTTTGTCATGGAATCAGCCACGAGACTCGTTAACAGTGAGTCGATGCACCCGAGAATTGCCAGAATGAGACCGTATGTGAGAATTGTTCCGAGATGTTCCCATGTCACATGGGGAATATGAACCGGAGGAAGTCCTGAAGGAACCTCGCCGATCATCGGAACGTTCAGACTTAAGCAATAGCTCACGACGGTCAGAACAATCAGCGCAAAAAGTTGGGATGGAATGATGGCATTGAGCTTCTTGGGCATCAGATAAATAATGGCTAAAGCTGCCAGACCCAAGAGGGCGCTCATCCAGTTGATGTTAAGTGTTCCCAGGATAAGGATTCCGTCGACAGGGCCCTTCGGGTTCGGGCCGCCTAAGAGCGGAGAGATTTGCAATAAAACGATAATGACGCCGACGCCGCTCATGAAGCCGGAGATTACCGAATACGGAATGTAACGAATAAGTTTGCCCAAACGCAGGCAGCCGAAAAGTATCTGAAACAGACCGGCTACCACGAAGACGCAGGCAATCATCTGGAGATTCCCGTTGAGCGCCACGACGACGCTTGCCGTCACGACGGTCATCGGCCCGGTCGGCCCGGAAATCTGAGTTTTTGTTCCACCGAAAATAGCAGCAAAGAAGCTCAGACAGATGGCGCCGTACATGCCGGCAGCTGCGCCTAAGCCTGAGGCAATACCGAAGGCGAGGCACAGCGGTAAGGCGACGACGCCGGCCGTCAGACCGCCTGCGATGTTGCCCTTAATGTTCTGTGTGTACTCGCCGAGTTCACTAGCGATACTCATTTCTTCTCAATCCTATGGACAGACAATGTCCGACAATTCAAAAAAATGAGTTTACTCCGCCTCTGTGCTTAAAGACAAAAAATCAGCCAAGAAGTTAGGGAAAATATCTAGATTTATCAATAGGAATATCAAGTTTTCCCTATGAGGGCTACTCGTCTGAAGGCTTGAACCATCCCATCCGTGCTTGCGGGGAAATCCCTTGGGATAAAAGGGAGTGGACCGCTGCGTCGTAGTCTTTTTCCGTCTTGGCTCGACAGATGGCTTTGAATAGGGGTTGGGTGTCGCCCGCAAAAAGATTGGCAAGCAGAAACCAGTACTCTTTCATGCGCATCAAGGCGTTTTTACGGCTGTTCCAGGCACGGCAGTATCCCTCGAAAAGTTCTCGGGTAAATGCGTCAATTTCTTGAGCCGAAGCAGGTTTTCCGCCCCGTAATTTGCGAAAAAGCGCAGGATCGGCAATAAGGCCGCGTCCGACCATAATTCCGGCAAGATTCGGAAAACGTGACGCAGTGGAAATACAGTCGTCTTCTGTCACAATGTCGCCGTTATAAAGAACCGGGTGACAAAGGTCTGTTAACGCTTCCTGAAATGACTCAAGACGGGCGTGACCTTTGTATTGGTCTGTCTTAAGCCGTGCATGAACGGTTACGGAGGCAAACGGAAAATGATTAAAGACATCGGCAAGGCGCTCGAACTCGGAAGTGCTCGACCAGCCGAGCCGTGTTTTAATACTGACGGCGATCGGAAGCGATTTGGCGAAGATAGTTTCGAAGAACCGTTCCAGTTCCTCGGGAGAACGCAAAAAACCGGCACCTTTTCCTTTGGCGGTGACGGTTCCTGCCGGACATCCGAGGTTGAAGTTAACTTCCCGGTAGCCCATCTGAGCCAGAGCATGTGCGGCCCAGATAAAATCCTCGGCACGCCGCGTTAGAAGTTGCGGAACGACGACCAGCCCCTCGTTGGCCCTCGGTGCGATTTCTCGAAGTTGACGCTCGGTAAAGCGCTTTTCCCGAGTCGGAGTGACAAAAGCGATAAAGTATCGGTCAACGCCACCGAAAAGGCGCGCATGCACGCGTCTGAAGATGGCACTGCCGAGGCTTTCCATTGGTGCAAAATCCAAAAGCCTCGGTAGTGTGTGATAAGACATCGGTTGTTGATGAAAGCGCCGAAATTGCCGCTAATGCTTAAGAGGCAATCAAAAAGTCTTCAAGTTTGGCGCCTTTTGCAAGTGCTTCGCGGATAAAGACCGGTGTTTTTCCACGCCCCGTCCAGGTCCTGCCGTCCGGCAAACGGTACTTGGGTGCAACTTTGCCTCGAGACCTGATTAGCTTCGAATCAGCATAGGAAAGTTCGGTCGGAGCTACTGCGGCAAAGTTCAATTCTTCGGGCTTTAGGTTGAAAATCTCGATCAAATTGTTGACCGCCTCGATAGCTTCCTTGCGAGCTGCATCTTTTTTTTCCTGAAGTCGAGCTTCCTGTGTGGCTATTTTCTTTAATGTTTTGACGAAATTCGGTTCCATTTTTACCTCGATGAAATAAAATCGAAACAGGTTAACGGTTGATATTATATTAAAAAAGAGGGAAAAGTTTAAAGAACAACAAATTTCGGGCGCTGTAATTGTTAGAAAACTTTAAAATATAGGTGGTTTCCCTTATATAATGGGATTAAGATTTCCACTTGGAGTAGGGGTGTTGCATTAACGAAACGTTGTAATAACGGGAGTCTACTGAAACATCATTTCCGATCCAATCGGGTTTTTCAAAGGGTTCGTTAACGGATTTAAGTTCGATTTCTGCGACAATTAACCCCTTGTTTTCCCCGAGGAACTCATCAACCTCCCAGATTTTTCCCTTAAACGGGATTTTCGTGCGGTTTTTAGTGATCTGACGGTCGGGACCGATCATGTCCAAAAGTTCGACCGCATCGGAAAGGGGAATCGGATACTCATATTCGGGGCGAACGATGCCATTCGGGCGTCCTTTGACGGTAAGTCGCGCACGGGATCCTTCAATGCGTACTCGCACGATGCATTCGGGACCGGTTGCCAGATACCCTTGACGATACGATTCGGGTACTCCGAGAGTACGCCAGGCATCACTTGTGACTAAAAATTTGCGTTCGATTTCTTGGGCCATAGCACGTCCCTAAAAAAGGACGGCGGAAAACTCCGCCGTCGTGTCACACTAAATATCGGCAAGCAAGCGATGTCTTTGCTCCTTGCCTGATAACGAATTTAAAGCTTCGGACCGCTCTTTTCCAGAGCTGCGCAATGCTCATTGGCCGTGAACTTCTTGAAGTTCTTCTGGAAGGCAGCTGCAAGCGTACGAGCTTTCTCATCCCACTTGGCAGGATCGTCGTAGGTGTTGCGCGGATCGAGAATCTTCGTATCGCAACCGGGCAATTCTGTCGGAACTTTCAGGTTAAAGTACGGAATCGTTTCGGTCGGAACTTTGTTAATCGAGCCGTCGAGAATGGCATCGATAATCGCGCGAGTATGCTTAATGGAAATACGCTTACCCGTTCCGTTCCATCCTGTATTCACGAGGTAAACCTTCGCACCGACCATGTCGATCTTGCGAATGAGTTCTTCGGCGTACTTGACCGGGTGTAACGACAGGAAGGCCGCACCGAAGCAAGCCGAAAAAGTCGGCGTGGGTTCGGTAATGCCGCGTTCCGTTCCGGCAACCTTCGCTGTAAAGCCGGAAAGGAAGTAATACTGAGCCTGTTCGTTATCAAGAATTGAAACTGGGGGCAACACACCGTAGGCATCGGCCGTCAGGAAGATGACCTGCTTGGCGTGCGGGCCTTTGCTAACCGGCTTGACGATGTTTTTGATGTGGTAAATCGGGTAAGAAACACGGGTGTTTTCCGTGGCGCTGCGGTCGTGGAAATCAGGCGTGCCGTCTTCCTTGACGATAACGTTTTCCAAAAGGGCATCACGGCGGATGGCGTTGTAAATATCGGCTTCCGCATCTTTATTTAGGTCAATGACCTTCGCATAGCAACCGCCTTCATAGTTAAAGACGCCCTCATCGTCCCAACCGTGTTCGTCATCACCGATTAACAAACGCTTCGGATCGGTTGAAAGCGTGGTCTTGCCGGTACCGGACAGGCCGAAGAAAATGGCCGTGTTCTGACCGTTCTTGTCGGTGTTGGCCGAGCAGTGCAT
>DHJT01000066.1:440-19434 GCA_002404465.1 Sutterella sp. UBA4713 | reverse complement strand
TTCATCATGGAGAACATGCCCTTCTTCATTTCGCCGCCGTACCAGGTATTCAAAATAATCTGTTCATTCGTGGCAAGGTTAAAGACAATCGCGGTTTCGCTATTTAAGCCGAGTTCCTTGTAGTTTTCGACCTTGGCCTTGGAAGCGTTGTACACGACAAAGTCGGGCTTGCCGAAGTTAGCCAATTCTTCTTGTGTCGGACGGATGAACATGTTGCGAACAAAGTGCGCTTGCCAGGCCACTTCCATGATGAAACGAACTTTTAGGCGTGTCGCTGCATTGGCGCCGCAGAAAGCATCGACAACGAAAAGACGCTTGCCGGACAGTTCCTTGACGGCAATGTCTTTGACGGCATTCCAGGTCGCATCGCTCACAGGCTTGTTGTCGTTCTTGTAGGCGTCGCTCGTCCACCAAATGGTGTCCTTGGAGGCGTCGTTCTTCACGAAGAACTTATCTTTCGGGGAGCGGCCCGTGTAAACGCCCGTCATAACGTTGACGGCACCGAGGTTTGTGACGCGGCCGACTTCGTAACCTTGGAGGCCGGGCTTGGTCTCTTCGGCAAAAAGTGTGTCGTAGTCGGGGTTGTAGATAATCTCCGTGTTGCCGGTGATACCGTACTGGGACAAGTCAATTTTTGTCATAGTTTCTCTAGCAGTTAAAGTAATAATGATAAAAACCTGTTTGTACAAAATCCGGAGATCTTGCACGCGGCAGGTCTCCTAAAGAATCCCGAACATTTTAATGCGAACAGAGCATTTTGTCTTCTGCTTAATCGGAAAAAAATTGTGTCTGTTTCAACGGAATAGGAATGTTTTAATCCTGTCGGACTGATGCGTTTTTACCTATTTGCGCGATTTCCGAAAGGGATTTCCGTCAAAAAGACAGAGTGTACGTATCGGACACTCGGCGCAAAGGGGGTTTTTCGCTTTGCAGCAATACCTGCCGTGGAGTAACAGCCAATGGTGGATGCCTTTTAAATACTGCGGCGGCGTTACGGCAATGAGGGCTTTGGAGACTTGAGCCGGTGTTTTTCCCGGCGCCAATCCCGTGCGGTTGGCGACGCGAAAAACGTGGGTATCGACGGGAACTGTCGGGTAGCCGAAAGCGACGTTCAACACGACATCGGCTGTTTTCTCACCGACCCCCGGAAGACTGACAAGCGCATTGAAGTTGTCAGGGACTTGTCCGTGAAAATCGCGTATGAGGATCTGACAAGTCGCAATGATGTGTTTGGCCTTGTTACGGAATAGCCCGATAGTGCGAATATAGGGTTCGAGACCTTGTACGCCCAAAGCGGCTATGGCCTCCGGAGTATCGGCCACGTGAAAAAGCGCTTTCGTGGCGATATTGACGCTTTTATCCGTAGCTTGGGCCGAAAGCATCACGGCAATGAGCAACTCAAAGGGGGTGCGAAAGTTCAATTCGCTTTTCGGATCGGGGCGTTCGGCAGCCAGGATTTCAATTATCTTGTGTTTTGTCGTAAGGTTCATGCTCGGCACCCTTACTTGCCGTTTCCGGAGCGAGCGCGAGCCAGAGCTTCGGCCACAAGGTCTTTTTTTGTGAGTGCCGCCTTGTCGGCTCTTTTCTGTAACAGAGCTTTTTGTTCGGCCTTTCGGGCAAGAGTGGCCAAGTGGGCCAAGCGAGCCCGATTGGCATCCTCATCGGTCCAGGCGCGTCCCGGTTCGAAAAGCTCGATGCAGTCCATGGGGCAGGCGGGAACACACAGAGCACACCCCGTGCATGATGAATCGATCACGGCAAAGAGGTGTTTTGGCATCCCCGTGACGGCTGAAACCGGGCAGATATCGGCGCAGATACGGCATCCGATACACTGATCCGATCGAATCCGTGCCAGTGCCAGGGGCATTTCTCGCCCGTACTCCGGGTCAAGCGCAATCGGGTCAAGACCTAGGATTTCGGCTAGCCGTGAAATGGTTCGTGCGCCGCCCGGTGCACAGCGATTAATCGGCGCCTTACCAAGCGCCATGGCTTTAGCGTATTCGGCGCATCCGTCAAAGCCGCATTGTCGGCATTGTGTTTGCGGCAAAATTCGCTCGATTTTTTTCGGATCGATTGACACGAGAAAGCAGCCGAAAAAGTTAGCGTTTTAAATACTTGAGTTTTCCCTTGACGCCACGCCAGGAATCGGCATCATCAGGCGCCGGTTTTTTCCGTGTAATCGAGGGCCACTGCTGTGCAAGTTCCGCATTCAAAGCAATAAATTCCTTTTGATCTTCCGGAACGTCTTCTTCGGCGTAAATGGCTCCCTCCGGACATTCGGGAATGCAT
Organism: Sutterella sp. UBA4713; assembly: GCA_002404465.1. Taxonomy (GTDB): domain Bacteria; phylum Pseudomonadota; class Gammaproteobacteria; order Burkholderiales; family Burkholderiaceae_F; genus Duodenibacillus. The sequence goes on along the minus strand of DHJT01000066.1, from coordinate 17,145 downwards.
ACGGCGCAGTCGATACATTCGTTTGGGTCAATCACAAGAAAATTCGGTCCCTCGCGGAAGCAATCTACGGGGCAAACATCCACGCAATCGGTTCTTTTGCAACCGATGCAAGCTTCACAGACGACATGAGGCATGAAATAAAACTCCTAAAAAGTATTTTTTACGGCAAACATACTTCGTCCGGCTCTTTTCTGTCATACCTACAGAAACAAAGAGCCGGTCGTTTCTCGTTTTGCGCAAGCGTCTTTAAAACGTGTCGACTCCACAAGGCAGCGGGCAACTCCGGAAAAAACGCATCGCCTTGCGGCGCGGCATCGATTTCGGTGACCCATGCGGTGCAAACGAGATTTTTATCCAGGACGGTTTGATACAAGTGCGCGCCGCCGATAATAAAGACTTTCGGCGCGTCCTTAACGCACTTTAGGGCCGCATCAAGTGATAAAGCAACCAGGGCCCCCGGGACCTGATAACGTGTATCGTGAGTCAAAACGATATTGGTACGCCCCGGAAGAATTCGTCCGATAGATTCCCACGTTTTGCGTCCCATGAGAACAGGGCACCCCATGGTTGTTTCTTTAAAGTGCTTTAAATCCTCAGGTAAATGCCAAGGCATCGTTCCCTGCATCCCGATAACCCCGTTTTTCCCACGGGCCACAATCAGTTCAATACGCGGCATGGCTAAACCGCAATCGGCGCTTTGATTGTCGGGTACGGATCGTAATCGACGATTTCAAAGTCTTCGAACTTATAGTCAAAAATCGAGACAGGCTTTCGGGTAATTACCAGTTTCGGGTACGGGCGCGGTGTGCGCGCTAATTGCAAAGCGACCTGTTCGAAATGGTTCTTGTAGATGTGACAGTCACCGCCCGTCCAGATAAATTCGCCGGGTACCAGGTTGCACTGTTGTGCAACCATGCAAGTTAAAAGCGAGTAGCTGGCAATGTTAAACGGTACGCCGAGAAAAATATCGCAGGAACGTTGATAGAGCTGGCAGGAAAGGCGCCCTGCGTTGACGTAAAACTGAAACAGACAATGGCACGGGGGAAGCGCCATTTTGTCAATCTCGCCGACATTCCAAGAGCAAACAATCAGACGGCGGCTGTCCGGTCGCGTTTTAATCTGCTCGATAACGTTGGTAATTTGATCGATATGGCGCCCGTCGGCCGTGGGCCAACTACGCCATTGAACGCCGTAAATCGGACCCAGGTCACCGTTTTTATCAGCCCATTCGTCCCAAATCGTCACTTTATTGTCATGCAGGTACTTGATGTTGCTCGAACCGGATAAAAACCACAAAAGCTCGTGAATAATGGACCGCAAATGCAATTTTTTGGTTGTCACAAGGGGAAAGCTGTCTTTTAAATCAAAGCGCATCTGATAACCGAACAGCGATCGCGTTCCCACGCCGGTGCGATCGGATTTGTCGGCACCTTTTTCAAAGACTGTGCGCATGAAAGTTTCATATTGGTCGTACATGGGACATCCCCGAATGAATTCAAAAAAAGTCTGAAATTTTACCCATCATTTGAAACACCTTTCATCGACAAGAGTCAAGAGGAAGGATCGGCAACTGAAAACAAAACGGTTTAACTGGCCGGAAGGTTTTTCAGAAGCCTGAAAAAGAGAATCGTCAGGTGGTAAAAGACCGGTGCCGAGAAAATCAAAGGAGCGAAGCGTTCCAAACTGCCTCTGCCGATATAAAGCTCGCCTTCCCAACTTTTCGATCCGAGGCTGCGCTTGACGGCACTAATGACAATATCGCCCATCACACAGGATAAAACGATGGCAAGTGAGTAAAGTGCCACTTGGTAAATACGAAACGGCGTGAGCCAGAAAAGCGATAAGCCGACTAGAAAGGCAAGGAAACATCCGACCGAAATTCCCTTGACGGTTTTGTGCGGATTCATTCTCAGGGCTTTGCCGCCCAAGGCAGAACTGGCGAGAACCGAAAACAAATCGGCGCAGAACGTGACCATTAAGTAGAAAAGTAGCAGTAAAGCCCCCGATGAGTTGTAGCGTTCCAGTCCGGCAAAGTCCAGTGTGGCAATGGCCGGTGCATGACTGACGCAGAAAACGCAAATCATCAAGCCCCATTGAACTTTCGCAACGCGCTCGAGAAAGCGATCGGTGTCGTTGCCGATGGCTGCAATGACCGGTAAGAGTAAGAAGACATACACCGGAATAAAGAGCGTGAAGTACGGCATTTGGTTCAAGTACACCAAAGCGTATTGCGCGGGAATAATCACGTAAAACGCAATGACAAGAATCCAGTGATCGCGCGGTCGAATCGGCGTTAAAGCGATAAATTCGCGAAGCAGGAAAAAGGAGAGAATGGCAAAAATGACAACAAGGGTTGTTTGCCCGAATCCCCAGGCAACCGTGAAAATAATAATGAGCCACCAGCCCATGCGTACACGGGAATTGGCAATGTCCAGACGAAACGCCTGTTCGGGGCTCTTTGCCCGACCGGCCGCCCACAGCCCGTAAATCGTTGCCGCAGCCATCAAGACAATGAGTGCCGTGAGAATGATTAGGTATCCTAACTGCAGGTCGATACCGAGTCGCATCATAGAGCCACCTTTGCCAGATCAATGACGGCTTGTCGTGCACGCTCGAGGAACTCAACTTTCGAATCGGAAACACTATGGACCAGCGGAGGTCCGAAGTGCACGGAACAAACAGTCGGAACCGGAATGTACGTCCCTTTTGGCAATGCCCGATGTAAGTTTTCGATATACACGGGAATTAATTCGACATCGGGAAAAGCGCGCATCAGGCGCCACAGACCGCTTTTAAATTCACTCGGCAACTCTTGCGGACGTCGCGTTCCTTCCGGAAAAATAATCAGGGAATCTCCCTGAGCTAATGCATCTTTTAAGGGCGCAAGCGGATTTGCGTGCTCCGTTCTGTGACGATCCACCAAAACGACGTTGAGCTCTTTCATTGCCAGACGACGGCGAATGAGTCCTTTGGTCCAGTAATCCTTGGCTGCGACGGGGCGTGTTGTCGCTCGCAAGGCGCCCGGGAGTGCCGACCAGATGACAATCGTATCTAAGTGGCTGGTGTGATTGGCAAAATAGATGCGTTGCTTGCGGGTCGGAGCCGATCCGTGCCATTGCGGATACGCGCCGACAAGAAGGCGGGTAATCCAGACAATCGGAGTCATCAGATGAAATTGAAACAAGGACGTGTCTCCCAAAAGACCTCGCAACGGCAAAATTATATCTAAGGAGTCGAATTTGTCTGCGTATTTTCTTCTTGTGTTTCCGGATCCTTCACGGCTTTTTGAATTACAGGATCCGATAGAGTTCCCGTAATCGTGTAGTCAGTTGTCAGAAGGTAATTGAGCGGCTGACTGATGAGCCATTGCCCGACATAAGCCCCGAGACCTATGACCGGATTGATAATCGCCAGCGGGAGGGAGGCTGCTCCGGCATTAATATTCGGAACGACCGTCGCACGTGCATTGATGACTTTGGTGCTGACATCCACAGAGCCGGAAAGGTCGATTGTTGCCTTGGTTCCCGACAGATTGATGTTATCACTTGTGAGAATTCCGTCAGCAATGAGGATGTCGCCCGTGAGGGAATCGAATGTGAAATTTGTGTGTGACAAATCAAAGAAATCAAGTGAAATTTGTTTAATGAGTGATTGAATGGAGACAAGCGAAAGAAGTGTTCCGCCGACTCCCAAGTCGGTTTGCTCCAAAACGCCGCGCACTAAGTTGACTTTGGCCGACCCTTGCAGTGTTTTCCAATCCGGATTCCAGGGGGATCCCTTCCACAATAGAGATGTTGTGATTTTCCCTGAGCCTTTCCCTAAAACGCCTTCGTGTCCGAGACGCTTTAAAAACGCCCCGCCGTCCACGAGTTCCAAATCGGCATTTAACACGGTGGCGCCGTCTGCCGTCCATTCGCCGTAGGCAGAAATGTCGGCATCGGGGTTAAGAATTCGGAGCGCGTCGATTTTCCAAGAGGTGCCTTCTTGAGTTTTCGGTGTTGAGGCCGAAAACTTGAGCGACCCCAAGGAAGCATCCTTGTAGGTCAGGTCGGCGATGTTTAAGTCCAATGACGGAAGTGTCTTTCGACTTTTGTCGGTTTGCGTTGAATTGATAAATGCTTGCTCAAAGGTATTCGGGACGTTGTAGCGGGAAAAATCAGCCTTAATGTGGCCGCCGCTATTGCGTGCGAAGTCCCAAGTTAAAAAGCCGTCGGCCTCGTGGCTGGCAACGGAAAAGCTCCAGACGGCATCGCCGAGGCGTCGTGCGCGTCCTTTTAGGTGTGTCAGACGAATTTCATCAAAGGAAAAAGCATCGGTATCGTATCGAACTGTGTTAAGCGTGAAGGGGGCGACGCGGCCTTCGGACGGTTTGCTTTTCCCGGTGGCTTCAAGGATATCTTTAAGTAGCGGCTCCCAGGTACGATAGGCAATATTCGGTGCGCGAATGTCTATGGCAAGCCCCCGACTCGGAAGGCCGGCTTTTTTCCCGATTCCGAGACCGGCGAGCGGTGTCACGGAGGGCTCTTTTCCCGCAAGTTGCATGATTAAATCGATTTTGTCCGAGCTCTCGAGTTTTAAAAGATGACCGTGCTTTTCTCCGAGGAGTAACGGTTCGAAACGAAATACAGTCGGTTGCGAGTCTTCGGCCTTCTTAGATAAGGGGGAAGGGAGTTTCAGTTCGATGCCTTTCAGATCGGTTGATGCTCGAACCGTCACGCCTTTTCCGGAAAGAATGTCAATTCCGACGGAAACATCGGTTTGACCGTTTGCATGAGCGATAAGCGCTTTTGTCAGTTCTGAGTCAACGAAAAAGCGAACGGATTCGGGGATCAAGCGACTTTGGGCCTGAATACGAATCATGTGATCATTGTCGGTATGTACCGTTGCCTTCACGGGGGCGTTAAGTGCCGTTGCCGTGAGTTTGTCACTGGTAGCTCCCGATTCGGTAAAACGCAACTGCCCCGTTAGGTCTGTAAGGGGCGGTACAGGCCAATGCATGTCAAGGGCATTGTTTCGGAAGGTCAAAAGCCCGTTAACGCGAGGTTTCTTTTCGCCTGTAAGCGGGATGGCAAGTTTAAGGTTTAAAGAGGCATCGCCTTTGGCGGTTGCTTTGTCAAAAGCGCCTCCGATCATGGCGCCGACGGGACTGATTTTTAGGTAGTCGCTCATGGTTGCCAGAGGTGCGTTTACATCGGCCGAAACCGTTAGGAGCGTATCTTTGATGCCCATGTGAGCGATGTCGGCATGAATGGCTTTTCCGGTTGCGCCGAGAGTTTTGGCCGAACGAGCATAAATCTGCATGCTCGCCCCTTCGAAGGTTAAATCGGCATCGATGTCGGAAATAACAGGCCAAATTTTTCCGATATTCCAAACGCCGTTTTGCGGACGTGTCGGAGACGGTTTGAAGTCCAACAGCCCGCCTGTTAGTTGTGCTGTGGCTAAAAAGTGGCTTTTGTTTTTATCAACGCCGTGCCAAGGGAAGTTTTTTAAGTCACCGCGCAAAATAAAGCGTCCCTCTCTGGCAACGCCGCCGCGCAGAGCGCCTTCGAGCCAATGGCGTGTGCCTTCGGCGATTATCAATGGCATGTAGCGCCAGGCACTTTCTGCCTTTAAATGGTCAATACGCCCCTCGACGTCGATAAAACCGGCCGTGTTGTCAGTTGCTTTCCATGCCCCCGAACCTGTAAGACCGACGTCGGCGTTGGCTATGTTTAGGTCGTCGATTTTAACTGTAAACGGCGTTTTTTCACCGGCCTTTGTCCAGGCAACTTTTCCGGTTAGTCGCTCTATGGCGATACGTTCATTTTCAAAGACCCCGGGAAAGGTTACTTCCGAGGCCCCTTTTAGGGTTAAGGTTCCTGACTTCGGTGACATGTTCACCGAACCGACAAGATCGGCAAAGCCCGGTTGCCCGATGCCGTTTGTGCTCGGTTGTGCCAGCAGCGTTAATTGCATAAAGTCGGAAGCAAAGTGCCAATCGCTCGGGGCCTTGTACGAGCCTTTCCAGGAAAAATCGATGTTTTTGACGGTTCCGCTCGGTGCATACTGCACAAGTGTGTGACGAACGGATTCCGGAACGGTTTTGTTTTCAAGGAGGATTTGACAAAGCGAGTGCAGATTAAGTTGCGAAAGCGTTACATAGCCTTCTTGTGTCTCAGTCCAGGCCGGGTCGAACGTGATTGAAGCCGATCCGGAAAGCGGACCGAATGTGCGGCCGTTTTCTGACTTAAGGGCCAAGTGTCCGAGTTTTATCTCCAATTGTTGTTCGTCTCGAACGACGTTTGTCTGCACTTGCAGATGTCGGGCGACGATCGGTTTGGGATGAGCCGGAAGTGAGGCACGGATATCATTGAGTACCAAGTCGGCGGTAACACTCTTGACGACGCCTTCATCAAACGAAATCCAAAGTTCTCCGTCGGCTCTTCCCGATGTGAAGGGATTGTTTTCCGAAATGCCCGGCAGGGCTTTTTTTAGGTCAAACGCATCAAGTTTTGTATAAAAATCCCAAGCCCAATTTTTCCAATCGGACGAATGAGAGACGATCGGTTTTCCGACGCGGGCACGGACATCGACGGCCTGCCCGTCGGCATCGGCCTGTAATCCGAAGTTCCAGTGGGCCAGGTGCGGATAGAACGTGGCATTTAAGTTGTTGACGGCAACGGTACGGTCTGATGCGAATCGCTTGTCGGTGTAGCGAATTTGAGCTTGCGAGATGTCCAAGCGCCCTTGTTCGGTGATAAACGTCAGCAGGTCGGAACCTTCCGAATCGGAAGTTGATTTTTTCAGGTCCACGCGAAAGCCGGCAATATCAAATTGGGTGTCCGTTAGGCGCTCCACATCGATGGCTGCGCCGACAATTTGTAGCGATTTGAAAGACGGGATTCCGAAAATGCTGGACCAGTAAAGGGAAGCGTCGACGCGCGGCAAGAAGACGGCGACGTTCAAGCCCGGTTTCTTTAATACGACATCTTTAAGGGTCAGTCGCGGCCATAAACGTTCCCAACTCGGCTTGATGTGACCGATTTTGATTTCGACTTTCAGGGCCGAAGAAACGGCTTGGGCAATGCGCGCATTATATGAATCGATTTTGGGGAAAATAATATAGCGCGTGGTCAGGATCAGGCACGACAAAACAAGGATGCAACTTGTCAAGGTCCAGAAGGCAACGAGCAATGAAAGACGCAAACCGCGTCGACCTTGCACAAAGCAAGCGACTGAGTCTGCAAACGAACGAAAGTACTCCCAGGGGCGTTTCAAAATTGATTCCATTGCCCGAAAAACGGGCCAGCGACACAAAATCCCGGAATGTCAAGGGAAAAGTTTCGGGTACTATTAACGGAAACTTTACCACAGGAAGGAAAGTGCGTTTTATGCATGAAAGACTTCGAAACGATTGTGTTCCGTCTTACTGTCCTTTTGTCGAACGCTCGATTGCAGCCGTTGCCGGAGTAACCGGGCTGTCCCCAAAAGAGCTCCTTGATCGGTATTGCGAAGAAAACCTCTCGTGCGATCAAATGAGCGAACGGCTCGGCAATGTTCACTCCTGTGAGCAATTGGCTCGTCAGATGCGGCTTTTGCGACGCGATGTGCTCGTTTCGCTCGCTTTACGGAATATAACGGGACAAATCGGTTATGACGACGTCGTCAGAACGATGACAGACTTTGCACAAATTTGTGTGAGTCGAGCCGTTCTTCTGGCTTCCTCTGAGCTTGCCGAACAGTTCGGCAAGCCTGCCTGTCATGACGGGTCTTTTCAGGATTTGTTGGTTGTAGCGATGGGAAAACTCGGCGGACAGGAGTTAAACGTCAGTTCCGACATCGACTTGGTTTTTGTTTATGACGAGGACGGTCGTACACAGCCCGGAAAGGGACAACGCACCGTTTCCAACCGCGAGTTCTTCGAGCGCCTGGCAAGGCGAGTCATTGCACTGATTCACTCGCCGGACGAGACGGGTTTTGTGTTTCGCGTGGATTGCCGCTTGAGACCTTACGGAGAGGACGGACCGATTGTCGTCAGTTCCGACATGCTCGAGGAATATTTGTCGAGGCAAGGACGTGACTGGGAACGTTTTGCGTGGCTGAAGGCTCGCGTTGTCAACACCCCGGTTTTTTCCGAGCCTCAAGCGTTTTCTCAAACTGTCGATTCGTTTTATCGATTGATTCGTCCGTTTGTGTATCGTCGATACGTCGATTTCGGGGTCTTAAACGCTTTAAGTCGCGTGCATGCGATGATCCGTTCCGAAACAGTGCATCATGAACTCGGACGCGGAGCCGGCATTAATGTCAAACTCGGACGCGGCGGTATTCGAGAAATTGAGTTTATCGTTCAGACATTTCAAGTCATGCGCGGTGGGCGTGACCGAAGATTACAGGGGCGTCAAACCTTACCGATGCTTGAGATGCTCTCTGAGATCGGGTATCTGGACAAATGCACGACAACGCAGTTGCGTAACGGCTACATCTTTTTAAGAAACATTGAGCATGCGTTACAGTACGTGGATGATAAGCAAACGCATTTTCTGGCCGACAATCCGATAGCGTACGAGCGCATCGGGGCGATGCTCGGGCTGACTGCCGGGGAACTTAAAACACGTCTTGATACGACGCGAGCATTTGTTTCTGGAGTATTTGACTCAATTTTTCGGACGCAAGAGGTCTCTTTGGAGCGTGACGGATGGCCTGTCGGTTGGCGTATCGGTGACAAGACGTCTTGTGAGCGACTGTCGGAAAAACTCCGAGCGCTCGGGTTTTCTGATGCTTCAAATTTTGCAACGCGTATTGTTCGGGATCTTTCCGGGCGTGTTTTAACGGCAAGCGATACGGCCCGCGATTGTTTCACGCTGTTTGTGATGACTTTGGCGGAAAATGTGCATCCTTGGGCTCAGTCTTTCGGTCTTTCTCAGGAGGGCGACACACTTTTCGAACGCTATCTCGGATTGCTGGAAGTTATCGCAGGACGGCCTACTTACGTGATGCTTTTAAATCAATCTCCGGCAGCAGCCAAGCGTGTAGCGCGGATTTTAATTTCCAGTCGTTGGGCTTCGAACTTTTTATACGAACACCCGATCCTACTTGATGAACTTGTCGGTACGCAGGAGCAAATCGGCACGGAGACGAGTCTAGCGATTTGGGAAGCGTGGCAAAAAGAGGTCTCGAAACGTTTGGCGGAAGTCCGGCAAGATACCGAGACGCTTTTAAACGTGCTCCGTGATGCGACGCATAGCGCTCTTTTTCGTCTTCTGGTCTCCGATTTGCAAGGGGTTTTCCCCGTTGAGCGTACGGCCGATCATCTTTCGGCTCTTGCCGATGCCGTTTTGCATCTCGTGATGCAAGAAGCTTGGAAGGCAACGCCGTCACGTCATCGCGATGAACCGAAGGTGGCCGTGATCGGATACGGAAAACTCGGAGGTAAAGAACTCGGTTATGCCAGTGATTTGGATTTGGTTTTTCTCTTTGAGGATGATGCACCGGAGGCCGCATCGGTGTATGCCCGTTTTGTGCGTCGTGTCATCAGCTGGCTTACGGTTCAGACGAGTTCCGGGAAGCTCTACTCTGTTGATACACGATTAAGACCCGAGGGACAAGACGGTCTCCTAGTTTGCAGTTTCGAACATTTTAAACGGTATCAGGAATCGACCGGAGGCGCATGGATTTGGGAACATCAGGCTTTAACGCGAGCTCGGTTCTGCGCCGGAGATCGGCAACTCGGGCTTGCATTCGAACGCGAAAGGACGAAAATTTTATGCCGACCGCGAGATATCCGATCGGTGCAGACCGCGGTCGTGTCCATGCGACGAAAGATTCTTGAAAATCGCAAAAATGCATCCGGGTTGTTTGATTTGAAACGCGATCGAGGCGGGATGCTCGATGTGGAGTTTGTCATACAAACATTGGTGTTAACGCAAGCGTGTCGTTATCCGGAACTCACACACAATCTTGGAAATTCGGCCTTGCTTGATATGAGTGCGAGGTTGGGATTGATTCCTGAGAAGCTTGCCAGAGACTCGATTGCTGCATATCGCACATATCGGAATATTCAAAGAATGAAGCGTCTTAATTTCGGAGATAACGTTCCGGTACGTGTTTGTCCCGAGCGTTTCGCCGCAGAGAAAAAAAGCGTTACGACCCTTTGGCGCACGGTTTTGCAAACAGACGAGCCGTGCGCCTGAAGCTGCGTCTTTCAGAGAGGGACGGTCAGACCGCTGTGGCGCATTAAAGCATCGATTTTCGGGGCACGGCCGCGGAAGGCTTTAAAACTGTCGGCCGCATCTCGGCTGCCGCCGGTTGCCAGAACTTCATCACGCCAACGACGGGCTGTTTCGACGTCAAAAAGGCCGGCTTCTTCAAAGGCGGCAAACGCATCGGCTGAAAGGACCTCGGCCCATTTATAGCTGTAATAGCCGGCAGCATAGCCTCCGGCAAAAATATGGGCGAACGATTGGGCAAAACGGTCGTAATCTTCGTAAGGTACAACGGAAACGCATTGACGAACTTCTTTTAATACAGCAGTTGCATCTGGAGTTGGTTCCGTATGGATACGCATGTCAAAGAGCGCAAATTCCAACTGTCGCAAACAAAAGAGACCTGACTGGAAGTTTTTCGCCGCCAGCATTTTGTCAAAGAGAGATCGCGGAAGCGATTCGTTTGTATCTTGTTTTTCGGAAAGAGATGCGAGCGTTTCGTAATTCCAGGTCCAGTTTTCCATAAATTGGCTCGGCATTTCCACAGCATCCCATTCAACCCCGTTAATACCCGATAAATCGGAAACATCGACGCGTGTGAGCATGTGTTGCAGACCGTGACCGAACTCGTGGAAAATTGTTTCGATATCCCGATGTGTTAGGTACGAGGGCTTGCCGTCTACGGGCGGTGTGAAGTTGCAGACAAGGTAGGCAACCGGTGTGCGAATTGTGCCGTCCGGAAGTTTTTCTCGGTCACGGGCGCTGTCCATCCAGGCGCCGGATCGTTTTCCGGCGCGGGCATACAAGTCGGCGTAAAAGCGGGCGATAACATTTCCGGCGTCGTCTTTAACGTTGAAAAAAAGGACGTCGGGATGCCAAACGGGGGCCTGAGCTTTTTCAATATGAATCCCGAAGAGTTTTTGGGCAAGGCCGAACAAGCCGGACAAAACCTTCGGAAGCGGAAAATAAGAGCGTACTTCTTCTTCGTTAAAACAGTACCGAGCTTCACGCAGTTTTTCTGAAGCAAATGCCCTGTCCCAAGAAAAAAGCGGATTGAGTCCGAGATTTTTTTTTGCAAACTCCGTGAGCTCAGCCATGTCACGCCGGCCGTATGGAAGAGCACGCTTAGCCATGTCGGTTAAAAAGGCAATAACTGCCTCCGGGCTTTCTGCCATCTTGGTGGCAAGGGACAATTGCGCATAGTTTTTAAAACCCAGCAGTTCGGCTTCTTGGGCTCGTAGAGCCAACAGGCGAGCGATAATCGGCCCGTTGTCGTGTTCGGCAGGTCCTAAATCCGATGCGCGTGTTGAGTAGGCTTTATGCAATGTGCGGCGTAGTTCACGATTCTCGGCATATTGCATCACGGGTAGATAATCGGGTACAGTCAGCCCGATGCGATACCCGTCCTTGCCGGCTGCTTTGGCACGGGCTCGATACAAGTCAAGTGTGCTTTGCGGAATGCCGGCTAAGGGGGCGGCATCCTTAAAGTCAAGAGAAAAAGCATCGGTGGCGTCAAGGAGATTTTGGCTAAAGCGTTGTGACAGTTGCGCTGTTTCTTGTGCAATTGCTTGCAGAGCATCTTTTTTCTCTTCAGGAAGATCCGCGCCGCTCAGTCGAAAGTCACGGAGTGTGTGGTCGATGACGCGTTGCTGCTCTGCTGTCAGATTCGCAAAAGCGTCGCCGGCGCGTATGGCCTTGTACTTGGCAAATAAGGCCTCGCTTTGTGCCAGTTTCATCGAAAGCGCCGTGACGTCTTGCAGATTGGCTTGGTAGGCCTCGCGCCATTCCTTGGAGTCAGCAACACTCATTAGGTGTCCGACGGCACCCCAAGCGCGAGCAAGACGCTCTTGGGCCGCATGAAGCGGAATTACCACATCTTGCCAAGTGGCCGGTGTGTCTTTGTCGGTCACGCGGTCAAAAGCTTTGCTGACATCAGCAATTAAAACACGCACGGCCGGTGTTACACACGAGGCGTCTAAGTTGTCAAAGGCCAATAAATCGCCTTGTTCGATAAGTGGGTTTGTCATGGGAAATTAAAAAACACAAAGATTAAACGAATCGATTTTCAGCGGCTCGCACGGTGTTTTCCAGAAGCATAGCGATGGTCATGGGACCGACACCGCCCGGAACGGGACTGACGGCGCCGGCAACCTCGCGGACTGCATCTGTGTCCACATCACCGCACAAGGTGTTGTTTGTGTCGCGATTGATGCCTACGTCGATGACAACGGCTCCCGGTTTGACCATGTCGCGCGTAATCATGCGAGGGCGACCGACGGCAGCAATCAAAATGTCGGCTTGACGCGCCAGATCCTTTAGATTCTTCGTCCGGCTGTGGGCAATCGTAACCGTGGCATTGCGCTCAAGGAGCAAGAGCGCGGCCGGTTTGCCGACGATGTTGCTTCGGCCGATCACAAGAGCATTTTTTCCTTCCGGATCAATACCGGCCTCGTCAATCATGCGCATAATGCCGGCCGGGGTGCAGGGGATGAAACCTTCTTTTTCGTTTCTCCCGATCAGGAGACGACCGGCGTTGAGTGTGTGAAAGCCGTCGACGTCTTTGGCCGGGTTAATGGCGGCAATGACTTTTTGGGCTCGAATGTGTTTCGGAACGGGAAGTTGCACGAGAATACCGTCGACGGTGCAATCTCGATTGAGTTTGTCAATCAAATCTAAAAGAGCCGCTTCCGTTGTTTGGCTTTCGAGACGATGCTCGAAACTTGTGATGCCGATTTCTTGGCAAGCACGAATTTTGTTGCGGACATAGACCTGACTGGCCGGATCCTCTCCGACCAAAATAACGGCAAGTCCCGGCTTGTGACCGTGTTGTTCAAGGGTTTTAACACGAACAACAAGCGATTGACGAATGTCTCGGGCAAGTTTTTTGCCGTCGATGAGTTTAGCGACCATAGGGTGTTGTTTCCTTTTGAGAATCGTCTTCGGCTTTCTTTGACCGAGCGGCATCAACAAGTGCCTCTCGGACGGCATCGGCGGCAACACGATTAAATTTGATACGAAAATCCGTAATCGGTTCATTATTCCGGAGGATACGGACCGGAATGACTCGACGAACATGGCCGTAAGACGCGTTGGGCGTTAAAACCTCGGCAAATCCGATTCCGACGGATTTGGCATTAATCGGCTGAACGCCCAGATCCGATTCGGCGACGCTGTCGGGACGCATCAACTCCAAAACGCGTGTCCCGTGAATAGTTTGAATCGTCCAGTTGCCCGAGACAGTAGCTGAATCAGCGTTTTTTTGGCAGAAAAGGGCATCCGAATCGGCGCTGTACAGAACATAGCGCCCTTTTTCGGGTATTTGCACTGAGCGGATTGCTCTTTTTTTGCGCAAAAGATCCGAACGCTTTGTCGGCGAAGCTTCTTTCTCGAACGCTACGGCGTACGGATGCGCCTGTGTGTGATCGATATACGATAGACAATACGGTTGCTTGCCGGTGAAATTTTTGAGCAATTTTTCCAGGGTCGATGCTCCCGTGAAAGCATTGCCGAAGGGTTGAATGACCTCGTTATCGCCGAGCCAGTATGTAAAACGATAGGCAATCGAGCCACTCGGGAAAACGAAGTCGTCTCGCATATACCAGGCAAGGGTATCCGGTTGGTTATTGGCATCTCGAAGTATCTGGCGTATCGGTTTCCCGGCAATGTTGTAAGCGGTTAACTTAACGGCGTAATTGACATCGGCTTTTCCACGAACTTTAACAAGGAGTCGTCCGTCGGCAAGTAGGTGGGCCTGGGCTTTCCCCCAGTCGGTCACAGGAAGTCCGTTGCGGTAAAGAACGGAAGCTCCCGTTCCCCAGCTTAAGGCCTTTTCTCCTGACCCGTGCTGTGATTCGATGACGCGATATGTCGCATCTGCGTTTCTTTCCAATGAAAAGATACTTTCATCGGTTTCGTCAAAAGCGTGCACGCCTTCTGTTAATGCCTGCGTAATCGGAAGATCTATTTCAGCTGCTCCGTACGGAGCTCTGACATGTGATTCCGGTTCCCAAGTCGAATCGGTAAATACCGAATAGTGTGCCCGAGCCGAAGGCGCAATCGGATCGGAGGGCGTCGAAGCGCAGGCAGCAAGAAGACAAGGTCCGAGTGCAAGCAAAACACATCGGGAAGATTTCATCATTGTATATTTTCCGACACTCTGTAAAGAAGTTCAGATTGTAGTGGAAAGTCTTTAGGCTGCGCGCACAAAAAAGCGGTGTCTTTTTCAAGACACCGCCTCATCAGGAACTCACACCAAAATTAGAGAATCGGGACAATCAAGAGTGCCACGATGTTGATGATTTTGATGAGCGGGTTCACGGCAGGACCGGCTGTGTCCTTGTACGGATCGCCGACCGTGTCACCCGTGACAGCGGCCTTGTGCGCTTCGCTGCCTTTTCCGCCGAAGTTACCGTCTTCGATGTACTTCTTGGCGTTATCCCAGGCACCGCCGCCCGTTGTCATGGAGATGGCCACGAAGATGCCCGTGACAATCGTCCCCATCAGGACACCGCCCAAGGCTTGCGGACCCAAGCACAGACCGACGAGAATCGGAACAATAACAGGCAGGACGGACGGGACGATCATTTCCTTAATAGCCGCAACGGTTAGCATGCCGACGGCCTTGGAGTAGTCCGGCCGGGCCTTGCCTTCCATAATGCCCTTAATTTCCTTGAACTGACGACGCACTTCGATAACAACCGATCCGGCTGCACGACCGACGGCTTCCATTGCCATCGCGCCGAAGAGGTACGGAATCAAACCGCCGATAATCAAACCGACGATAACGTACGGATTCGACAAGTCGAAAGTAAAGTCAATATTAAAGGCTTGCTTTAAGGCGTGTGTGTAGTCCGAGAACAGGACCAACGCAGCCAAACCGGCAGAGCCGATGGCGTAGCCCTTTGTGACGGCCTTGGTTGTGTTGCCGACAGCATCTAAGGGGTCGGTCACGTTACGAACCTTCTCATCAAGTTCGCTCATTTCGGCAATGCCGCCGGCATTATCGGTAATCGGGCCGTAGGCATCGAGCGCCACGACGATGCCTGCCATCGTCAGCATTGAGGTTGCCGCAATGGCAACGCCGTAAAGACCGGCAAGTGTGTAGCTGACCATAATGGCCGCAACGACGGACAAGACAGGTAGCGCCGTCGCTTTCATGGAAACGGCCAAGCCTTCGATGATGTTTGTGCCGTGGCCGGTTGTAGAGGCTTTGGCAACGTCACGCACCGGGGCGTATTCGGTACCGGTGTAGTACTCCGTGATGACAACCATCAGGCCTGTTAAAACGAGACCGACGATGGCAGAGCCGAACAAGGCACCGGTTGTAACGCCTTCCGGAAGCATAGAGGCATCGGAAAAGACAAAGTCACCGACAAACCAGAACGCAACTGCCGCAATCACGCCGGCAGCAATCAGGCCGTAATAAAGAGCCGTCATGATCTTTTTGCCCGGGGTGTACTTGACAAAGAACGTTCCGATAATCGAGGCAACGATGGAAACCGCACCCAAAAGGAGCGGATATTCGACCATGCGCATTGCGTCGCCCGTGGTTGACAGTGCGCCGATCATCATTGTGGCAACGAGTGTAACCGCATAAGTTTCGAACAGGTCGGCAGCCATACCGGCGCAGTCGCCGACGTTATCGCCGACGTTATCGGCAATCACGGCAGGATTGCGAGGATCGTCTTCCGGAATCCCCGCTTCGACTTTGCCGACAAGGTCGGCACCGACGTCAGCACCCTTTGTGAAGATGCCGCCGCCCAAACGGGCGAAGATGGAAATCAGTGAAGAGCCGAAGGCAAGGCCGATCAAAGGCTTGATTGTGTCGTATAGGCCGGCATTTTCCGGGGCAAAGTGCACCAAAACGGCCATGTAACCGGCCACGCCCAAAAGTCCGAGGCCGACAACGAGCATGCCCGTAATCGAGCCGCCTTTGAAGGCGACGTCCAAGGCTTCCTTCATGCCGATGGAAGCGGCTTGAGCCGTACGAACGTTTGCCTTAACGGAAACGTTCATGCCGATAAAGCCGCAGGCGCCGGACAGGATGGCACCGAGGGCAAAACCGACGGCGGTTTTCATGCCGAGCGCCGGAACGCAAAGAATCACGACAAAGAGGACGGCACCCACAACCGCAATTGTTGTGTACTGCTTCGTCAAATAGGCCTGTGCGCCCTGCTGAATAGCAAGAGAAATCTCTTGCATACGGGCATTGCCGGCATCTTTGGCGAGTACCCAGCTGCGTGTGACGAGACCGAAAATCACGGCCACGAGACCGGCAGCAATGGCAAGCCAGATAGCTGTAGTCATAACATAACTCCGAAACGTCTCTTTGACCGACGGACATTTTCCGAAGGCGAAAAAGACATGTTTATAAAACAAACAACAATAGAAATACGGGATAAGAAACCTTGTTCGGTATCTTACCTCGCAGTCAATCCGATTACTTCAGCGCGTCGAAAATTCGATCGCGAATCTGTTCAATTGCGCCGATCCCGGAGACGGAACGGTAGGCAGGAGCACCTGCC
>DHJT01000066.1:0-391 GCA_002404465.1 Sutterella sp. UBA4713 | reverse complement strand
ACGCTCTTGGCCAGATCGCTGTAGAACTTGACCAAAGCTTCGGTTTGCGCATGATATACGGCCAGACGCTTTAAAACAACTTCTTCACGGTCGTCATCACGCTGTACGAGCGGTTCGCCGGTTACGTCATCCACACCGGCGTGCCGGGGCGGGTTGTATTTGACGTGGTAGGTTCTCCCCGAGGCCGTATGCACGCGGCGCCCCGACATTCGTTCGACGATTTCTTCATCGGGAACAGAAATTTCCAGAACAAAATCAATCGGTACCTTGGCATCAAGCAAGGCCTGTGCCTGAGGAATCGTGCGAGGGAATCCATCGAAAAGAAAGCCGTTCTTGCAATCGTCAGCTGCAAGACGTTCCTTTACAAGACCGATGATGATGTCATCGCTGA
>DHJT01000028.1:11314-83814 GCA_002404465.1 Sutterella sp. UBA4713 | reverse complement strand
CCGAATCTTATCAGCATTTTTTACTTTGTCAAGAGCCGATTTCACGAACGCTCAAGTTCCGACGATCCATCTGCACCTTTTTGCGAGAAAAAATCCTGTTTACCGCACGGCAAAGCACCCTAATCCCCTAACCTTTCCTGGTCCCTGCAACAAACAAAGGAGTGCAGAACAACCGAAAATCGACGCATGATTCGGAGCGGACGGCCCGTAGTTTTTTGCTGTCGCTGCAAAACACGCGACAAAAACAAGTCAACGCTAAAGAAACTGCGCGATTCGTGACAAAGCAAGGGGCACAGCTGGACTCTGCGCGTCTTCAGAGAAGACTGTTGAATTTGTGCTGTAAGCAACTCCTGACTAAAGTCAGAAGCTTTATTGTTACCGTCTTAAATGAACTCCCCGATCATCGCGTTTTTCGCGCAAAACCACGGCTTCCGTTTGTGTAACTGCTACGAATGCACCGGCTATTTCCAGCCGAACTCTTGAAGCACCGTGCGCACGACGCCCTCTTTGACGGGACAGACAAAACTTTCTCCGATAGCCCGGATTACAACGAACCGCAACGTTTCCGATTGTGCCTTCTTATCTGCGTGCATCACACGGATGGCCTGATCGGCATGAATTCCTTCGATGAGGACCGGAAGTCCTGCCGCGACAACGGCGCGACGAATTCGCACAACGTCATCCGTCGAAATCAATCCCAAAGTGCGCGACAGGGCTGCCGCCATCACCAAACCGGCACCGACAGCCTCGCCATGAAGCCAAACACCATATCCAGCCAGTTTTTCGATGGCATGTGCAAAAGTGTGTCCGAGGTTAAGCGTTGCACGCACTCCGGCTTCGCGTTCATCCGCTTTCACAATTTGCGCCTTCATTCGGCAACAATGGGCAATGGCCTCTTCCAGCGGCTTTCCGTCTAAGGCCCTTAACTGCGGTATTTCGCACTCAAGACGAGAAAAAAACATCGCGTCGCCTAAAACGCCATATTTGATGATTTCCCCTAGGCCGGCGCTGATTTCACGCGCAGGTAATGTCTTTAAAACCGCGGGATCAATCAGCACGAGCTTGGGTTGATAGAATGCCCCAATAAGATTTTTCCCCTGCGGCAAATTCACACCGGTTTTCCCGCCGACAGAACTGTCGACCTGAGAAAGCAACGTCGTCGGAATCTGCACGAATCGGATGCCTCGCATCCACATACTGGCGGCAAAGCCGACCATATCGCCAACAACGCCACCACCGAGGGCTACCATCACACTTAAACGATCAGCCCCGAGATCGGCTGCGGCCTGAAGAATTTGCGCCAACGTTTCCGGTGTCTTAAATTGTTCGCCATCTTGAACCGTACAAACTGCCAACGGGACGTTCGGCAAGGCTTCGACAATACTCCGTGTCACCAACTCAGCATAAAGAGGCCCGACCGTCGTGTTGGTGACAATCAGAATGCGCGTCGGTTTCAGTTCAGACAACTGCTTTCCAATCCGCTCAATAATCCCCTGCCCGATACAAATCGGGTACGACCGATTCCCGAGATCTACGTTGTATTCAATCATGTTCTTTCCTGTCGGCTCTTTTGCTTGCTTCAATCATTATCTGAATGCGCTTATCGCTCAGAATCTCATCGACAATTTGACTCGGATTGCGTCGCGACACACTTACTTTCTTGTCACTAACCACGTCATAAACCGGTGTACGCCCAATCAGCAACGAACGAATCTTCCTCAGCGGATTATCGCCCTGTAAAAGAGGACGGCTTGTGTCGTTTTGTGTCCGCTCCAAAACGTCGGACACACGGACGGCCAGTTGAACGACAAAACCCCGAGACAACAACTTTTGATTGACCTCGAACATCGGCGCGCCCCCGCCGGTGGCAATAACAACACGATCCAAATTAGTTAGTCGCGCCAAAGTCTGCGTTTCACAGCACCGAAATTCCGTTTCGCCTTCTTCTGCAAAAATCTGAGAAACTGGCTTCCCTTTTTCTTGAGTGATCACCGCGTCCGTGTCAAAAAACTCCCACCCCAACCGCCGAGCCAAGTGCGCTCCGACCGTGCTTTTTCCGCTAGCCATCATTCCGATAAGAATAACGGAGTATTTTTGCCTTGCTTGCATCTTCTTCTTACTTGTATTCGTACCCGTCTCACCACACGTTTTCGACCGTCTATCTACCCGACCCGTCGTACGCCGGCCTCCGTAGCAATCCAGTCGCATAGCACATCGTGTTGCTCCGCCTGAAGCGCTTCGCAACGCAACATTTCAAATGACACAGCCACCTTAACAGGCGGAAGCGGCTCTCGGCTTCGCGCAGCCAAATACCGATCGAAAAATCCGGCTCCTGATCCGAGACGCACCCCACTCTCATTGAAAGCAATGCACGGCAAAAACACAATCTCCGGCACAACTTTGACATCGTCTTTCGGAATCGCGATTCCGAATGCGCCGACACGCATTGCCGTATCCGGTCGCCATGCGGCAAAGTGCATCAGTCCGTTATTTTTGTCATCAATTACAGGTAAGGCTGCACGTCGCTCTGAGTTTTGAGAAAGCCAGGTGCGTACCGCCTGCGAAATATCTGGCTCTGCGCGAAAAGGCCAATAAAAGCCGATAGAAAAAACCCGCTCTTTATTTAACCAATCAAGAATCGCCTTGTTGAGTAACGTGCGAAATTCCGGGTGATTCTTTGTTTCGCGTTCCCGACGCGCCAAATACAGTTCCCGAAGTTCTTTTTTTTCTGACGCTGTTATCATAGCCGCTGTATCCGTGACCGTTTTTTCGGATGTACCGCATTTTCCCATGTTCGGCCGATTTGTTCATTTGTCCCTTGTCTGTTTGTTCACATCCGTTGCGCTTGTGCCAACGACATCGGCCCGCATGCTTGACGAGACTCCGGCCCGACTCGAAGCAATCGCCGAACAAACTGTAGCATCCGACACCAATGCCGTCACGGACATGCAGCTTGAGCTCGAGGAGCAAGACGCTTTGCAAGAAGAGGTTCCTTCTCGTCTGCTCGGAACGACAACACATCAGGCCCTGATTGCCGACAGCGCTTTCTTGTCGGCCAGAAATGCCTACCGAAACAACCATAAATCTGCACTTGACGAGCTGTCAAAACAAACCGAGGGATACATTCTTTCAGGCTATGTCGAACTATGGAAACTGCTTTTGCGCCTGAAAGATGCTCCGAAGGATCCGGTCGTCTTGTCAGACATGAAACGATTCATTTCCGAGCATGATGACGAGTATTTGGCCGAGCGCGCTCGCGGCGAGGTCGCCCGTGTTGCTGCCCTTACAGGAGACATTGCCTCTTTTAATACTTTCTGGTCCAAGTTGACGTGGCAAAAAACAGAGCCGGACTTGCGCTGTTTTCATTCTCTAATGGGTTTAAAAGGCCACCCGTCAAATCATGCCCTCAATTCGGCAAAAAAAACTCTCGTAGAAACACCCGTGATTCAGGACGAATCGTGCCGCCGCCTAGCAAATGAAACATTGGCAAGGTCTCCGAAGTGGGCTTGGAATTATTTGCTTATCCTTCTACAAAAAAACAAAGTCTCTATGGCAACGGACCTTCTTGCTTCGTCCTTTGCCAGAACCATTTCTCATGCCAAGGAGCTTGCGCCTCTGATATCCAATCCCAAGAGCTGGTACGCAAGAAACAAAAAACGGCTCGCACGTATCCCTGCCACGAGACTGACCGTCGCAGCCCTACGCCTTGCGTCGACGGATACGGATGCGGCGGCACATATCGCCTCAGCGGCATCCAAGCGCCTCGGCCCCTTAACTCGAACACTCGTTTGGGGGCGCCTCGGCTATCTGGCTGCCCTTAATCATGATCCGAAAGCTCTTCGTTATTACGCTCTGGCCGGCGATTTTCTGAAAGACAATCCGATTCTTGTCAACAGAGAGTCCGTTCTTTCCTGGCAGGTGCGCGCCGGTTTGTTCGTTGCCGATTGGAATCGGGTTATCAAGAGCATCAGGGCAATGCCCTCGTCCCTACAGAACCAACCGATCTGGCAGTATTGGAAAGCGCGTGCGCTAATAGTAACCGGGAAAAAAACGCAAGGAAAAAAAATCTATCAAACACTTAGCAAAAATAATTCATTTTACGGTCTTTTAGCCTGTGACACTCTTCATTTGCCCTACCCTGCCGGGCAAAAAACATACATTCCGCCTTTGTCTGACGCAAAGGCAGCAACCTTTGCCGCGAATCCGTCCTTGCAGCGTGCCTTGCGTTTTTATGACTTGAATCTGTTCTACGAAGGCAATCGCGAATGGTCCTGGGCGATGCGAACAATGGGAAAAACTGAACGCCTTGCCTTAGCTGAGTATGCCTTGAAGCTCGGCTTGACACACCGAGCCATCAACACGTCAGCCACCACAGGCACATTAATTCGCAGTCAGCTTTATCCGCTCGCGCATGCCGAACAAGTCCGGCAGGCTACGCAACTGTCCGGTCTTCCGCAGGGGTGGCTCTTCGGACTGATTCGACAGGAATCCCGATTTATCGCCGGCGCAAAAAGTTCCGTCGGTGCTCTGGGACTCATGCAAGTAATGCCACGTACCGCGCGCTGGGTTGCCAAGAAAATTGCCATTGAAAACTATCGAGACGGTCAGTTAACTCGTCTGGATACAAATCTCATGATCGGGTCGCAATACTTGAAACTGCTTTATGACAACTTCGAAGGATCCATCCCTTTAAGCTGTGCCGGATATAACGCCGGACCGAGTCGAGCCATCCTGTGGCGTTCGCGTCTGAAAAGGACCGTTGACGGAGCCGTTTTTGCAGAAACCATTCCGTTTACGGAAACCCGCGAATATGTCAAACAAGTGACAACAAACACAGTCCAGTACATGTTTGGGACCCCAGAGCAGAAACGTCTGACGGATATTCTCGGAAAAATCACGCCGAAACCGTTGTCGGAATCAAAACTTCCCTAGCTTCCGCATTGATGGCCTCATCTTTTTTTCTGATTCCAAAACAATTTTTTCGCTGTACACTGATCATCCGATTTGCGGGGCACATTGCCAAAGGCGTGAGCGGCCCCGACACTTTGTTGTCTCCAGACTGATTGCAATAGACATGGAAAACTCTGTTAACTGCACCTTGCTTCTTGATGAACTCAAGCAAAACTGCCACGTCTTGTCCGATTTCATTGCTTTTCGAGCCGGACAAGTTCCGAACAAAACTGCTTTGCGACAATTTAATCGTGCCGAAAACAAATGGGAGGATTTTTCCTATCTTTGGCTCAAAGACAACATCCGTCGTTGGCAAAAGGCTCTTGTTGCCACGGGCCTAAAGCGCGCGGATCGTGTCGGCATCTTGCTCGGCAACTCCGTCAAAGCCGTATTAATTGACCAAGCAACCCTTGCCGATGCTTTAACACCGGTCCCGATGCATGCCATCGATACCCCGAAGTCCTCTGCTTATCTTCTGAGCGACAGCGGTGCTCGATGCTTTGTCACAAGCAAACTTGACCGCTGGGAGGCCATCAAGCGAGCCGGGATTCGTCTTCCTGACTTAAAGACCGTTGTTCTGACAGAAGACGTCACTCCGAAAGAAACAATGTCTGATGTTGAGATTCTCGGCATTGACGACTGGCTTGCTCGCGGTGATGCTTTGAGCGAATCGGATCTGCCCGAAGGTCCGAAACCAAACGATTTAGCAGCAATTGTTTACACATCGGGGACAACGGGAAACCCAAAGGGGGTCATGCTTTCACATGCGAATATTGTCTCCAACGTCATCGATTCGGCCTCGACGATTGTGAGTGATGTTCTGCGTCCGGATTTTCAGTTACTTTCGTTTTTACCACTCTCGCACACGTTTGAACGCACGGCCGGATATTACCTGCCCCTCGGTCTGGCTCTGACCGTGACCTTTACTCGCTCCATTGCTCTACTCGGAGACGACTTAAAAATCGTGCGCCCCCATATGCTTATTTCCGTTCCTCGCATCTATGAACGGGTTTATTCAAAGATTTCCGAAACGGTCCGAAAAGCCTCCCCAGTGTCCCGTTTCTTATTTAATGCCTGTGTCAATGCAGGATGGAGAAATCACTGCCGAGCAAACAAGATGCCGGTTCCGTTTTCGTTAGCCGCTCCGTTTGACGGCATTGTCGGGCCGTTGTTACGTAAAAAAATCGCCCCGAAGATCTTAGGCGCCTTCGGAGGACGATTAGACCTTGCCATTGCCGGCGGTGCTGCCTTAAGCGCTCCTGTAGCAAAGCTATTCTGCGGACTCGGCATGCACATTGTTCAGGGATACGGCATGACCGAATGTTCTCCGGTCATCTCAGTAAACACAAAACGCCTGAACGATCCGCGCACGGTCGGCGAGCCGATTCCTCATGTTCAACTACGCTTAGATCCGCAAACCAACGAAATTCAGGTTCGCTCCCCGAGCGTTATGCAAGGATACTGGCATCGTCCAGAAGAAACCGCTCAAATTATTCGCGATGGATGGCTTTGCACGGGAGACATCGGCGAAATCGATCAAAACAATCAATTGCGCATCCGCGGACGCATTAAGGAAATTATCGTTACAAGTACCGGCGAAAAAATCCCTCCTGTGGATTTAGAAAACGCTCTGGAAAACGATCCTTTGTTCACGCAGGTCTGTGTCATCGGAGAAGACCGCCCCTACATCACGTTTCTGGCTGTGGTCGATGAAAAAGAATGGGATACGCTTGCCAAGCATTACAACATCGACCCGAAAGATCCAGAAGCCTACAAGAAACCTGTCGTTCGTGCAGCTATCATGCGTCGTGCCAAGGCAGCCGCCGCAGGATTTCCGCACTATGCACTACCGCGTAATGTGGTGATTTCACAGGAGCCCTGGACTGTGGAGAACGGACTCCTAACGCCGACATTAAAAATCAAACGTAAGCCTCTTTACGAAAAATTCCGAGAGGAAATCGAGGCAATGTACGCCATCCACAAGTAGCTAACAAGCCTTGTGCGTGCGCCGGATTCGTCCTTGTGCGGGAGAAATCCGGCGTATTTTTTCAGGGATGTATTCAATCCTCAGCGTCTTGTCCGATACTGCCTTTATCCTTGAGAGGTTTACACATGAAGGTTATTATCATGTCCAAAACTTCAAGGGGTGTCCGTTTCGGCCATCCTTTGCCTGAATCATTTTTGCCGGCTTTCTTCTGATCAAAAACGAAATGACGGCACCGCAAACACAAAAGAGTGTTATGGCAGAAAACGAGACACAAAATATCGCCAAGGGCCTTCTTCCCAACTGGGCGATTCGACTGACCGATCGCGTCATGGATTTTTACATCAATCGCTATCTGACATGTGATCCTGTAATCCTTGACAGACCGCCCGCTCCGATTGACGGACACAAGTACTTAATGTACATGCATGTGCCGTTTTGCAAAACCCTATGTTCGTATTGCACATTCCATCGATTCTTGTTTAAAGAGCATACCGCCCGCGCGTATTTTGCAAATCTGCGCAAAGAAATGGAATATGTCAAAGCTCTCGGCTATGACTTTACTGGACTATATGTCGGCGGCGGTACAACAACGATTATCGAGGAAGAACTTGTTAAAACCCTTGAGCATGCGAAAACACTCTTCCCGGGCATTAAAGAAGTTTCGTGCGAAACTGACCCTTTGCAAATCGCCGACCCCTCCTTTAAGCGCCTCAAAGGGCTTGTCGATCGCATGAGCATCGGCGTGCAAAGTTTTGATGATTCCATTTTGAAAATGACTGAACGGTACGACAAATTTGGGTCCGGTGCCGTCATTTACGATCGGTTGGCTCAGGCCCTTGAGCTCTTTCCGACGACAAACATTGACATGATTTTCGGCTTTCGCGGACAGAGCCTTGACATGTTACGCAGAGACATGGAACTGCTAAATGAACTCAATCCGCGCCAGATCACAACCTACCCGCTGATGGTCACAAGTCAAACAAAAAAGAGCGTGAAAGGCACCATCGCGGCCAAGGGCAACGAACTGGCTGATCAATACCGCGTTATTATGGAAACCCTTGGCTCGAGATATCGACAACTGACAAGCTGGACATTCGGTCGCACGCATGATGAAGGAATTGATGAGTACGTCGTTGATAACGACGAATATCTCGGCGTCGGATCAGGGGCGTTTAGCTTTCTTAACAACAACCTATACGTCAATACATTCAGTCTACGCCGTTACGGCGAGCGAATTGCCGCAGGAAAAACCGGGGTCGAACGGCAACGAATTTTCGACAAGCACGCCGTATTGCAATATCGCCTGATGCTCGGTGTTTTCTCCGGACGTTTGTCACGCAAATATTTTCGCGATGTCTACGGAGTCAACTTAGACAGAGCACTCCTTAAAGAAATGCTAGCCCTACGCCTTGTCGGTGCCGTTAAAGATGATCCGAAAAACAAAGACCACCTCATTGTCACGGAAACCGGAAAATTCCTCGGGCTAGTGATGATGAAAGCCTTTTATTCAGGCATGGATAACGTGCGTGCCGAACTACGTAAGCCGCTAAAAGAGATTGACATGTAGTTATCTATGGGAGTTAGGTCTATGACGGAATCTCCTGTGCGTATGAATCCTCGCACGCAAACCCCTAAGGGATTGCGACTCCATATCGGTCTTTTCGGCAAACGCAATGCCGGTAAGTCCTCTCTGATGAATGCGCTTCTAAATCAAGAAATTTCTATTGTCAGTCCTGTCGCTGGGACGACAACCGATCCGGTAGAAAAAGCGGCTGAATTTGCCCCGCTCGGGCCGGTTGTTTTCATTGACACGGCAGGCATCGATGACACAGGAAGCCTCGGAAAACAACGTACAGATCGCTCCAAATCCGTTTTTTCTTGGATGGATTTAGCACTGATTATCACGACAGCCGAAACCGTCGGAGCGACAGAAAAGGAACTGATTGCCAAAGCACGTGATCTTTCCGTACCATGTATCTTAGTTCTAAATAAAATAGATGCCGTTCCTGTCTCAGAAGCACTGCGCTCTTACACATTGAGCCTGGGGGCACCTGTTTGCGAAGTTTCCGCTCGCAAACAAGACGGCATTGAATCCCTGCGTTCCGTAATGGTTCGCGTTTTATCGGAAAACCATGATTCCGATCCGGATTTTCTGTCTGGTTTAATCAAGCCCGGCGATACAATTGTTCTGGTGACTCCAATTGATACCGGCGCCCCGAAAGGACGCTTGATTTTGCCACAGGTACAAGCCGTTCGCTCTGTTTTAGATGCCGATGCTCAGTGTGTGGTCGTTCGAGAAAATCGCCTGTCACAAATTCTGGAAACACTCAAAACACCGCCGGCCTTCGTTATTACAGACAGTCAAGTCGTACGCCATGTTGTTGATGTTGTCCCCGAAAATATTCCCGTGACAACATTTTCAATTGAGATGTCCGTGATGAAATCCGATTTAACGAGCCTTGCGCGTGGAGCTGCCGCTCTTAATACGTTAAGACCCGGTGATCGGGTTATGATTTGCGAGACTTGTTCGCACCATCCGCAACCCGATGACATCGGTCGCAAAAAAATCCCGCGCTGGCTTGCGCAAAAAATCGGAGGCGAACTCCGAATAGACGTCGTGGTCGGAAAAGACTTCCCGCCGGATCTAAGTCCGTACAAAGTCATTATTCAATGCGGGGGCTGTGTCGTCACTCGCCGCCACATGCTCGCTCGCCTTCGTGAAGCCACAAAACAAAATGTCCCTATGACAAACTACGGAATTGCCATCAGCTTTCTGCAAGGGGTTCTTGCGCGCGCTTTAAGTTTGCATCCCGAAGCTCTTAAAGCCTATAGAAACGAAACAGCCCGCCTGAGCGTTCAGAACAAATCATGACAACACTTGCATTAAGAACTCTACTGAGAAAAACTATCTTTTCCGACGACGAGCTAGCGCTCTTGTTGTCCTTACAAGAGCCGTCCGAATGTCAAGCACTTTATGCCGAAGCTTACGACAGGTGCGAGAAAATCCTCGGGAATGCCGTGTACATACGCGCCCTAATTGAGATAAGCAATCTGTGTGTCTACGACTGCCGTTATTGCGGAATCCGCAAAAGCAATCACACGTTACAACGCTATACACTGACAAAAAGAGAAATTCTTCAGGCCGCCGAACGTAGCTTTCGCGCCGGATACTACTCATTGGCCCTGCAAAGCGGAGAACGAAACGATGCTCGCTTTATCGATTTTATTACAGACGTTTTACGTGATCTTCACGCTTTGAGTCTTTCGATGGGAATTAAAACCGGTTGCGGTTTAACGCTCTCATTCGGGGAACAGTCCAGAGAAACTTACGAACGCTGGGCCAAGGCCTCCGGCAATCCAACAGGCTTGCGATACCTACTGCGTCTAGAAACGAGCAACCCGATGCTATTTGAAACAATCCACGGTCGTGGGTTCCGCAGAAAAACTTTGATAGAGCGCTATCTGTCTTTATCGGAGTTGCGTCTTACAGGCTACCAAGTCGGCACAGGTGTCATGATCGGCATTCCGGGGCAAACAGTTGAAGATTTGGTTGCGGACTTGCGGGCCTTTGAACGCATCGATGCCGATATGTTCGGCATGGGACCTTACATTGAAAGTGAAGGCGGCGACATGCATGCCGAAGGCATGATGGAGAAAAATCGCCTCTTGACGCTTTCCTTAAATATGCTTGCCGTCACACGGTTAATGTTTCCAACCTGCAATATCGCGGCAGCAACGGCACTGGAATCGTTGGTCCCAAACGGACGAATTCTCGGAATCAAAGCCGGTTGCAATGTCGTGATGCCGAACATGACACCGTCACGTGCTCGTGTCCACTATCGTCTGTACCGTAAGAAAGCAGAAGCAGAAAAAGCACAAACACCGCTCAGCGTCCTTGAAAAACACATCGAAAGCACCGGTCGACATGTCGCGAAGTTTCGCCTCGGTTCCTCGGCACACTTTCGCGAGCGCTTTAATCTTGCGGCCGATTAAGGATGTCGTCGGTAACGTCTTGAATAGCATCAAAGACTCGGGTAAACCCGTTTTCTTTTGCCCACTGCGCAACTGACTCAGTTCCGTTATATCCGGTTGTTACCAGATACACCGGCATCCCGGCACTTTTCGCGGCAAGCGCATCGTTGGAACTGTCGCCGACCATGACGGCTTCTTTTCTAGACACGCTGAGCCTGTCACAAGCAAGCCAAAGCATTTCCGGATGCGGCTTGACGGTCGCAGCATCGCCCGCGGCAACGATACAATCGACGCATTCGTCAAGGTTCTTTTCTTTTACGATTGCTTCCGTCATACTGCGCGGTTTGTTGGTGACAATCGCCAGTTTCATACCGCTCTTTCTGAGTCTGGAAAGGCTATCGAAAACATCGGGGAATATGGTGCTGTGCAAACTGCCACTTCTAACCATAATGTCACAATAAACCGAGATGGCCTGTTTAATAGCCTCCTCACAGACAACAAGACGGCTGGCCCGAAACACATTTTCCATCAAATCGATAACACCGCGTCCGACCATGGATGAGACCTGCTTTGTCGTCAGAGGAGGTCTGTCAAAACCCTTTAGCATTTGATTTAACCCGTAGGTTAAATCAGGAATCGTATCTATCAGCGTACCATCCAAGTCAAATAAAACAGCTTTGATTTGCATTTGCTTCCTTAAATTTCATCCATTTCGCGTGTCCAAATTCTAAACTTCGATCAACCGATTTTCAGGAGGTATCCATGTCTTTTTTGAAAGAATACATCGAAGATCTCAGAGAACTCGTCAATCTCGACACAGGCACCGCCAACACAGCCGGCGTTACGCGCGCAGCCCAGATTATGAAAGGTCATTTTGAATCCATCGGGTTTACGTGCGAACTCGTCGATTTCGGCCCCCGCGTCGGTGCTGGGCTTCTGGCCCGTAACAAACCCGAGGCATCCCATTACGACGTTCTTTTCAACGCCCACCTTGATACGGTCTTTCCGGATGGAACTGCAGCAGCACGTCCGTTTTCCATTGAAGGATTTTTAGCACGCGGTCCGGGATGTGCCGATTGTAAAGCCGGAGTTCTATCAATTTTCTATGCCCTAAAACGTGCTCGTCCCGAAGATTTAAAGCGTCTTTCTATTGCCGTCGCCTACAACCCGGACGAAGAAACCGGCTCACTTTTTTCCGATTCTTGGCTATCTTCGCTCGGTGGAAAATCCGATTGCGCACTAGTTTGTGAGGCTGCTCGACCGAACGGCGAACTCGTGCGCGCCCGCAAGGGAATATCAATCTACACAGTAAAGTTCACCGGTCGAGCTGCCCATGCAGGAAACAACCCCCAAGACGGCCGCAGCGCCCTCTTGGCCGCAGCACGCTTTGTCTTAGAAGCGGACAAACTCAATGATTTCGAACACGGATCAACCATTACAGCCGGCATCATGCATGCAGGCACCGTCAGTAACGTAATTCCAGAAAATGCCTATGTGGAGTTTGACACACGCTACTGGACCAACGAGGAACAACAGCATCAAAAAGCCTCCCTAAAGGAACTTGCCGCCCGTAATTGGGGTGAAGATATCGTGACAACGTTTGAGCAAAATACGTTTAAGGCGGCGATGCCTTATTCCGAGGCAACAAAGGCATTGGTCGAAAAAATTTCCAACGCTGCACAAGAAGTCGGCTTTAAAGCAGAATTTGTCGACGCCGGGGGCGCCTCAGACGGCAACAACCTGGCCCTCATGGGAACCCCGGTCATCGACGGCTGTGGACCATCGGGAGGCGGCTATCACACTGACCATGAATATCTTCGACTGGACACCGTCGAGGAACGCTCTTTAATGCTCAAGAAGTTTCTCGAGTTAATCTAGCCAGATCCGTTCCTTTCAAAGGACATCGGCAAAGGCTCGGGCCACATACGCTACATTCGATGCGTTAAGTCCGCAAATACAGATGCGACCGTTTCGCACGGCATAGATGCCGAATTCATTTGCCAAGCGGTCCATCTGTTCGGGAGAAAAACCTGTAAACGAGAACATACCGCTCTGCCGTGTGATGAAACTAAAGTCTCTCTTCGCCCCGATTTTTTTCATTTCCTCGGCCAAAGCACAGCGCATCGAACGAATTCTGTCACGCATGGTCGCAAGTTCGGCTTCCCAAAGTGCACGCTTTACGGAATCGGAAAGAACTCCGGCAACGATTCGGCTTCCGAAAGACGGCGGATTGGAATAGTTCGCACGTGCCAATGCCTCAACCCGTGTTGTCACCGCATCTGCTTGTTTTTTAGACTGCGTAACAACTGTCAGAGCTCCGACGCGCTCACTGTACAGACCGAAACTTTTAGAGTACGACGTTGCCACAAGAAAATCCAACCCTGATTCCGCAAACAAACGGATGGCTGCCGCATCCGCCTCCAATCCTTCACGGAACCCCTGATAGGCCATGTCTAGTAACGGGACAAGACCGTGAGAGCGACACAATTCTAAGAGTTCGGCCCATTGCTCAATCGTCATGTCGTACCCGGTCGGATTGTGACAACACGAGTGGAAAATCGGCATTGCGCCGGAGGGCAGCCGAGCGACATCCTCAAGCATGCCGAAAAAATCCACGCCAAAGTGCGCGGCATCGTAGTAGCGATACTTTTGAACCTTCAGTCCGGAAAGACGCATAATGTCGTCGTGATTGCCCCAAGTTGGGTCACTCGATGCACCGACCGTTGTCCCACACACATTGCGCATGAAATCTGCTGCAAGCTTAATAGCTCCCGTTCCGCCCAATGCCTGAATCGTACAAGCACGCCCCGACTGCACCACATCGCTATGCTCACCAAAAACCATCTTTTGCGTCAATTCTCGATAAGCAGCAAGCCCGCGAATCGGTAGATACGTGTTGGGCAAACCTGATTCAATCAACGTCTTCTGCTCTTGACGTACAACATCGAGCACTTTCGGTTTGCCCTTTTCATCCAAATACAAACCGACTCCGAGATTGACTTTCTCCAGCCGGGGATCGGCCAGATATTTAGCCGTCACACCGAGAATAGAATCCGGCGCCGCTGCCTGAATATTTTCAAAGACTGCTGTCATAAAAGGCCCTCTGCATTATCCGAATTTTTGACCTTGTTCCCGCGTCGTTCTGAACTGAACTTTCGGCCAATGTTTCATTGTTGTCTGAAGGTTATAGATGGACGTTGCCATATAGCAAGTATTGCCTTCGCTATCTTTTGCAAGGCGCGATGCTTGTTCGGTACAAAATTGCTTGCGTGTTTCTTCATCCGGGAAAACAAGCCATCTGGCTGTTGACACGTCCGTTGCCTCATAGATGGCATCGACCCGGTATTCGGTTGCCAAACGCTGTGCCACAATCTCAAACTGCAAAGGCCCCACGGCTCCTAGCATTAAATTGCCGAACTCCCCCTCGAAAACCTGAATGGCACCCTCCTCTCCGAGCTCTTTTAATCCTTGGTGAAGCTGTTTTCCCTTCAGAGGATCTTTGGCACGTGCCGAACGAAAGAGCTCGGGAGCAAAATACGGGATTCCCGTAAATCCGAGCTTTTCTCCGCAGGTCAGTGTATCCCCGATATGAAGTTGCCCGTGGTTATAAATGCCGATGATATCGCCGGCATAAGCATGCTGCATATGAATACGCTCATTGGCCATAAAGGTCAGAGCATTTTGCAATTTCATTTCTCGCGCAAGACGCACATGTTCGACTTTCATTCCGGGTTCATACTTTCCGGAACAAACACGCAGAAAAGCAATACGATCCCGATGGCGCGGGTCCATGTTGGCCTGAATCTTAAAAACAAACCCGGTAAAGTCAGGCTCTGTCGGCTCCACCTGCCGAACACCGGCGTCGCGCCCCAAGGGGGCAGGAGCCCATTGAACCAGGGCCTCCAGAACATCTTTCACGCCGAAATTGTTAATCCCGGAGCCGAAAAACACCGGGCTCTGTTCGGCACGCAAGAATTTGTCCAAGTCAAATGATTCACTCGCTCCCTTAATCAGTTCAACAGCCTCGCGTACCTGTCCGATTTCCATCGGATAGAGCTCATCAAGGCGCTGGCTATCCAGCCCTTCGATTAATTCAGTTTGTCCCCCCAAATGATCTTGTCCAGGAGCAAAACGCACCAAATGATTTTTCAGAAGTGAAAAAACTCCGCGAAATGTTTTCCCCATGCCGATCGGCCAGGTAATCGGAACACAAGAAAGATGCAGAACGCTCTCGATTTCATCCAAAAGATCGAGTGGATCCCTGACCTCGCGATCCATCTTATTGATAAACGTAATAATCGGGGTATTCCGCATGCGACAGACATTTAACAACTTAACGGTCTGCGCTTCGACTCCCTTAGCGGCATCGATAACCATCACGGCCGAATCAACAGCCGTCAGAACGCGGTATGTATCTTCGGAAAAATCTTCATGCCCCGGAGTGTCAAGGAGATTGATGATGTGCCCTTCATACTCGAACTGCATAACGGAACTTGTCACGGAAATGCCGCGTTGCTGCTCGACCTGCATCCAGTCACTTGTCGCATGGCGCGAAGCCTTGCGTCCCTTAACGGCCCCAGCCAACTGAATCGCCCCGCCAAAAAGGAGCAGCTTCTCCGTCAGTGTTGTTTTCCCGGCGTCCGGGTGCGAGATAATGGCAAATGTACGACGGCGTCGTACTTCGGATTCGATAAGAGGCAAAGGCATTTAGCGGTACGCTTGTTACGCAATTAAAAACGTCCCTTTTTGCGTAGCAGGCATTAGGGACTGTCTTGTTGAACACATTATTCAATGTGCCATTTTCCTCCATCGGACAATATCGCCGCAACGGATAAGACGTCTTTTTTGATCCTCCGTGCCCATGTGTGGGTAAAACTCACACAGCACTCGGGTACGCACAGAACACATCGCGCAAGGCCATTGATGCCGCTGCCCGCACCCGCATTGCAAACGTTTATGCATTCTCCTGGCCCAGAAATTCGCGGATTTTCGTCACCCTTCTTCTTTGTTGTTTTTGCAACTTTTTTAATCTAACGCAGAAGATCTTTTCTTTTTTCTTTTCTTCCTAAGTCTCTGTCAATACAATTGCGCCTCAGTAAGTGGCCCTCGAAAGTGTCGTTCGAGGTGGACTTCTGTCATGGAGAAAATCATTATGAGTTACTTTCCGCAATGGAAACTCAAAACCGACGGCGTCATCGCTCCCGATGAACGCCTCCCCGCAAATCAAATGGTCGCCCTGGGCTTGCAACATGTCGTTGCGATGTTCGGATCGACGATTCTTGCCCCGATTTTGATGGGCTTTGATCCGAACGTCGCTGTGTTAATGAGTGGCGTCGGAACGCTCTTGTTTTTCTTAATCGTCGGGGGTCGTGTTCCCAGTTATCTAGGTTCATCCTTCGCCTTCATCGGAGTTGTGATAGCTGCCACCGGCTATGTCGCCGGATCGGGGGCCAATGCCAACATCCCCGTAGCCTTGGGCGGCATCGTCGTGTGCGGCATTATTTACGCCATAGTCGGCCTGATTGTGATGGCAATCGGCGTTCGATGGATTGAAAAACTCATGCCGCCGGTTGTCACGGGTTCCATTGTGGCGATTATCGGTTTGAACTTGGCTCCGACAGCCGTACACGGGTGCGGCACAGGAACATTTGAAGGTTGCATGGCCCTGTTTACGGTCTTGAGTGTCGGCCTCGTCGCCGTCTACACACGCGGACTGATGCAAAAGTTGTTGATTTTGGTCGGCTTAGCCGTTGCGTACATTGTTTATGCAATACTAACAAACGGCATGGGACTTGGAAAACCCATTGACTTTTCCATCATTGCCAATGCCGCTTGGTTCGGATTGCCCGCCTTCCAAACTCCGGTCTTCCAACTCAATGCCATTGTTCTAATTGCCCCGGTTGTCATTATTTTGGTTGCCGAAAACCTCGGGCACATTAAAGCCGTTACGGCCATGACGGGAAGAAACCTCGATCCTTATATGGGTCGCGCATTCTTTTCAGATGGTGTTGCCACAATTCTCGCCGGTTCCGTCGGCGGTCCGGGTGTAACAACCTACGGCGAAAACATCGGCGTAATGGCAGCGAACCGCGTTTACTCAACGCTTCTTTTTGTCATAGCCGCTTGCTTTGCCATCCTTTTGGGTTTCTCTCCGAAGTTCGGCGCTTTGATTCAGACAATTCCGCAGCCTGTGCTCGGCGGTTGCTCCGTGGTTGTCTTCGGTTTAATTGCCGTAGCAGGTGCTCGGATTTGGGTTGTCAACCACGTTGACTTCGGCGACAACCGCAACCTGATTGTGGCGGCTGTTACAATGATTCTCGGCGGCGGAGACTTTACTTTAAACCTCGGCGGCTTCTCTTTAGGCGGCATCGGAACGGCGACATTCGGCGCCATCCTCCTCAATGCCGTCATGAGTTGTAAGAAAAACTAACCGTCCTGACCAAAGCTCAGACTGATTGCCCTCCGAATCTTACGGTTCGGGGGGTTTTTCGCCTTTGAATTTCATTCCCTTAAAGACGTAAACAATCCAAACAGCCCAAAAGCCCATCGTAATAAGAGCCGGTCCGACAGACGTGTTGTCCGGAATAAACTTTTTGAACAAGAAACCGGCAATCACGGAAATAGCAATACAGCCAAAAATAACATTCATCAAGCGAAGCACAAGGTAGTACCACTTCGGACGAGAAGGCTGCGCTTCGGCAAGTAATGCGTCTGTCGCTTTCTGCGCACGTTCTTTTCTCAAACGTTTTTGCTTTCCCATACCGAACTCCTACGTATTTATTGTTCTGCCTGTCGGCCAAACGTGCTTTGAATCTGTTCAACGAGTTTTTGATCTTTTTCAGTCCATGCGCGGTGCCGCAAACAGGCTAACTTTTCGGGGAGTCGAACCTTATCGCTTTCCCGATAAGTAAAGGTTACACAAATTGTGTCTGATGATAACTTTCTAACACGCACAAGATAAAGGGAAGATGCCATCTGACCGAAGGCAGGAACTTGGTCGATTAATTCGCCCTCTTGCCTCAGAGTCACGATGTCTTCAAAAGAAAACTTTTCAAACTCAACTTTACGCCGAAAAATGCGACGTGTCCCGACGATTTTTTCCTCCAGCACCGCACAAGCTTTCATCGTCTCGATATACGCTTGCGGGCGTCGCGCAAAATCTTCGAGTCCGCGGTAAAACGCCTCAAACGGCATGTGTACCCGCACAGAATGCTCATATGCTAAAACATACTCGGACATGGTCTTCAGTCCCGTTGTTTTCCAGTTTGCAGTCGCCCCTCAAGCCACTGGCTGTATCGGCTCATCAGAAAGCTAAAGAAAAAATAAATTGCCGCAACGAAAATATAACCTTCACGGAAAAAATCCCTCCAGACCGCATCTCCCAAAGCCAATGACAAACTTCCCGTTAAATCGTGCATGGAAACAACCGTCACAAGCGACGTGTCCATAAATGTTGAAAGGAGACTATTGACGAAAGCCGGAATGACCGCCACAAGAGCTTGCGGCAAAATCACGTAAAGATACTTCTGATAATACGAAAGCGCCAGAGAATCGGCAGCAAGAAACTGACCCCGAGCAATCGTCTGCAGTCCGCCGCGTACGGTTTCTGCCATGTAAGCAGCCTGAAAAAGAATAATGCCACCGGCAACGCGCCAGAACGGATCAATGCGGACATTCGTCGGGAACAACAACGGAACAACAAAGCTCGCAACAAACAACACGGTAATGAGCGGCACCCCACGGACCAATTCAATATATCCGATGGAAAGATTGCGAATCACGGCCAGGCGACTACGGCGACCAAGCGCCAGGATGATTCCGATCGGAATGGAAACTGTCATGCCAAGCAGCGTCAGGATAACGGTTAGCGGTAAACCGCCCCAGTTGTCTGAATCAATACGAGACAGACCAAACAGACCTCCTTGCATCAGTGTAAAAAAGACAAAGAAGGCCGCAGCCCAACCGATGCCAAGCAACTTGGCTCCCGTCCGGGTCCAAAATCTCGGGCACGCTGTTACGGCAAGCATGGCAATAATTGTGAAAACGGCAACAGCCGGACGCCACTGCAACTCATACGGATAACGACCGAAAATGATCAGTCGCCATTTTTCGGCAACAAAACCCCAACAAGCACCGGAAGCCGCATAACAAGCCTCCGGATCCGGGTTAAAAACTGCTTGCGTAACACCCCAATTAAACAGATAAAACATCGTGATACACAGCAAAAACCCGACAACAAGCGTCACGCCCGTGGCAAAGCGCGAGTAAAAGAAGCGATCACGCAGACTTTTGAACGAAATCCAACTGATCTGATTTCTCATACTGTCACCGAGGAGCCCGAAGAACGCGCGCATTGAGCGCATTCATGCAAATGCTGATAATCAGATTTAACACAAGATACACCGCCATGATAATGACGATAACTTCAAGAGCCTGACCTGTTGAATTAATTGACATGTTGCCGACGGCAACCAAGTCCGGATAGCCGATAACGACAGCTAATGACGAGTTTTTCGTCAGATTCATAAACTGACTGGCCAGCGGAGGAATCGCTAAACGCATCGATTGTGGAAAAATGATGTAACTGACAACCTGCGTCTTCGTCATTCCGAGCGAAAGAGCACCGTTCCACTGTCCGCGAGGAACCGCCAAAACCCCGGCGCGAACAATTTCAGCAATCGAGGCAGACGTAAAAAGCGTCAGTCCGAGCCAAAGGGCTAAGAATTCAGGGGAGAGAGCCGCACCCCCCTCGATGGCAAATCCGTCAACAACGGGCTTACTCCAACCGCCCACAATCCCGAATCCAATCCATGTAATGGCATAGGCCAGAACGGCAACGCCAAACCCTGAAAGGGAGGCCATCAGTTCTGTCATGCGTCGTTGGCAACGATCACGCACCAAGAAAAAAACCAAAACGGCAATGACGAACGAGAAGACTAATGCCAGCGTCCCCTCACGGGGTACGGCCACCTGCAATCCTGCCTTAGAGAGCAAAGCCCACTGACCGAAGTGCAACGCCTCTCCGGCCGTCGGAAGCAATTCGGTGATTACCAAGTAAATGGCAAAGAGCTGAATAATTAGCGGAATATTTCGGTACACCTCAACATGCGCAGTTCCCAGCGCTCTTAAAACCGGGTGTTCTGCCAAACGCATCAGACCGACAAGAACTCCGAGAATCAGAGCGGACCCCACCGAGAAAATCGATACACGTACCGTATTAATCATACCGGCAACAAAGGCATGCCACATGGCATCGGTCGATTGGAAAGGCACAAGAGACTCGCCGATATCAAACCCGGCTGAGTTAAACAAGAAGGCAAAACCACTGCGGATGTGCCGAGCGGCTAAATTCGCCGAAATGTTCTCGGAAAGAATCCAGACGAAAGCCGCAACAACAACAATAGCCGCACCTTGGATAACCCATTCGGAGCGACGACGAGCCGCCTCGCGGCGTCGCCAGGCCTCATCTCCGATTACGCGTTCTTCGGTTGGATTTGACATAAAAAGGAATTAATCCTCCCGCAAAGAGAGGCATTATAGATTTTCGATTATGACCCGACTTCTTTGTTCCGTTCACCGAAAACAACACGCCTGCGCAAACAGGAACGCTTGCGCAGGCTTAGTTCTTCGACGAGAACACGTTAACGGATAGGCGGAGCATACATTAGCCCGCCATGCGTCCAGAGATTATTAAGAGCCCGCGGCAGATTAAGCGGTGTCTTCGGGCCGAAGTTAGCCGTCCAACTCTCACCGTAATTGCCGACCTGCTTGATAATCCGATACGACCAGTCCTTATCCAGACCAAGCAATTTACCGGTATCGTCTCCGGTTCCGACAAGGCGCATAATCTGCGGATTCTTGCTCGTGGCCCGTGCTTGGTCAACATTGGCCTTTGTCAGATTGTTTTCCTCTGCCTCAAGCATCGTATAAAAAGACCAACGCACAATCTGGAACCATTCATCATCACCACGGCGCACGGCCGGTCCCAAGGGTTCCTTGGAAATAGTTTCCGGAAGAATAACGTAGTCATTCGGGTTGCGAGCTCGAGTCCTGGCTCCGGCCAAGTCACTCATGTCTGTTGTGTAGACCTGGCAACGCCCGGAAAGGAATGCCCCTTGAGTCGCCTCGGTCGTATCAAACATCACCGGCTTGTACTTCATTTTGTTAGCTGCAAAATAGTCCGCAAGCGCCTGAACGGAACTCGTGCCCGACTGCACGCAAATAGTGGCACCGTTAAGTTTCTTTGCCGTTGTAACTTTCAAGCTCTTGGGAACGATAAATCCCTGACCATCGTAGTAGTTAATCGCAGCAAACACAACACCAAGGCTTGCATCACGGGTCAAAGACCACGTTGTGTTTCTTGCCAGGACATCCACCTCTCCGGACTGCAAGGCGGTAAACCGTTGCGGAGAAGAAAGCGGAACAAATTTGACTTTGGAAGCGTCACCCAGAACGGCGGCTGCCGTCGCCCGGCAGGTATCAACATCCAAACCAGTCCAGCGTCCCT
This sequence comes from Sutterella sp. UBA4713, assembly GCA_002404465.1. Classification (GTDB taxonomy): domain Bacteria; phylum Pseudomonadota; class Gammaproteobacteria; order Burkholderiales; family Burkholderiaceae_F; genus Duodenibacillus. The sequence continues at coordinate 62,398 of DHJT01000028.1, read as the reverse complement.
GAGAGTCCGCCGCAGAAAAACCGGGGGCTGCCGTGTTCACGCCGCAGATCACTTGACCGCGAGCCTTAACCGCATCCAACACAGGACCGGCCTGCACATAGCAAGAGGCACTCGCTAAAACCAAAGCACAGGTAAGAGCACTAAGCTTCACGACAAAATCCTTTATAAAAGAAAGAAGAATAAACGTGCCTTCGCGACACATCGCAAAGTTTACCAAGGAAAAAAACATGTGCTTTCTGTCGGACAAAAGAACCCTTGTTCCTTGCGCTTCATCAAATCAAGCAAGCTTTCCCCGTAGAGATTTTTCCTAACTTTCTCTGATCTTTAGCCTGTTGTTTTGCCAGTCCGGCTTTTTCTTTCCGTTTTTTTGCGTTCGGGTTTGCCTTGAGTCACGGTCCGTGGTTCGAATTCAAATCCGATTTTCCCGGTTTTTTTATCAAGCACCAAGTAAGCCTTAAATTTTCGGTGCGTCCGATTGCTAACGAAACCAGACAACAAAGAACTCTTTCCTTCAGTCAGAATCTTTTTGCATTCTTCAGGCGAAATCGGTTGTTGCAAAATCACACGTCCGCAACGGAAATCGCACGTTTGTTTTCCCTGTGTATGCTCGCAAAAAAAGCTCGTTGCTCCTTGAAAAACACGGCCGCCGCACTTCGGGCACTTGCCGACAACCGGCAATTCGGAAAGATCCTCTTGTTCTTCGGCTTTTTCTTCCTGACCGAAATCGAACTCTAATTTTTTCTCCGGAGTCAGTTTTAAAACTGCAGAAAAAGGACGCCCCGTCTTACTGACAAACCCCGTAAGAGGTCCGACCGACCCGTTCGCCAATAAGGACTCAACCTCTTCGGGCTCGAAAGTTCTGCCGCCAGGATGCTTGGGAAGGCTAAAGTCACACTCAGGGTTCGTACATGCATAGCGCCGATATGTTTCGACAATCTCTCCACCGCATTTCGGGCAACGGTGCTTTAAGTGAGCCGGATTCTCGACGGGAACCGTATCTCCCTCATACTGCTTGGCCGCAGCAACAATATGCGTTGTCATTTCACGAATTTCCCGCATAAAGTCGCTACGCTGCAACTTGCCCTTTTCAATCTGCGAGAGCTTGTATTCCCACTCGCCAGTGAGAGCCGGGTTGGATAAAACGCCGATTCCGAGTCCTTCGATAAGTGTCAACAATTGTTTAGCCTTAGCGCTCGGAATCAGTTCTCGACCCTCCCGTCGAATGTATCGTTGATCAATCAAATTTTCAATAATGGCCGCACGCGTTGCCGGTGTTCCGAGACCTTTCTCGGCCATCGCGTCACGCAATTCCCCGTCTTTGACAAGCCGACCGGCGCCTTCCATCGCCGACAGCAACGTCGCTTCCGTGTATCGCGCAGGCGGTTTTGTTTGGCAATCCTCTCGCTTGACGGAAATCGTCTTGACTGCGGTCTTCCCGTTAAGAGGACACAACATCGTCTCTGTCCCGACAGAAGCCTTACCGTAGACCTCCATCCAGCCGGGCAGGACCAAAACCTTCCCTTCTGTCTTAAAGGTATCTTGATCGACTTTCGTAATCCGCGTCGTTACATTGTATTCAGCGGCCGGAAAGAAAACAGCAATAAAGCGCCTTACAACAAGATCATAAATTTTCCTTTCCGCCTCAGTAAGAGCGCCATTCGGCGGCTGGAGTGTCGGAATGATTGCAAAGTGGTCGCTGATCTTGTTATTGTCGAAAACGCGTCTTGTCGGAAGTACCCATTTCTGAGCAACCACTCGATCGGCAAAAGAGCCGACATCCTTGTTGTCCGAAAGCATCTGAAGCGTTTTGTAAACGGTCTTGATGTAGTCCTCCGGAAGCACTCGCGAATCAGTTCTCGGATAGGTCAACGCCTTGTGTTTTTCGTACAGAGCCTGAGCAATCGAGAGCGTCGTTTTAGCAGAGAATCCAAATCGATTATTGGCCTCCCTCTGCAAACTTGTCAGATCATACAGTTGCGCGCACAAACTCGTTGTTCGTTTACTTGTTTCAGTAACAAGCCCGCTTTTTCCCCGAACTCGTGCGCAAATCGCATCGGCTTTTTTGCAATCGAAAATCCGCTCTGCCTTGAGTTCCGGCCTCTTGGAATCTCGCGTGAAATTCGGATCGAACCAGCGCCCCGAGTAAGAGTTTTCCCCAAGTGAAAACTGAGCCTCAACTTCCCAGTACGGTTGCGCTTTAAAGTTTTTTATCTCATTTTCACGCCGCACGACAATGGCCAACGTCGGCGTTTGAACTCGCCCGACGGTCGTCAGAAAGAAACCTCCGTCCAAACTGTTAAAGGCCGTCATGGCCCTTGTTCCGTTAATGCCGACAAGCCAGTCCGCTTCCGATCGGGAACGAGCTGCATCAGCCAGTTTTGTCATTTCAGCATCGGTTCTTAAGTGAGAAAAAGCCTCTTTGATGGCGCTCGGCGTCATTGACTGCAACCAAAGCCGTTCAATCTTTTTCTTCGATTTTGCGGCCTGCATGATGTACCGAAAAATCAGCTCGCCTTCACGTCCGGCATCGCAAGCATTGATGACGGTATCAACATCTGGCCGTCGAATTAACCGTTCCAGACTCTTGAGTTTTTCGCCGGACTTCGCAATGGGTTTTAAATCAAATGTCGGTGGCAAAACAGGTAAGTGACCAAAGGTCCACTTGCCGCGTTTCACTTCATACTTTTCCGGACATGCCAATTCCAAAAGATGGCCTAACGCGTTGGCAACAATCCAGTCACCTCCTTCGTAGTAATCTCCCTTCTTTTTCATTCCGCCCAAAACACGGGCTATGTCCGTCGCAACCGAAGGTTTTTCGGCAATAATTAGTTTTGTCATTCTCGATCTCCAGACGCCTCGGTTTTTTCATATTTTCATCAATTGAATCGGCGTCTTCCTTTTTTATAGAATAATCAGAGTTTTCGAGAAAAGAGAAGAAACGCCGCGTTCTTTCTTTTTGACCTTTGTTTTTTAATTGAAAATTCTCTTTGACACTCAACTTAGTCGCTGCCAGAATCCGATATCTCTTACTTTTCACTGCCTGTACGTCAGCTCCAGACCCGTTAAAATAGTAGGATTTTTGGGGATTTGTCCCTTTTCATGGAGAAAAAACCGTGGCTGTACTGCCGATTGTTCAATATCCTGCCGAAATCCTAGCTAAGCCTTCCGAATCCGTAACCGAATTTAACGAGGCTTTGCATCGTCTGGCAACAGATATGGCAGAAACAATGTACGCCGCCCCGGGAATCGGACTGGCAGCGCCTCAGGTCGGCAAAAGCATCCGACTGATTGTCATCGACATTTCCGATGAAAAGTCGCATCTTATTGCCCTTGTCAACCCGACGGTTACCGCATTAAGCGATACGTTAATTGAAGGGGAAGAGGGTTGCCTTTCGCTCCCTGATTTAACGGAAAAAATTAAACGTCCGTCCAAAGTCCATGTCGATGCCTTTGACTTGCAAGGGAACCCGATTTCTATAGACTGCGAAGGCCTTTTGGCTGTATGCGTTCAGCACGAAGTCGATCACCTTAACGGTCACGTCTTTATCGACCATCTGAGTCCGCTAAAGAAAAACCGTGCCATCGAAAAACTTGCCAAACTACGTCGGGAAAAAGCTCGCGAAAAAAAACATCGCACTTCTTAGCGCAAAGCCCCGCTATAGCAGTGCTTGGCAAGAGCCTGGCCGATCGGTTTGATAAAACATTCCGGAAGGTCATGCCCCATACCGGCAATGCGCATCAGTTTTGCACCCTCAACACACTTAGCAAGTTCCTGACCGGCCTGCACGGGCAAAAGGGGATCGGCCTGCCCATGAATAACCAGCGTCGGAACTACCAACTGCCGTAGTTTGCTACGTCGATCTCCCGCGGCCAGAATCGCCATCAATTGACGCCTGATTGATTGCTGCGTGACATTTCCTTCCTTAAGAACCTGCATGTAGCGAGCCAGCTCAACATCGCTATAGTGAACACCCGGGCTCCCGATTGTTTTCAGAAGTTGCGTTAATCGGCGATATCGCGTTTGGCTATCTTCAGTTTGAGAACAGTTTTTAAGCACGCTACACACCGCCCGTAATTGTCCGAATCCGGTTCTCGGATTGCCGGTAGCTGTTGAAATACACGAAAGCGAAATCGTTCTGTGCGGTGCTCGAATAGCAAACGCCTGCGCAATCATGCCGCCCAGAGAGAACCCGGCGATATGGACTCGTTCAAGCCTTTGCTCATTTAGCAAGTTCTCCACATCCATTGCCATATCATTGACCGAGTACGGAGCGTGAACCGTCCCTCCGAAAACGTACCAAGCAACCGATCGCATAAGCGTCCAAAAAGGAACCTTTTCCGAACAAAACTCGCTTTGCCCGCAATCTCGGTTGTCTGGCGTCACAACATGTAATCCCTGCTGTACGAGCAGACGAATCAGCGATTCGGGCCAAGCCCCCGAAGGCATCCCGAGCCCCATTAAAAGAACGAGCGTGGGAAGTGTTTTGTCTCCGTACTCTTTGAAAGCCAATCGACAAATACGATGCATCTGAAACCTTTACGTTTTACTGCGGCCGGCACTTGTGTACAACACTGCGCATGAAGTGTTTTTAGGGGGTGCAACTGTGAGTCGATGCTATTGGACCTGATTGCTAAAATGCCGTCTGCTCTTATTATATTGGTAGCAGAGGTCTTTTTTATGCGCATCACTTTCGCCGGAACACCGAGTTTTGCTGCCGAGGCACTTAGCGCTCTGATTCATGCAGGACATGACATTGCTCTCGTCCTAACCCAACCGGACAGGCCAAGCGGTCGCGGTATGAGGCTGAAGGCCTCCCCCGTCAAAGAAATCGCTCTTGAGCACGGCATCAAGGTCATCTCCCCTGAAACACTTTCCATTCGCAAAGCTCCGGCCGAAGCCACTCAGGCACTCAGTCTTCTACAAAGCGTCAAAGCCGATGTACTCGTCGTTGCTGCCTACGGGTTGATCTTGCCGGAAAAAGCGCTTACGGCCGCTCGTGGCATCGGGCAAAATCGCTTCTTGTCTGCTGTCAATATCCACGCTTCGCTTCTGCCTCGCTGGCGCGGCGCAGCTCCTATCCAGCGAGCTATTGAAGCCGGAGATACCGAAACCGGAATCTCTATTATGAAAATGGAAAAAGGTCTGGATACCGGCCCGGTTTTACTCGCCAAATCCATACCGATAACACCGTCTGATACGGCAGCATCCCTGACACAAAAGCTAACGGATCTGGGGGCGCAAGCGATTGTTCAAGCGTTAGAGAATGCCGACACCCTCGTTGCCACTGCGCAAGACGATACGAAAGCAACTTATGCCCGAAAGATTCTCAAAACAGAGTCGGACATCGACTGGAATCAATCTGTTGCCTGCCTTGATCGACGTTGCCGAGCATTTTTCCCGTTCCCGGGACTAAGAACTACAGCACACGGCGAGATATTTAAGATTTGGGCCATGCGCCCCTTTGAAGGGAAAGGAATTCCCGGCCAGGTGCTTTGTGCAAAAAAACGCCTGGTTGTTGCATGTGCCGACGGCGCTGTCGAATGCCTACGTCTGCAAAAAAGCGGCAAAGCCGTTATGGATACCTCTGCCTTTTTGCAATCGTTCCCCTTACAACAAGGAGAGGTTTTGAAATGACCGTTCCCTTCGGTCGTCTGCTCGGCCCGGCACTTGACGCTCTGTCTTTTTTTGAGTCCGGGAAGTCCCTTGACTTCGCCATTGTTGCGGCAATATCGGAACGCCGGATGCGCCCGACTTTGCAAGCTGTTTTATATGACCTGACGCGTCACTATTTCCTTTGCGACTGTCTGGTTCAGTTTCTGACAAACCGCCCTCCTGCCGATGACATACGCCGTATCCTAATGATTGCCTTAAGCGAGATGTTGCTTAATCCGACCAAGCGCTTTGCCTTAGTCAACGAAACGGTCGATTTTGTCAAGGCCGGTCGAAAAACGGGTTGTGCAACACGTTTTGTCAACGCCTGCTTACGCCGCTTTTGCAGAGAAAGCGAAAATCTTGTCGCCGAAGCGATGAAAAATTCGATAGTCCGACTCAATGTCCCGGAGTGGTTTTCCCGGAAACTTTCCAAGGATTTGGGAAATACGTGCGCAGAAGATCTCTTGAAAATAGCCCAAATTCCTCCGCGACTTGTTTTGCGAGTCAACCGACGCAAGATCACACCACAAGCATGGTGTGATCTTGCCCGATTAAAAGAAATACAAAGCAGCCCAGTCGGACTGGACGGCGTCGTTATCGATAAGGCTTGCAATGTCGATGACATCCCGGGGTTTAACGAAGGGCTTGTTAGTGTGCAAGATGCCGGAGCGCAACTGGCAGCCAGGTGGTTACGCCCCAAAAACGGAGAGAAAATTTTAGATGCCTGTGCAGCACCGGGAGGAAAAACCTGTCACATTCTGGAGTTGGCCGATGTCGACGTGCTAGCCCTGGAAATCAACCCGGCACGCGCTGAACGCATCCGAGAAAACCTTCGGCGTCTTCACCTTAAAGCCCGAGTTATGCAAGCCGACGCGGCCGTCCCCGCCACTTGGACCGGCCCCGACTGTCGATTCGATGCCGTTTTGCTCGATGCGCCTTGCACAGCAAGCGGTATCTTGCGCAGGCATCCCGACGTCGCCTTCTTGCGACAACCGAACGATATTGTTTCGCTAGCAAAACAACAAAAGATACTCTTGGAAGCACTTTGGCCGCTGGTAAAGTTTGGAGGAAGGCTTTTGTATGTCGTATGCTCAGTTTTTAAGGAAGAGGGGCCGATGCAAATTGCCGAATTTCTGAAACGGCATAAAGAAGCCCATGCCATGCCACTTAATGACGGTTTGCCGGCGACACTGACCGTGTTTCCGCGCGATTCGGACACAGAGGACGCACCCGGCCTGCCCCGCATCCGAGACGGTTTCTTTTATGCTTTATTAACAAAAGGGTAGTCCTAACATGGTCTCTCGACGCCTGCTGTGTGCATCGCTTGTAGCCGCGCTTTTTGCACCGGAGGCCTCAAAATTCGTGCGCGCCAATTCGTCGGACATCCAGCTGATGAGCGCGCAACTTCTTCGAGTCACCGATGGAGCTCTACCCGGACTTCAGCTAAGCGTCAATTGGGAATTTGATCTCTCTCCGGTTTTAACCGACTACTTAAGACGTGGCATTGCCCTTTACTTTGCCTACGAATTCAGACTACTGGAACCGAGAACCTTTTGGTTTGATAAGACGCTTATCACATCCACTCTGTTACAACGCCTTAGTTACAGCCCATTGTCGCGTCAACTGCGCCTTTCCCGTGACGGTCTTGTCCAGTCCTTTGACACGTTGGATCAAGCTCTTTTGTTGTTGAAAAATGTTCGCGGCTGGGTTGTAGCCGACGCAGATGCTATTCACAGACACTCCGACGTTCTGGCGCAGACGCGAATGCGACTGGATCTGTCTCGCTTGCCTAAGCCCCTGCAAGTTACAATCGGCGGCAACTCAGACTGGGCTCTTGAAAGCGATTGGCAAAACATCGTCCTAACAAAGGCCCTCGACTCCAACTAGAAGGACAGACTATGCAACGCTGGCTACGCATTGGGTTCTTCGGCATCGTGGCAGCCGGCGTTTTTTTGTTGATTTATGCCGTTGCCGGCGGTGCGGCATCAACGCGTCTCGGACGTTTCTTTCCGGCGCTCATTGCGCTTAACACCCTGACAACTCTGATCCTTTTGATTGTTGTCTTGCGGCTAAGTTTTAAGCTGTATCTAAACTGGCGTCACAACGATTTCGGATCGCGCATGACGGCTAAGCTCGCATTGACGATTGCTTCCATCGCTTTTGTTCCTTGTATGTTACTGTATTTGGTCTCAGCTCAATTTATCGGCCGATCGATTGACTCTTGGTTCGATGCTCGAATTGAGCGAGCCCTCGAAGACGGCATCACACTTTCCAGTGACATTTTGGAAAACGAACGCGGCAGACTCCTTTTCTTTGCCCGTCGAGCTGCCTTAAGCCTTTCTGAGTTACCGGAAAACCAGTGGGATGCTGGAATCGAAAAGCTACGCGAAGATTTCGAATCGGAAGTCGCACTCATTTTCCAGCCTCAAGGAAATATCTCGCATTCGTCAATTGCTCCGGATGCCCAAGTCAAGATTGACATGCCGTTAGTGACCGATATGGTCGACTCCTTGGAGAAAAAGGGCTTCTCTCTTCTTGAAGGGGAATCCTCCACGCCTGACGATCCGATGCGCATTCGAACTCTTGTCCCGATTTATCCGAATCGAACATTGGAAAACAACTGCTTTCTGCAGTTTTCCAATACGGTCCCGATTAAATTCGCCCAGGGCGCTCGCGGTCTTGTCGAAGGCTTTCGCGACTACCAAGAGTTGACACTGACACGCGCATCACTACAGACCATTTACCGCGTCACGTTGACCTTGACGATGTTGTTGACACTTTTAGCAGCCATTGCCATGGCGCTTTGGTTTGCCCGAACGATGACAGAGCCTGTGCTACAGCTTGCCGTCGGCACAAAAAAGGTCGCCAACGGAAATCTCGTCCCGATTCGAGAACTCCTTGGGAACGACGAGATGAACGAACTTACCAAATCGTTTAACTCCATGGTCTCTCAGATTGCCGAGGCACAAAAAAGCGCAGAAAAACAACGACTGGCAACCGAGCGATCGCGCGCCTACTTAGCCAGCGTTCTGTCGAACATTTCTGCCGGTGTATTGCTTTTGGATTCCTCTCTTGCCGTGTTGCTTGTGAATACGGCAGCCAACGTCATCCTCGCTCCCTCTCGCGTTAATCCAGGAGATAATCTCGCCGTTGTCGAGCCGCGTCTTGCCGCAGCCCTGGTCGATCAGATTCGTATTGCCGATACCGGGAGTTTTCATCTTGACTTTGAACTGTCCCGCAGTCCCGATCCGGACGTATCGCTTTTCATTCGCGGTTCTCGTCTGGAATTAGAGGGTGCCGTCGGTTGGGTTGTTGCTTTTGACAATGTCTCTGCTCTCATTGACGCCCAAAAAGCCCAAGCCTGGAACGAAGTGGCTCGTCGGTTAGCGCATGAAATTAAAAATCCATTAACTCCGATTCGTCTGGCCGCCGAACGCCTTTCGATGAAATTGGAAAATAAACTTGACCCGGCCGATGCCGCTCTCTTGAGTCGAGCAACCTCCACAATTATCGATCAGGTCGATGCGATGAAAAAGATGGTCAACGACTTCCGTGACTTTGCCAAACTGCCTCCGCCGAGCCTAAAGTCCGTTGATTTAAATGCCTTAATCGAGGACATGATTACGTTTTACCATTCCGGTGGCATTCGGATATTGCGAGAATTGGAAAACCCGCTACCGACCGTTTCGGTCGATGCCGCGCAGATTCGGCAGGTGCTTTTTAACCTACTCGGCAATTCGATTGAAGCCTGTGCCGACATTAAAAACCCGAAAATTTGCATCCGCACGCAAGCCGTTTCTTCCGACGGTACCCCGTCGGCTGTGCGCATGACCATCGAAGATAACGGACCGGGATTTCAAACGAGCGTCCTTGCCAGGGCCTTTGAACCATACATCACGACAAAAACCACTGGGACTGGCTTGGGACTCCCGATGGTCAAAAAGATTCTGGATGAACACAAAGCCAAAATCTCAATTGAAAACATCCAAGGAGAGGGAAAAACTGTCCTGGGTGCGCGTGTCTCGATTGTCTTTCCCGTTGTCACGTAACATGTCAAACAACGTTTTTCTCTGGAGCAGTGCCGAGGAAGCCGTCTAAAAAGAAGCTTCGATTCACTTTGCGTATTGCCTGATTTTTCAAATGCGGATATTATTTGCAACAATTGACGCAATAAACAAAAGGAAACAGGAGCAGGGGTAGCACTTGTTTTGACAGGCGCATTTGCTTTCGCTGCTTTATTCAATCGTATTTTTAAGCAAAGAGTGTTGCGCTATGGCGAACATTTTGATTGTTGATGATGAAATCGGCATCCGCGATCTTCTTTCGGAGATTCTCTCGGATGAGGGATATGCCGTTGAAGAAGCGGAGAATGCTGAGGTCGCACGACAAAAAGTAGCGCAAAGTAAATTTGATTTGATTCTTTTGGACATTTGGATGCCTGACATGGACGGCGTTTCCCTTCTCAAAGAATGGAAAGCTGACAAGGATTTTGACAGTCAGGTCATCATGATGAGCGGTCACGCCACAATTGAGACTGCCGTCGAAGCCACAAAATTCGGTTCACTCTCTTTTCTGGAAAAACCGATTTCAATGCAAAAACTCCTTAATGCCGTGCGACACGGCATTGAGGTGAAAAATCGCATCACGGCTTTCGCTAAATATCGCGTGGACAATGACTTGCCGCCGATTGTTTCTGTGGCGCCCAAGCCGAAAATTCCTGTTGAGCTCCCGAAATTTAACATTCCGGGCACCGACATCGTAATTGATTTCAACGCCTCACTACGAGATGTACGCGAAGCGACGGAACGTGCCTACTTTACGAAACTAATTGAATATGAGGACTATCAAATTACCCGTGTAGCGCGTCATGCCGGTCTTGAGCGAACGCACTTGTATCGTAAACTCAAAGCTCTTCACATGGATATTCCTCGTCCTTCGAGTACTACCAAAATAACTCACAATAAATAGTTTATCCGAGCCATGCGCGTACTCATTCTCGGAGCCGGACATACGGGAGACGCCGTAGCACAAGCTTTAGTCGGCGAATCTAACGATATAACGGTCGTTGACATCGAACAGAGCCGGGTCTTACAACTGCAACGTCATTTGGACCTGCGTGGCATCGTCGGAGATGCGGCCAGTCCCGCTGTATTGCGCGAGGCCGGCATTGAAGATGCTGACATCGTGATTGCCGTAACGGCAAGCGACGAAACCAATTTAGTGGCTTGTCTGCTCGCTGCCGAACTTTTTAACGTCCCGACCCGCATTGCACGAGTTCGTCGTAACGAGCTAAGTAATTACCCCGATTTGCTCGGAGATGCCGGATTTCACATCACAAGCACAATTTGGCCCGAGCAAGCCCTAACCGATGCCTTGCTTCGCTTAATCGAATTTCCACAGGCATCCCAGGTTATTGATTTGGCTCAAGGTGCTCTTTACCTGATGACTCTTGATGTCGGTCAAGAAAGCGAGTGCGTCGGGCAAACAGGCGAGCAAGTCCGCCCGATTTTAGAGAAACACCAAGCCGCCTTTGTAGCAGCATTCCACGAAGATCAATCCCTCGACCGTCAAAAACCCCTTGCAGTTGGCGATGAACTTTTAGTTCTCGTTCGCAAAGAGAAAGCTGACTCTCTTATTGCTTGTATTCATCCGAAAGAAAATCGCAATAAAAATCTTGTCATTGCCGGCGATGCCGATATGGCGCTTCGCCTTGTGACAGGGCTTGAAAATCGCAATGCCTACAATATTAAGATCCTTGAACAAGATGAAACAAAGGCTCGGGACATTGCCGAACAGCTCCCCGACCAGGTTCTTTTAGTCAAGGGCTCGTATCTGCAACAAGAAGATCTTTCCAATGTCGACATTGACACATGTGACCTATTTATCAGCTTGAGCAAACACGATGACGGCAACATCATGAGTGCTCTTTTGGCCAAGCGTCTCGGAGCAAAACGCTCGATCGCTCTCGTTGATAACCAGACCTTTGCCGACTTAGTTAGGGACACAAGTATCGACATTATTATTTCCAAAACGCGCGTCACTTTAAGCGAACTCATGCAGTACGTTCGCCGTGGCGATGTTGTAGCCGTGCACGGTGTACACGATGCCGCCTCCGAAGTGCTTGAGGTTATTGCGCACGGCACACAAGGAGCATCCCGTGTAATCGGAAAGCCGATTGGCTCCATCAAGTTACCCAAGGGATCGGGCATCTGCGCCGTTGTTCGTGGTACCGATTTTTTTTCCGCAACCGCCGATTTTGTAATCCAAGCCGGTGATCGAGTGATTGTTTTCTCTGCTGACAAACAGCTAATGCCTAAGATTGAGGCCCTGTTTGCAGTCGATGTCGGATTCTTCTGACTGTACCAATGCTTGCCAGACTCCGTTATTTACTTTTCCCGGTTCTCAACATCATCGGAACCATTTTGTTACTCTTTTCTTGTGTTCATTTAATCGGATTGGCCGTTTCTGTATTTTTTCAGGACGGAGCGGGCTTCGGCTTCTTTCTCGGTGCCATCGTCACCTCCTGCGGAGCGCTTATCCTGATTGCTTTGACGCGACAAGATAAACGCGATCTTTTGCCTCGCGACGGTTTTTTGCTTGCCACGCTTCTTTGGTCCGTTTTGCCGATTTTTGCCGCTGTCCCGCTTATGACCTTGCAGGATGTCTCCTTTTCGCAAGCCTACTTTGAATCAATGAGCGGTATTACAACAACCTGCGCAACTGCGTTTTCCGTCGAAAACCTCCCCGAATCGATTAACTTTTGGCGGTGTCTGCTCAGCTGGCTCGGCGGCATGGGAATCCTCGTTCTCGCAATTGCCCTATTGCCGCTTATGGGAGTCGGCGGCTCTCAACTTTTTCGTTTTGTGACCTTGTGCCAATCTGCGCCTTCAATTTCTCCGCTTTTCGGAATCGGAACCAACAAATCTTCCGTGACCAACGCGGAAATCGGTTCAACCATTGAAGCAACAAAACTAACTCCTCGAATTGCCAGTACGGTCAAAGGCCTTTGGTGGATTTATGTCGCACTGAGTCTGGCGTGCTTTCTCGGTTACAAACTCGCCGGAATGACCGGGTTCGACGCGCTTGTTCATGCCTTTTCGACCGTTAGTCTCGGTGGATTTTCCTCACATGACACAAGTTTTGCTTTCTGGTCCGATAACACCATCAATTTGGTCTGTATTCTTTTTATGTTCCTAAGCGGAATCAGTTTTTCGCTACACTTTCTCGCTTGGAAAAAAAGATCCCTTCTTCTTTACGCACAAGATCCAGAGGCCAGGGCGTGGCTTTTTGTGCTTGCTATAGGCGTGCTTACTGTTTTTATCGTTCTGACAATCAATGCCGTGTACGATTCGGTCGGTGACACCTTTCTATTTGCCTTGTTTAACGTTATCAGTATTGCTTCCACAACCGGATTTTCCAGCACTGACTACAATCACTGGCCGGTGACAGCCTGTGTCATTATGCTGTGTTTGGCTGCATTTTCCACATGCTCAGGAAGCATCGGCGGCGGCATCAAGATGCTACGGGCACTTATCCTCACCAAGCAACTTTCCCGAGGTTTTTTGCAAACCTTACACCCAAATGCCGTGATCCCGTTGCGCATTAATCGAGTCACGATTCCCGACCCGATTGTCTTCATGGTTCTGAACTTTATTGTTTTATGGGTAGCAACCCTGCTAACGGCCAGCGTTCTTCTCATTGCCTCCGGCCTAGATGTCGCTTCGGCATTCTCTGCCGTATTTGCATGTCTGACCAATACGGGACCGGGACTGGAAAAAGTCGGCCCTGCCGTCAATTACGGAACGCTGTCAACCGTTCAACTCTGGCTATGCACTTCTTGCATGCTAATCGGTCGTTTGGAAATCGTCACGGTCTTTGTTATCTTCACTCGGGATTTCTGGCGCGTTTAACGATTGAATCGACCTGACTGAGCAACGTTAGGGGATACCCCACATGACCGGTACTTGTTTATCAATCGCCGCACGCAGCATCTCACGAAGCGGTACTGTACGCATTCCGAAGCTAACAAAATTCTCGTGCTGTTGACGCAACTCCTCTTCATGTTCTGTCAAGTAGCCCCTGCCGCTCGCCTCTTTTTCGCGTAAAACCGCCTCTTGTTCGGCAAGCCTCTGCTTTTCACTTGAGACTTCTTTCTCGAGTACATCCAGAATTTGCGGCAATTCATCAGCCGTCCAGCTACCGCTCTGGGTAAACGGGCGACCAAGAACTTTGCAGATTTCACGAAATGTCGCCGGCAACAGAAAAAACCCTGCCGCCGCTTTTGAACGAAACTCTAATAACGCCATTGTGGCAACCTTACAACGTCAGTTTGAAAATGTTTGTTTTGTGCAAGCATTGCAAATAAGCCAAGATGTCGACAAAAGACAGCAGGTTATCGCATGTTTGCCTCTGTTGTTGCATTTTAATCTATCTTTAGCTTTTTTGCCCTTCTGATGGCGCCGATACAATCGGAGTCTCTGCATTTCCTAAGGTCTCTTTGTGGCTACTTCTATCCTGATTATTGCGCATGCGCCTCTTGCCTCCGCACTCAAAGATTGCGCTGCTCATGTATACGGTTACGACCCGCATAGCCTTGATTGTCTCATTGCGGTGGATGTCTCCGCCGACGCAGACCCGGCGGCCGTTGCCGATTCGATTAGCGCCAAACTGGCATCCAATCTTCCGGAAAGAAACTCCACGTTGATCCTGACCGATGTCATCGGAGCTTCCCCGGCAAATATCGCAGAAAAGCTCCTGCGTCATGCCGACACAGTTCTGATTACGGGAGTCAACCTCCCCATGGTTTTAACCGCCGTCTGCCATAGACACAAGGCATTTGACCAGTTGTGTGCACTGGTAAAAGAAGCCGGCGCCTTCGGCATCACCCTGCGTAAATCCGTCTGAGCATCTCGTCTCGAACTTATTTTCTTCTTGTCGACTTTGCTCCGCCGACTTAGCACTTTTTAAGAGTGTGTTTGCGAAATAAGTCGAAAGCACTAGTATTACGGTATGCTTAACCGAGAACGCCTTACCGTATTTTTTAAAGATGCTTGTTAAAACCGTTACCGTACAGAATCAACTCGGCATCCATGCTCGCCCTGCCGCACTCCTGACAAAAACAGCCAACCTTTTTGAGTGTGCCATTCGCATCAAAAAAGGCACCAAATGTGCTGATGCCAAATCTATTCTTGCCGTCATGACGCTCGGCGCCAAGCACAATGACGTACTTCGGCTCGAGTTCGAAGGAATCAATGAAATCGCCGCCTGCGATGCCATAACGGCACTTTTTGATTCACGTTTCGGAGAGGAGGACTAGTTTATGGCAGATGACAACTCCAAGCAGACTCCAAACCCAAAAGAAGTCCAGGGGAAAGACGAAAATACGGTTCCCGCTACTCCGACAAATGTCGCTCCAAGCGAAAATCCCGATACGACCAACACGGCAAAGCCTCAGGTCACACAACAGGCAGCTGAGGAAAAACCCGCGAACAAAGCGCCGACTCGATCCGAATCGACGCCTGAGGTTAAACCTGTAGCGACAACCATTAAGGGGTTACGCGTCTTCCCGGGCGTTGCACTCGGAAAAGCACAAAAATGCTCTTCTGGGAGCTTAAGCATTCCCCATTTTGCCATCGATAAGCCGAAGGTGCGTTCCGAATCTCTACGCCTTCGCGGCGCCTTTTCTGCCGTAACGCAAGAGTTGGAAAATCTCGTAGAGAACCCCGTAGAAAGCGCCCCGGCCGAAGCCACAGCGTTTTTGGAAATGCACCTACAAATTCTGTGTGACGAATCGCTGATTACAAGCACTCAAGATATCATCGGCGAAAGACTTGTCAATGCAGAATGGGCTCTGGAATTAAAGCTCGAAGAGCTTCGTAAAACATTCAGTGAAATTGATGACGAGTATTTAGCCGAGCGTATTGACGATATCAGCGACGTCTTCGATCGAATTCAACGCGTCCTGACTGGACGCAGACAATTGAGCGATGACGTTGAACTTTCCATCGGCGCCGACAGCATCGTTCTGTTTGCTGAAAAGCTGAGTCCAGCCGATATCGTAGTTCTTAAGCGCCGCTACGACGAAGAATTCTCCGGATTGGTTTTAGAGGCCGACTCGGCCACGTCGCACACGGCCATTTTGGCACGGTCTCTTGAAATTCCGGTTATCGTCGGCGCTACGGGCGCCATGCAACAAGTCGAAACAGATAATCCCGTTTTGCTTGATGCCACAAACGGGCTCGTGACACTATTTCCGGATAAAGAAGCGGTTGAAAAGGTAGGAGCACGATTACGCGACGAGAAAAAAACGCGTTCTCGTCTGAAAAAATTGCGACTAACCGAATCCAAGACGCTTGACGGTGTCGCCGTTCATTTGTTCTCGAACGTCGCTCTTCCCGAAGATGCCAACGATGCAGTCTATGCCGGAGCTGAAGGCATCGGACTATTCCGTAGCGAATTTCTCTTTATGAATCGCAAAACACTCCCGACGGAAGAAGAGCAAGTCGAAGCATACAGACGCGTCATTCGTCCCATGAAGAACAAACCTGTTACGCTACGCACGATGGATTTGGGCGATGACAAGATGCTCGAGGCCACGGCAAGCGAAGATTTCAACCTCAGTGTCGCTGAGGAACACGCGCTTTCGCTCGGAAAACGCGGCCTGGGATTCTTCCAAACGCATCCGGAGCTCTTCGATACCCAACTACGCGCCATGTTGCGTGCCGCTGTTGGGTCAGATGCCCGAATTCTCCTCCCGATGATTGTGCACCCTTCGGAACTCGATTTTGCTCACAATCGTTTGGAAAAGGCCAAAGCCGATTTGAAAAATGCCGGTATCAAGTTCAAGGAAAACATACCGTTAGGTGCCATGATTGAAGTGCCGGCCGCCGCAATTTGGATTCAAGCCTTTTTGCCGAAACTGGACTTTATCAGTTTGGGCACAAATGACCTGATTCAACACACGCTTGCCCGAAGTCGTCATGATCCGTCTGTCAATCACTTGAGCGCGGCCAGACATCCGGCCGTACTCTATTTGATTCAACATGTCACACAAGAAGCCAAAGCAGCGAATGTTCCTGTGAGCATTTGCGGCGAAATTGCCGGAGAGCCTGAAATGCTTGAGATCCTGCTTGGTCTCGGACTGAGAAATTTCTCAATGGAAAGCGGTCGGATTCTCGCCTTAAAAGAGCGAATCATCCACACCAATTGTGCGGACTGCGAAGATGCCATTGCCAAGATTGCTCGCATGAAGGATCCCGATCAAATTCAATCCGCTATCGAAACCATACATCCGAGCACGCCCCAATGAAAAAAATTTCGCTCTCTTTAGATGAAATCGAAACGCTTGGTGAACTTTTGGCGAGCATTCCAGAACCAGCTCTGCCAATGGAACCCGATATGCTCGACGGTTTTCTGACGGCCATTGCCCTGATGAAAAAGCCGCCTCAGACCGGCACTTGGATTGCATTTGTTGCAGACATCAACGGGACAAGTCACACACACCTGCCGGATGCCTTACGACGCCTTGTTCTTCGTCGCGGAGCGCAACTGCAAGAAGCCATCCTCGAGGAAAAACCGATCGATCCGATCCTCTTTACCGAAGAAGAGAGCAACGATCTTTTCGCTGACATTCGTCCGTTTTGCAACGGGTTCCTTTTGGCCTGCTGTCTTTGGCCTGAATTGCTCGAAAACAAAACCCGAGCTGTTCAGGCGGCTTTAGTCGGAATTTTGCGCTATGCCGATATCGAAAAGGAAGATGAGACCGGACACTCCCTTCTTGCATCCATTGACACGGAAATTCCGTTTGCCAATCTCGATGAGGCCCTTGCCGACATTCAAGCCTGCGTCGGAGAAATTGCTGAAGTCACACGTCTTGGTCGCTGAGTTTTTTAGCATTCCCCGAATTATTTCCACCGGCAACAAGGTGTTTTCGGGCCCTTCCCGCCAATGCAACTAAAAAAACCACCGGTACACCAAGCGCTGCCGTTGCAAGGAAAAATCCGTCGTAGCCGATCCTTTCAACAGCAATCCCTGAAAAGCCGGCTAGGAACTTGGGAAAAAACAACATCACAGAAGAAAAGAGGGCATACTGCGTTGCTGAATATGCCGTGTTTGTCAATCCTGACAGGTAAGCGACAAAGGCCGCACTTGCAAGCCCCCCTGCCAGATTATCCGCGCTGACAGTAAGCACAAGAAACGAAAGGTTATGCCCGATTCCTGCGAGTACGGAAAAAAGCACATTGGTTGCCGCAGATAAAACGGCCCCGGCAACCAGTGTTTTCATCACTCCGACCTTCATAGCGACAACACCGCCGACAAAGGCGCCGACAAGCGTCATCACAACGCCGAAGACTTTGCTCACGGCAGCCACTTCTTGTTTTGTAAAACCCAAGTCCTGATAAAAGGGATTGGCCATCACTCCCATGACGACATCACTGATGCGATACGTCGCAATTAATGCCAGTACAACAAATGCCCACCACCCGAAACGCGAGAAAAAATCTTTAAACGGCAAGTAAGCAGCTTCGTAAAACCACTGAGAAAAAGACCTTGTCGGCGCGAAGGTTCCGAGCATTGGTTCCTTCGGGCTCAGTAGCGTTGTGACAAGGCCGACAAGCATACTTGCCGACATCGTAAGATATGCAATGCACCACCCTCCCCCGACTCGATTGTCAAAAGTTCCTGCAATAGCCAGAGTCCCGGCGCCTGCCCAAATCATCGCAATTCGGTACCCCGTTTGATAGGCAGCAGCAAAAGCCGCTTGTTGCTCCTCGCTCCCGTTCTCAATACGATATGCATCAATGGCAATATCCTGCGTCGCCCCCAAAAAAGCTGTCACAGCCGCAAGAAACCCCGTCAGTGCAAGTTCGCAAGAGGGATTTGTAAAAGCCAACGCCCCTATGGAGAGCATCAGGCACACCTGAGTTAAAACAAGCCAAGCTCGGCGTCTTCCGAGTGTTCGAGTCAAATACGGAAGTCGCAATCGGTCTACCAGAGGCGCCCACAACCACTTCATTCCCCAACACAGACCGACCCAACTCATAAAACCGATTGTTTTCAAGTCGACGCCTGATTCGCGCAACCAAAATCCCAATGTCCCAAGGACAAGCAAAAGCGGCAGGCCGGACGAAAACCCGAGAAAAAGCATGCGCAACGTCATCGGCTTTTTGTACACCGAAAATGCGCTTTCCTGTGCTTTTTCTTTGACCATGTCCTGCTCAATTCCAAGGAAAATGAAACACCCAAGTCCAGGCCCCAGGCTCCAACCCTGTCGGCAATGCCAGTCCTCCCATACTTTCCCGGTGTAGCGCGATCACGCGATTGCCGGCCGCCGCAATCATGCGTTTGACCTGATGATATTTCCCGCTTGTAACGGTTACTTCAATTTGATTGTCAGAAAGGATCGTACATTGTTCTGCCCGAATCGAAGCTTTTTCATCTTTGAGAAGAACACCCTCGAGCAGGCGCTGAGCGAAGTCTCCCTGCACTGCATGCTTTAATGTAACACGGTACGTTTTTTCAATGTGATGTTTCGGATGCGTCAGACGATGATTTAACGCCCCGTCATCTGTCAAAAGTAAAAGTCCCGTCGTATCGGCATCTAAGCGTCCGACCGGTTGAACACCTCGATACCGCAGGGGGGCCGGAAGCAGCCCTAAAACGCTCGGGTGTTCGGTCGGCCGCATTGAACATTCATAGCCCAGCGGCTTGTTCAGAACAATGACAGCCTTTTGCACATAAGGCCAACGATTATTATCGACGGTAAACCACTTCCCCAGCGGATCAACCTCGTCTTGTGATGACCGGAGGATCTTGTCTTGCAAGGCAACACGGCCCTGATCAATCAAACCGCGGCACTCGTGTCGCGTTCCGAAACCCTGCGTAAAGAGCATTTGCTCGGCACGCATCAGAGCCACCTACCTTCGTAATCAATCATAAGCGGTGCATGATCAGAAAATTTTTCTTCTCGATAGATTTGCGCCGAACGCGCACTTTGAGCTAACAACGGCGTTGCAATTTCATAATCGATTCGCCATCCGACGTTCTTTTCCCGAGCTCGTCCTCTCTGACTCCACCACGTGTATTGCCCAGAACGCGAGTCAAGAGAACGAAACACATCCGTCCAGCCGCGTTTCCCAAAACACGTTGTCAGCCAAGCACGTTCCTGCGGCAAAAAACCCGAATGATTTTGGTTCGCTTTCCAGTTAGCCAAATCAATTTCCTGATGAGCAATGTTGACGTCTGCGCAGACAAGTATCTGTCGACCTTGCCTAGCGAGCTCGTCCATATGATGTTCGAAGGCATTAAGAAAACGATACTTAGCCCCTTGGCGATCCGGTCCACTTGTTCCGGAGGGAAAGTAGGCACAAATGATGCTAACTCGTTCAAAATCCGCTCGTACATACCTCCCTTCGGCATCAAATTCAGGAACTCCGAAGCCGACTTGAATGTGTTCGGGCACAACACGAGACCACAAACCGCACCCGGAATATCCGGGTTTTTGTGCACAATGAAACCAGGCTTTATAGCCTGGTAGATTTTGATATTCCTCGGGAATATCTTTTTTTTGTGCTTTCAATTCCTGAACGCACAAAATGTCGGCCTCCTGCTTTTGAAACCAAGACCAAAAGCCCTTTTTTCCTGCAGAACGAATTCCGTTCGCGTTAAATGTCATGACGCGTAGCATGGAACAGTCCTTTCGGGAAGCTTTTCCCGTTTTCAGTATCACAAACGCCCGCCGATACTGGCGGGCGTTGCATGCCATTTAAAGCGCTAACTTTCTGCGCAAAATCTCATTGACTTGTTGCGGATTGGCTTTGCCTCGCGTTGCCTTCATAGCCTGTCCGACAAGTGCATTAAAAGCTTTTTGCTTTCCATTACGAAACTGCTCGACCATCTGTGCGTTTTTCGCCAAAATTTCATCAATAATCGGCTCAATTGCACCGGCATCGGAAATCTGCTTGAGTCCTTGCTTTTCAATCAGCGCATCGACATCTTCCGAGGCACCATCCCAAATCAAGCCAAAGAGTTTTTTCGCCCCCTTGGCATTGACAGTACCGTCAGAAAGTCGCTCCAAAATCTGTGCAAGTGTCTGCGCCTTAACCGGACAGTCAGAATAGTCCATATTTTCGGCATCGTGTACGGCAGCAGCCACCTCGCCCATGACCCAGTTAGCAACCAGCTTCTTATCCTTGACGGTTCGGCTTGCTTCACAAAAGTAATCTGCAATCGCCCGACTCGATGTTAAAACCGCTGCATCGTATTCGCTCAGACCGAACTCGTTCATAAAACGACTCCGCATCTGATCCGGTAACTCAGGTAACTCGCTTAAAACTTTCGCTTTCCACTCAGGACTAATGTACAAGGGTAGCAAATCCGGATCCGGGAAATATCGATAATCCATCGAATCTTCCTTACTGCGCATTTCACGCGTTTCATTTTTTTCCGGATCATACAGACGCGTTGCTTGAACAATAACACCGCCGTTTTCAAGGATATCAATCTGACGTGCCACCTCATAATCAATGGCATCTTGCAGGAATTTAAACGAGTTTATATTTTTTATTTCACATCGAGTTCCGAACTTTGTTTCTCCCTTAGGTCGGACCGAGACATTGGCATCACATCGGAAATTTCCCTCCTGCATGTTGCCGTGCGAAATTCCGAGCCAAACAACAAGAGCATGCAATGCTTTGGCATACCCGACTGCCTCTGCCGAACTACGCAACTCCGGCTCCGTAACGATTTCCAACAACGGCGTCCCTGCTCGATTCAAATCCATTCCGGACTTTCCGCGAAGGATTCCGTGATTGCTCTTGCCGGCATCCTCCTCCAAATGAGCCCGAGTCAGATGAATCGTCTTGACATACGGTGCACCATCTTTCGGTTCAACCGTAAAAGTCAGTTGCCCACCGATAACAATCGGATGTTCAAACTGACTGATCTGATAGCCCTTTGGCAAATCAGGATAAAAATAATTCTTCCGATCGAAGATAGAACGTTCTGCAACCTGCGCCCCGATAGCCAGCCCGAACTTCATCGAGCGTTCCACAGCTCCACGATTTAACACCGGAAGAGCTCCGGGCAAAGCCAAATCGATATAGCAAGCCTGCGTATTAGCTTCCGAACCGAAAGCGGTTGATGCTCCGGAAAAAACTTTGGACTTCGTCGAGAGCTGAACGTGTGTCTCCAATCCGATGACTACTTCCCACTGCATTTTCTTCTCCGTTCAATCCTAGTTCTTCCCCGGATGACGCATATGCCAATCCGTCGCTTTTTGATATGCATTCGCAATTTGCAACATTTTGGCCTCACCAAAGCGCTGGCAAGCCAACTGCACCCCGATCGGGCGACCGTTTGAATGAATTCCGCACGGCATGCTCATGCAAGGGAGACCGGCCAGGGAGGCCGGAACCGTATACAAATCGCCCATATAGGCAACAACCGGATCGCTCTTTGCTCCGAAATCAAATGCAGTCGATGTCGTCACGGGACTTAAGATAGCGTCGACGTGCTTGAACGCCTCGGTAAATTCGTTGACAATTAAGCGACGGACTTTTTGCGCCTTGATGTAGTAAGCGTCATAGTATCCGTGAGAGAGAACATATGTCCCGATCAGAATGCGACGCTTCGGTTCAGCTCCGAAGCCCTCGTTGCGACTGCGTTTAATCATATCCTGAATGTCGCCGTACTCCTTGGCACGATACCCATAGCGTACGCCGTCAAAACGCGATAGATTGGAACTGGCCTCTGCACAAGCCACAACGTAGTAAACAGCAACACCGAGCCCTGCATTGGGAAGCGAAACATCAACAATCTCAGCCCCTTGAGCGCGATATTCATCAATGACTTTGGAAATCGCCTCAGAGACCTCCGGATCCAGGCTTTCGGTAAACCACGCACGAGGAACGCCGATTTTCAGGCCCTTAACCCCCTTATCTAAATCGCGGGCAAAGTCTTCGGTCGGACTGTCTTCACTCGTTGAATCCCACGGCTCAAAACCAACCATATCGCCTAAAACCCAGGCAATGTCTTCGACCGTATGCGCCATAAGGCCTGCCGTATCCAAACTTGATGCGAATGCAATCATGCCCAAACGACTCGGACGGCCGTACGTTGGCTTGACCCCCGTAACGCCGCAAAAACTCGCTGGTTCACGAATCGATCCGCCCGTATCGGTTGCCGTTGCAATCGGGGCAAGCCCGGCCGCGACACAACTGGCCGATCCCCCGGAACTACCACCGGGGACAGCATTTGAATCCCAAGGATTAAAAACCTTACCGTAGGCAGAATTCTCGTTGGCAGAGCCCATGGCAAATTCGTCACAGTTAAGTTTGCCCAGTGTTACCATGCCCGCCTGTTTGAGTTTTCGCACAACTGCCGCATCAAAAGGACTCATGTACCCTTTGAGCATGCGGCTACCGGCAGTCGATGCCCATTCTTTCGTGACGAAAATATCCTTATGCGCAATCGGAATACCGGTTAGTCGACCGGCCGTTCCCTGCGCAATACGCTTATCGGCGGCACGTGCCTGTGCCAAAGTTACCTCCGGACGCACGTCAAGAAAACAATTTAGGTCGCGTGCCTCATCGATGCGTCGAAGATACTGCTCAGCAAGCTCAACCGCACTGACTTGTTTGGTCGCTAAAGCCTTAGAAAGCTCGACAACCGTATGGAATGTATTTGACATTGCCGCTCCCCTATTCGATTACCTGAGGAACCAAAAAAAGTCCCTTATAGGCTTCGGGAGCGTTTTTCATATTTTCTTCTCGCTCGTTTCCGAAAACCACACAATCGTCGCGCAACCGCTGTACATCATCGTGCGGATGCATCATCGGCTCAACATGCGTCGTGTCAACCGCCTGAATACTTTCAATCATCTTAAAAATATCGTTGAGTTCCCCTTGCATGCGAACAGCCTGCGCCTGATCGATATCAATATGCGCCAATTCAGCTATGCGGTGAACATCTTCTAAAGTCAGGGCCATAACAATCTCTGCCTAAATCGAAAACATGAACAAATAAAACTCTCGCGAGCCTTGATTTTTTATCCAGACTCGACTGTATTGTAAGAGTGCAATCATAGTCTATTTGCCCTCTTTTCCCGGTATTGGCGCTATCCTTTCTGTCAAACTGCAAAATCCTTTTCATGCTAAAAAACTCATCATGTTCTTTGTTCGCCCGATTCTTTTCTTTTCTTACCTAGGATTGGCTTTTGTATTCGTTGGGTGTTCAAGCTCTTCCATCCTATCCAAAGCAGGAAAGTTCTACGATAACGATGGCCCGCCGGAAGCATTGCACTCCTTTGCAACGAAGGAACACACGACACTGAAAGTCGAGGAACCCTACAAAGCCGCTACGCGTCCTTACACAGTCATGGGAAAACGTTACTACCCGATGTCCGGAGACCGTTCTTTTTCACAAACGGGGGTTGCCAGCTGGTACGGAAAACAGTTTCACGGGCGCAAAACCGCTATCGGTGAACGCTATGACATGTTCGCTATGACGGCAGCACATCCGACCATGGAACTTCCGAGTTACGCCCGTGTGACCAACTTGAGTAACGGAAAAAGCGTCATTGTTCGCGTTAATGACCGCGGACCGTTCCTCGGAGGTCGCATCATCGACATGAGTTATGCCGCCGCCGTGAAACTCGGTTACCACAAAGCAGGAACTGCGCGTGTAAAAGTCGAGCGCATTACGCGACGCGACATTGCTAAGGGAAACTACAGCACAACACCGCAGAATGCATCCTTACCCATTACCGAACCGATCGAAAAACAAACTCAAATCGAACAAACGGCATCGCGTGAAGAATCCGTAACTGGAGCAATTAAACAGCACGATGACACTCCTTCTTCCATCGCAACAGCAACGCCCTGCGTTCCAGATGCACCGTTTTTAAGTCCGATTCCGTCAGCTGAAAGCAAATTACCGATTAACTCTTCCAAAATCTCCGATGTCCCCAAAACAAACGAAAGCCCGATCATCGATATCGGTTCCGTTCAGGATGCAACAGAAATTGCAGAACCGACACCGTCGGATGCAATCGATGCCATCCTAAGAGAAAGCGAGAAAAAAACGGAACATGTCGGTCCTTCCGCTCCGACGGCTATAACTTGGTCCGTACAAATCGGTGCTTTTTCAAATAAAATCAATGCGCAGGAGGCAGCCGCCCACGCGGAAATGATGCTGTCCGAACACGACATTTCAGCCCGCGTTCGCGTCGTCTCGGACGAAAAACTCCATCGCGTTCTCATCGGATCCGATTCGAATCGGCATACGATCCAAACACTTTGCGAGCGTATCAGCTCCCTTTTGGGAATTCGCTCGTTTGTCATTCAAAGGTAATTGTTATGTTTTCAAAAACAGACTCCGTTTTGCACACGCTGTGGCAAAACGAAACCGAACAGGCACTTGAAGACTTCGTTCGCATCCCGAGCCTTTCTCCGATGTTCGACGCCCATTGGGAAAAACACGGATTTCTTCGATGTGCCATTGATAATGCAGCGAATTTCGGAAAGCTTCTCATTCCAGACATTCACTGTTCCGTTCTAACCGAATCCGGAAAGTCGCCGCTTCTTTTCTTTGAAGTCCCTGCTTCACAAGGTTGTCGAAAAAACGGTGCCGTTCTCTTTTACGGTCACTTAGACAAACAACCCGAAGGCGGTGCATGGAGTCACGGCCGGGCACCTTTTTGCCCGAAAAAGGAAGGCTCCGTTTTATACGGGCGCGGAGTTGCCGATGACGGTTACAGTTTTTACTCTGCCGTCACTCTCGTACATGCATTAAAAGCCGGAGGAATTGAGCATCCTCGTTTTGTCGGTATTTTCGAAACCTGTGAAGAATCCGGCTCTACGGACTTTTCGTATTGGATTGGGCTTCTTGCTAAGCAGTTAAAAGACGTACGTCTGGCGCTGATTCTGGATGCCGGATGTCTTGATTACAAACGTCTTTGCATCACAACAAACTTTCGCGGGGTTTTGACGGCAACACTTAAAGTGAGCGTGTTGCGACACGGCGTACACTCGGGCACAGCTTCAGGAATTGTTCCCGACTCTTTCATGATTGCCCGGCATCTTATCGAGCGCTTAGAAGAGAGCGCCACCGGAAAGATTCGTGATCCGGCCTTTTACACGACAATTCCACAAGAACGCATAGAACAAGTTCGTGCTAAAGCCGCGCTTTCGGATTCGTTTGCGAAGGATTTTCCTTGGATTGACTCACCGATTCTCCGCTTTCAAAATCCGGAACAGTCCCTTCTTGCTCAAACCTGGCTACCGCAACTGACAGTCACTGGCGCACAGGGGCTACCGGATATTTCCTGCGCCGGCAATGTTCTTCGTTCCTATACAGCCCTGCGTCTTTCGCTCCGGCTCCCGCCTCACGTCGATGCTTGCCTTGCTGCGCAAGCGCTTGAGCGTATCCTTCTTACCAACCCTCCGTTCGGCGCTAAAACGGAACTGACGGATATTTCGTCTTTTGCCGGATGGGATGCTCCAAAAGAAGAACCTTGGTTACACAAAAGCATTGAAGATGCCGCTCTTAGCGTGTTCGGTCAAAGTGCCGTTTACTCAGGCGAAGGCGGCTCGCTTTCAATCTTCGACATTTTGGAGCCAGCCTGTCCGAACGCTCAATTTCTTTTAACGGGTGTTCTCGGCCCGGATTCAAACGCCCACGGGCCCGATGAGGCTCTGCACCTAGATTATGCCGAAGCCCTGTGTCGAGTTATGGCCCGCATTATTACCGATATGCCATAAAGGAAATTCTTATGCGCAGGGATTTGGTTGTTCAGGTTGTCCTTGATTACGGAGATTTCGTCGAAACATTCGCAACGCCTTATGAGGCTGAGAGCTATCTTAATGCCAACATTGACGAGTTAGACATCCCGATTCGGGCCTGGCTCGAAGACCTTCGTGGCAATGTGAAATGGACGTACGACATTTTCGATGACGACTCGGGACTTTTCCGCTTGTTTGAAAGACCTTTTTCTGGGCAACAACGTCTTATCCGCAACAATTCGAACTAGACGGTACAATGGGCGTTTCGGCCTTAGTTTGACCTTTTTGTACACTTTGCACTTATGACCACTCAGAACCAACAAGAGGATACCGTTTCGACGACTGCGGCTCGTGTTCGCGAAATTCCTTACAACTACACATCCTTTTCCGACAAAGAAATTGTGATTCGACTGCTCGGAGAGGACAGTTGGTCTCTTCTTAAAAGTCTGCGTTCCTTATCAAGAACCGGGCAATCGGCCCGTATGCTCTTTGAGGTTCTGGGCGATATTTGGGTTGTTCAACGGAATCCGTACCTGCAAGACGACCTACTCGCCGACAAAAAAAGGCGCCGTCTTCTGATTGAGGCTTTGCGTCATCGCCTGGCGGAAATGAACAAACGACGCAAGGAAGACAGAACCGCCGACAGTGATGTCGGAAAACTCATTGAAAATGCCTCTTTTGCCGTCGATCGATTTGAGAGAAGTTTTGCAGACATTGCCAAACTGCGTTCAAAAGTTCTTCGGTCCCTGAAGCGTCATACACACAAAGATAACATTCGTTTTGATCCTTTTACACGCGTTTCTCACGTCACGGATGCAACGGATTGGCGCATCGAATATCCATTTGTGGTGTTAACTCCCGATAGTGAATCAGAGTTACCTTCTCTGGTGCGTTCTTGCATCGATTTGGGCTTGGTTATTATTCCGCGCGGCGGTGGCACAGGATACACAGGTGGTGCTGTGCCAATGAGCGCCTTAAGTGCCGTAATCAACACAGAAAAACTTGATTCCGTCGGCCCTGTCTTCGAACAAACGCTACCGGGCCGCACTGACAAAACCTCCGTCATCTGTACGGGATGCGGCGCGATTACGCGACGCGTTATGCAAGCTGCCGATGCTGCCGGCCTGGTGTTCTCCGTTGATCCGGCCAGTGCCGACAGTTCGACAATCGGCGGCAATATCAGCGAGAACTCTGGAGGAAAAAAAGCCTGTCTGTGGGGTACGGCTGTTGACAACCTGGCCAGCTATCGCATGGTCAACCCAGATGGCAATTGGGTCGACGTAGTCCGCCTGAACCACAACTTAGACAAAATCCATAAACAAAAGACTGTCACGTGGGAAATTACAACGCGAGACGGGACAGAACCCGATCCGAGCAAGGCCGCTGTTCTGAAAAAAGAATTATTAACCATACCGGGAACGACCTTTAGAAAACCGGGTCTGGGTAAAGACGTCTCCAATAAATTTCTCGGCGGACTTCCCGGTGTTCAAAAGGAAGGATGCGACGGTTTGATTACGTCGGCTACCTGGGTTTTACACCGCCTCCCTAAACTTGGACGCACGCTCTGTTTGGAATTTTTTGGTGCAGCCAGTGAAGCAGGCCCTGCGATTGTCGGAATCACGCAGATGCTCGATCCGCATCCGAACGGTTGCATGCTTGCCGGTTTGGAACATATGGATGATCGGTATCTGCATGCCGTCGGTTATCCTCCGAAAACACAACGCCGAGAATTCCCGAAGATGGTTCTTGTCGGCGACATCGTCGGGGATGATGAAGCTGCTTTGGATGCTATCTGCCAAAAAGTTGTTGAACTATGTCAGAAACATAACGGTGAAGGATACATTGCCTCGACACCAGAAAAACGCTTTCAGTTCTGGCATGAACGTAGCCGCACTGCCGCTATCAGTGCCCATACGAATGCATTCAAACTCAATGAAGACGTTGTCATTCCTTTAGAAAAAATAGGTGATTACACCATTATCTGCGAGCGTTTCAATATTGAATGCTCCGTGAAAAATAAGCTCGAGATGGTCGACGCCGTAACAGCGGCTTTAAAAACCCGAGCATTGCTCGAAAAAGTAGATTCCGACCTTTCCCAGGCTGAACTTCTGCAAAACGCAATTCCCGATGCCCTAGATTTGTTGGCTCGTGTAAAGAAGCGTTGGACATATATCCTGGAAAGACTAGACTCGCCTTTGAAACAAGCATTAATCGATCTTAAATCGCTCGGCTTGACGTTCTCGGGAGCACTTCCAAAGACCTACGGCGAGAATGCCACGCTTTTTGACGTGGTGTATGACCGTGTTTTGCGCATTTCGTGGCACACGGAAGTCAGAGATCCTCTAGCCAAGATTTTCCCGCCCAACATCTTTGAAGGCATTCTCGCTGCCATTGATGCTATCCACGATAAGGTTTTGCATGGACGCGTCTTTATTGCTCTGCACATGCATGCCGGCGACGGAAACGTTCATACAAACGTCCCGCTCAACTCAGATAACTACGCAATGATGCAACTGGGCGAAAAAGCCATTTCGCTCGTTATGGACGCTGCCAAAAAACTCGGTGGTTCCATCACCGGCGAACACGGCATCGGACTAACGAAGATTGCTTTTGTCGACGAAAAAGATTTAAAACCCTTTTATGCATATTTGGATCGCGTCGACCCACAGCGCCATTTCAACGCAGGGAAGCTTCGCAAAGAGGGCGGGTTGGAAAGCGCCTACACCCCGAGCTTTAACCTACTCGGTGCCGAGTCGCTCATCATGCAGCAAACACAAATTAAAGCCATTAGCGACTCAATTAAAAACTGCCTGCGTTGCGGGAAATGTAAGCCCCGCTGCACGACTCATGTTCCAAGAGCCAACCTACTGTACTCTCCGCGAAATAAGATTCTCGCAACCTCGCTTCTAATTGAGGCCTTCCTTTATGAGGAGCAGACACGACGAGGCCTTAGCAAGCGCCATCTTGAATCCATCGAAGATCTTTCCGATCACTGCACGCTTTGCATGAAATGTCGCCCAGTCTGTCCGGTCAAGATTAATTTCGGCAATGTCACGATTCTCATGCGTGATTTGTTGCATGACTCCGGATTAAAACACCTGCAGCCGGCAAAAGCCGCAGGTATGGCATTTTTAAATCTACAAAACCCGACTGCCATAGAAGTCGCCAGAAAAACGTTGGTTCAATTCGGCTTTAATGCACAGAGAAATGCGAATCGTTTGCTACACTTTGCCATTGAACCCGGACTGAAACGACCGCCGAACACAACCGGCGAGCAACCCTTTGTCGAACAAGTCATCACACTTGTAAACCGCAAGCTCCCGAAGCCGCGCATGACACAAACGTTACGGACGGCCTTGGGTCTGACAGATTCGACGCGTGTTCCGATTATCCGTAAACCAGACGCGCGAGATAACGAAGCTGTCCTGTATTTCCCGGGATGCGGTAATGACCGACTGTTTCCGGAAATCGGTATTGCTTCATTAGCTTTGCTTTTCGAAAGCGGGGTTCAAACCGTCTTGCCTCCGCGTTACATGTGTTGCGGCTATCCGCAAAAAGGAAACGGACAAGGGTCGCTTGCTGAAAAAATCGCTATGGAAAATCGTGTACTTTTCCATCGTGTAGCTAATACACTCAATTACTTAGATATAAAAACAGTTGTTGTTAGTTGCGGAACCTGCTTAAAACAGCTAAAGGAATACCACTTTGAGAAAATTTTTCCCGGATGCCGTCTTATCGACATCCATCAGTATTTAGCTGAAAAAGGCTTTGCCGTTCAAGGGAAAGATAAAATGCGGTATCTGTATCACGATCCCTGTCATACACCGTTTATTTCCGTAAAAGGTACTGACGTTGTCAATAAGCTCGTGCATCCGAAGGATGCAAGCCGCGTTCTCCAAACCGATTACTGTTGCGGCGAGTCCGGAACATTTGCCGTCGGTCGTCCGGACATTGCAACACAGGTTCGATTCCGAAAAGAGGAAAGCATCCTAAAGGCTCGTTCGGAATTAACGAAGGACAGCTTTGATGGCCATGTTCGAATTCTGACGACATGTCCGGGTTGCTTCCAAGGCATCAGCCGCTACTCGCAATCGACAAAGACTTCGGCTGAATTCCTCATCGTCGAATTAGCCCGCTTAAAACTCAGCGATGCGTGGCTGAAAAACTTCATTGATCGCGTTAAAAAAGACGGGATTGAAAGTGTCTTGGTTTAACTCTTAATAAACGGGGACGCCGCCAGTCGTCCCCTCCTTCTTTTTCACTCCGATGTCTTCTTTTACCTGCCCGTTATGCGTTCCTCATCACCCGAAAGAACTCTGGCGTGATTCGCTTGTTTATGTCATCGATGCCTCAACTGAGGAACTTCCCGGTTTTGTTCGTGTCATCTTGACGCGCCATGTCAAAGAAATGACAGATCTATCAGAGGCAGAACGCCTCCATGTCATGCGTGTTGTGTTTTGTATCGAATCTGCGATGCGCCGTCTGCTGCATCCTGACAAAATCAATCTCGCTGAGTTCGGAACGATGGTCCCACATGTACATTGGCATATCATTGCTCGATTTACAGACGATGCCTACTTTCCGGAATCAACCTGGGGCATTAAACAGCGTCAAACTTCAGAGGCCGTTCTTAAAACACGAAAAATGACTGCTTGTGACTTTGTGCGCCGACTTCCGAGCATTCTTTCGCAGGAGTTTCTCGATTAATTTTTCGAGCACTCCTTGATTTTCATTCCAGAAAAACGCCCGGTCAGAGCAAGCACTTTTTTTGCTTCGAACGAATCAAGCTCTTGAAAAACTATGTCCACCTGACCGGAAGGTTCGCCAAGACGCTTAATAACACGAATCCCGGATATTCCCGGCGCTTTTCCCGATTCAATGTATGCTACGGCTTGATATTCGGTCTCAAACTCAGCAATCTCAAGACCAGGAGCCAAAGCCCCGCGCTCGGTAGGTCGTATGTTTTTATAGCCCTGTTGTCTAAGTTGTTTAGCAAAGGCTCGAAGCGCAGTTTTGTTTTCCAAAGGACCTAAAAACACAACAAATCGCTCCGGTAAAAACCGGTCGCAAATCACCATATCTTTTTCAAGCCCACTGCGCCGTAAACTCTCGGCAATGCGCTTGGTGACTCCTTGCGGAACAGGGCCAAGCACAAAACATTTTTTTTCGTTTTCTTCAATTTCAAGGGGCTGTCCCTCGGTTGTTTCTTCCGTTGATCCTGCCCCCTTTTTCGTCAAAACCGTCACATTCAGGGGGACTGTCCGTGTTGCTATATCCGTTTCGCGAGACTTCTGCTGACAACAATCAATCCCGTAACCGATGAGCCCACCGAATACAATCAATAAAAAAAGGACTGTTATGCGCATGAACCGTACCGATTTAATCAAGCTTGGATCTTAAGGCCAATCCATGCAAAACCAAATTATGTTTTTGTACAGCTCCGGGAAATGCCTGAGTAATGTAAGGGGCCAAAAGCGGGGCAGCGCCGCCAGCGAAAACAATCTGCGGTTCAAATCCCTTTTCTCGAACAGCACGACAGGCGTGCTCAAAAACCCCCAAATGTGCTTCGATAATTCCCGTACTGATGGCGTCAACCGTATTTAAGGGAAAGGCTTCTTGTTTTCCTGGTTCGCTGTACTTGCACTGCGTTGCTCCGGTAAGCGATGAGATCATGAGTGACGGACCTGCCAAAATGCGCCCGCCAAGGAAAATCATGCCGCTACGATCAGGTAAAACCGTATCAACTGTTGTCGCAGTCCCGATTTGAGCAATCAAAAGTGCCTTATTTGGAAAAAGGCTAGCAGCTCCGATTGCGGCATACCACCGATCACTTCCAAGTTGCTTGTAATTGTCATACCCATTTTTCAAACAAAATGGGCCTTTAAAGACTTTTTCCGATTGAAGCCATTCCCAGTGAATCTGCTGCCGATTAAAAAATTTCGTCAGCGACAAGGCCAAAGCTTCACTCGAGACCATACAACCGAAAACACGGCTCGGGCGTAGCGATAACCACTGACGAATCAACTCTTCGGAAAGAATCGAAGACCCTGCATGCACGTATGTATGCGGCTCTCCGGGAAATTCCGAAGTAGACCACTTCAAAGCCGTGTTTCCCAAATCAACCAATAAAACCGTCACTCTCGCCGTCTCATGTTAGTGTGCAGGGTGATATCTGAAAACGCCATTTGTTGCGTTCCGCGGGAAAGAATCAACTCCCCTTTTTCATTGATTCCCAGTTCCGTACCTGAAATTATCCGACCATTTACTGTCTGAGCAAAGACTTGAGTCCCATAGAGTACGTCAAAGCGTTTCCATTGCGAACAAATCTGTCGAACTCTCGCAGGCGTAAATGTTTGTACACAATCAGTGACCGTTCGAATCACATTGGAGAAAAATTCGAGATACTTTTCCGGTGCAAGTTTGAGATAAGCATGCTGTAAATTGTCTCCTTTAAGATTAATTCCGATTCCGATAACCAACCCCGTGTGCTTATCTTTTTGATGAACGACCTCACACAAAATCCCTCCGAGTTTTTTTCCATCTGCCCACAAGTCATTCGGCCATTTAACGCGTACGCGCGAATCCGTTTGCCGACATAAATTCATCACTTCCCACCCAAGAACAGGCATTAAAGCCGGATTCGGTTCGGTATCACGAAAGCCGATACTCACAAGCAGTGCTTCTTTTTCACTTATCCACATACGACCGCGTGTACCCTTGCCTTTTGTTTGATGATCAGCCAGACACACAAGTACGCGATGATCAAAACCCGCTACCAAATCATGTTTGACATTTGCATTCGTACTTTCGGTTTGTTCGAGCCACCGGACACAAAACCGTGGTCCGAGAGAATCCGATAGTTGCTTTTCACGCACAGACATCGTATTGAATCCTGAAAAAAAGTACACCTCTCTTACTCGAAACGGCTAACTGATAATGCCACAGACTTTCGCGAAACAAAAAAGTAAAATTCCACGCATGTTACGAAATTTTCTTGCTATTGTCTCTTGTCTCTTTCTTTTTGCATTAAGCAACACCGTTCGTGCAGAATCAATGCATCTTGCTGCGCCGATCGCTGTTTTAATTGATGCAGAAAGCGGTGCCGTCTTATTTGAAAAAAGAGCCCATGAAAGCATTAATCCGTCGGAACTGACGTGTTTGATGACGCTTTACACGGCGTTAAAACTCTCGGAGAAAAATCAAAAACTCGCTACAGCATCCGTTCCCGTAAGCTATGAGGACACACAGCGCTCACAAAGCCCTCGACGCATTTATTTGGTTTCGGAAACAAAAGTCCCGTTAAAAACATTATTACAATCAATTGCCATCGTCGGTGCGGAAGATTCTTGTCTTGCCACGGCGCGCTTTTTAAGCGGAAGCTATGAAACATTTGCTCAAGAGATGAATCGACTGGCCAAAAGCCTTGGCATGCATGATTCAGTTTTCACCTTCCCGATTGCCTCTTCGAATCAAACATCCTCAGCCAACGATTTAGCCATCTTAGCTAATCAAATTCGTATTGAGTTTCCAGAAGCTTTCGCATGGTTCTCTCAGGCAGAATTCTCTTTTTCCGGACACACCCAGAAAAATTGCAACTTGTCTCTATGGAAAAGTCCGAGCATCAACGGGGTAATGGCTAGTACCTCAAACTTAAACGTGATTTCGTCGTGGTTACGTCAAGAAAATGAAAAAATGATTCCCCGTTCATTGATTAGCGTTGTTCTTAACGGCAAGAATCGTGAAAAAACAATTGATGAATCATTCAACCTATTGCGTCAGGGTTGGCTTAACTACGATACGATTAAGCTATTTGATGACAATACAACGATTGCCAGGCTTGATGTTTTAAAAGGAAACCGGGATAAACTTGACGTCGGTTTTTCTCGCGCCGTCTGGGTCACCATCCCACATAAACTTTTGATTGCCAGAGGTACCGGCGGGTTTTCTACGCGAGTCGTTTACATGCACCCGCTTGTCGCCCCTATCAAAAAAGGTGAAAGAATCGGCGATCTACAGGTTTCTTTTGAAGAAAATCCCATCGCATCCTTTCCCTTGTATGCAAGACATGATATCGGGCAAGGCGGTTTTATTAGTCGCCTGATTGACGATGTTCGACTAAGAACAACAGAAAATTATTTTTCCGGCAATGAAACAAGAATCAAATAAACCTCTTTTAACATTTCCTACACTATTTCCAATCAAAATCGTCGGCAATAATACGGAAAGTTTTACCGGCGACGTTACTGCGGCCATCCGTTCGGTTGTGCCTCTTTTCGAGCCGTCAACACTGATTTCAGAATACTCGAAAAACAAAGCTTACATTTCTTTGACTGCTGATGTTTTTGTCGACAGCCAAGAGCAACTCGATGCTGTTTATCGTGCTCTGACAGCACTTGAAGATGCAAGGTTTGTTCTATGACAAACGGCAATTCCAGCCTAAAAGCAAATTCGCTCGAAGCTTGGATGATGTGCTGTCGTCCGAAAACCTGGGCGATTGCTTTGTCTCCTGTACTTGTTGGGTTGGCTATCGCTTTTTTTGATAGGCACACTCTGGACTGGACTGTCGCATTAGCGACAATCCTTTTATCCGTTCTCATGCAAGCCATATCTAACATGGAAAATGACGCGGCCTACACTCGCAGAAATGCAGAACGCACAAACCGAAAAGGTCTTCCGAGAGCAACTTCCTTAGGACTTCTTTCCGTATCACGTGTAGAAAAGGCCATTGTTTTTCTCGGATTTATCGTTGCACTCGATACGCTTTATCTGATGATCTCCGGCGGCTGGGTTATCATCTTTATCAGCGTAGCCTCAATCGTTGCAGCCTACTTGTATATGGGAGGTCCGAAACCCTTGGCCTTCACCCCGATAAGTGAAGTCGTGTGCTTTGTCTTTTTCGGAATTACAGCCGTCTGCGGAACCTACTATCTGCAGACACAATCCTTTTCCTTATCCTGTTTTTTTGCTTCTTGTTCCGTCGGTTTTCTGGCAACGGCCGTCTTAGTCATTAATAACTACCGCGATATCGTGCATGATGCCTCTGTCAAACGCATGACACTAGCCGTTCTTCTTGGACCTCAAAAAACTCGCCTTCTGTACACATGCCTAATATTATTGCCTTTTATGGCTTGTGCAGGGATCATTCTTTCGGACTTGCGCCTATATCCAGTGACTATCGTCCTGTTAGTCTTGCCGAAGTGCCTCTTTCTCATTAAAACACTACCGAGACAACAAGACGAAGCGCTTAATGCCATTTTGTTTTCAACAGTTAAATTGGAGCTTTCTTTTTCGAGTCTGTTGACCGTTTCCGTTGTAGCGGCCAGCCTCTTAAATTTTTAACTTACACGCAACGATTGTTTGAGAATTTTCTGCCCGGACTCACTGAGGTATGTCACCAGAAGCCTTGTTTTGGTTATTCTGCAATTGGCGCATTTGTTCTTGAACCTGTTCAGGTGTCACGATTTCCGCGCACGAAACAACCCGAACAACACCAGATGTCGAAGCTGCAATTTCACAAGCCGTCTTATTTTCCTGGGCTGTAAGAATTCCGATGATGTAAACAATGCCGCGATCGACGGCGATTTTCATTTGGTTAAGTTCTACTTTTTGATTGGCAACAATGCGAGTACGCACTTTAGTCGCTAAGGTCGAATCTCCCATTCGCTCGAAGATCCCAGCATTATCCTGAACCCGCAACTCATTAATGACTTCACGGACCCCTGTGCTTTCGGCTGCCACTTTCGAAGCAATTGATTGCGCATGTTGACTGGAAATCTCTCCTGTTAGAAGAACTCGTCGGTTGTAGCAAGTCACAGTTATGTGGCTATTGACCGATTTACCGAGTTCGTTGCTGATTTCATATGAAATTTTCTTTTCTAATAATTCATCGTCAACAATCGTTCCGGTTGTTCTCCGATCGATAATTGTGCCGACAGCCGTTGTTGTCGCATACGTAGCTCCGCCGATGGCGACGGCCGTACATCCGCTCAATACCGTTCCGGTAATAAAGCACGCTAGTGCAACGCAGTAAATTGTTTTTTTCATATTTTTCCCCGTTTTATCTGAATAACTCTGTGAGTTCGCTGTGAAAAGCTCCGGTTTGTCCACATCAACACCATTGATTGATCGTAGTCCGTCAATTTTCTTCACATGATCTTCAGTTTGCCTCACAAGGTTTACAAAAGTTATTCAGAGAGATGTTCTTTACCTAATTTTATGAAACCTTTGACTTTTTTGATGTTTTCCACAGATTCTTTGCTACTTATTGTTACTACTATTTTTTTATTTTTTAAAATTTATCTATCAACAACAGAATTTCCCTACTCATTACGCACCCCAAACGGAATCAGAACACTAGGGACTATTTGCTTCGTGCACTCTAAATGCCGAATTTGGTCATCAAAAAAGATATGCGGACGAAATGCTTCTAAAACACCAGCTTTAGGCATACCGTCCAACAAAAATAATTCAGCGGCTCGCATTCCGAATGAGCGAAGTGTTGTAATCAACCGCTGTTCACTCGGAGCTCCACGAGCTGTGACAATAGCGACGCGAATATTGGACTTGTAGTAAGGATTTCCCTGCCCTAATTTTTCATCTATGTCTTGAAACCGAGCTAGTTTTTTAAATAATTGATGTAAGGGACCTGGAGCGTGCGGCGTTGTTTTTAGCCGCTGTTCAAAGCGTTCAAAGCCTGCTAATCCTTCTTTCTTAAAAGCTTTCTCTGATTCGTCATCAACAATAACACCGTCAAAATCGAATGCAATCCTCAATTCGTTTTCGGTGTCTGATTCCTGTTGCGATAATCCCGTCGGAAGTACAAGGCCCGCAGGAAGGCCTTGGCGAATGGCGCAAATGACATTTTCTTTATTTGCACTTAAAAACAGGGAGGCTCCGTAGGCGGAAAGATACGGAAACGTAGATTGTCCGGAGGTAAAGGCGCCGGCTTTAATCGGTAGGTTGTAGTATCGACACGAGGAAAAGAACCGTTGTCCCGTTTCAGGCGAATTTCGGCTGATGACTATGACTTTGAATGACTCCGGTCCATAAATCTTATTGAGCATCAACAAACGCCGAACAAAAGGATAGGCCACGCCTGGTTTTAGTGGATCGTCCTTGTGTTCGGTTTGATACTTGCGATAAGCCTCAATACCGGCTTCCTCAAAAAGTCGGTGCTCCATTTCAAGATCAAACAATGCGCGAGAAGAAACTGCAACAATCAACTGCTCACTGTTCGACGCCATGCATTTGCCTCTTAAATATCAATGTTTGCAGCAAATAAGGCATTTTCTTCAATAAATGCCCTTCTCGGTTCAACCTCATCGCCCATGAGCATTGAGAAAATATCATCTGCTTTACTGGCATCTTCCAGTCGCACACGTAATAGACGGCGGGTTTGCGGATTCATGGTTGTTTCAAATAACTCTTCCGAATTCATTTCGCCGAGCCCTTTGTAACGCTGTTTGCGCACGCCAGATTCGGCTTGCGCCAAAAGCCAGTGAACAGCCTCACCGAAGTTCTTAACGCCTTGAGAGTTTTCCCCGCGGACAATTCGAGCGCCGACTTGAATAAGTCCCTTTAAGACGCTGGCAGCCTGTGTGAGAACACTGTAATCCTTTGAGCGTAAAAATTCGGGTTCGATGTACGTATGATGGGTGTTACCGTAAATATGGTGCCTGATGCAAATATGCCAGCACTGTTTGGTGTTGTTAAATTCCGCCTGCGTCGTGATTTCTGAATCGCGCATTTCGCAGGAGAGCTCATGTGCGCTTTGATGGGCTTTTTGCTCATCATCTAAATTGATGGAAACACCAGAAGAAATCGCTAAAAGTGCTGCACGGTCGATGACTTGGCTAAGTCTGTCAATCGTCGCTTTGGAGTGCTCAAAGTCTGTAATCAATCTTTCTAGTTCCGTTCCTCGGATACTGATACCTGCGTTAAAGTCTTCTTCGGACTTATAAAGTGCGGCGTCTTTTAATGCGATATCCAAAAGGTATCGCGCCATTTCTTCATCGTCCTTGATGTAAATCTTTTTCTCTACATTGTTTTTATCGCGTCCGCCTGTGAAGATGCCGTAAAGAGGAGGTTGCGCGATATAAACATGTCCTCCCTCGATTAATTGGGGCATTTGACGATAAAAGAACGTGAGCAAAAGCGTGCGAATGTGAGCCCCGTCCACATCGGCATCGGTCATGAGAATAATGCGGTGATAACGGAGCTTTTCTAATGAAAAATCGTTTTTTAACTGAGTTCCGAGTGCCAAAACGAGGGTCTTAATCTGTTCGCTATCCAGAAGCTTGTCGACGGATGCCTTCTCAACATTCAAAATCTTCCCGCGTAACGGAAGAATGGCTTGAAATTCACGGTCGCGCCCCGTTTTGGCTGACCCACCGGCGCTATCGCCCTCAACGAGAAATACTTCACTGGCAGCCGGGTCTTTACTCGAGCAATCGGCAAGTTTTCCTGGTAGCCCCCCTCCGAAAATTTGTTTTCGTGTTACTTCTCGTGCCTTTCGTGCTGCCTCTCGTGCTCTGGCCGCACCGATAATTTTGTTGCAAATGTCTTTAGCTTGATCAGGGTGTTCTTCGAGATAATTGGTTAATCCCTCACTAACGGCTGAATATACAGCTGGTTGCACCTCGCTTGTGACAAGCTTGTCTTTTGTTTGAGAACTAAAAGAAGGCTGCGGAACTTTAACCGAAAGAACACATGTAAGGCCCTCACGCATGTCTTCGCCGGAAATTTCAAACTTATCACTCTTTTTAAGAATATCGTGATTGGCGATATAACTTTTGAAGACTTGCGTCATGGCATTTCTCAAGCCGGTGACGTGTGTGCCGCCGTCTCTCTGAGGAATGTTGTTTGTATACGCAGCAAGCGACTCGTTGTACGAATCGTTCCATTGGAAGGCAACTTCGACGTAGACAGGGATCTCTTTAGAGCTGTCTTTCGCCGACTTTTGCATGATGGTTTTTTGAATGTAAATCGGATCTTTATGAATCGGACTACGTGTCGTATTCTTGAAAAGAACAAAGGAACGTACACCGCCGTCGCTTTCTAATCGGATGTGTTTAGCTGTTCTTTCATCAGATAACTCGATATCGACACCGGAATTTAGGTATGAAAGCTCTCGTAAGCGCGTTAACAGTGTGTCGTAATTAAATTCCGTAATTGGCGTGAAAATTTCCGGGTCAGGAAGAAAATGCACTTCGGTTCCACGTTTTGTCGTCGGGCCGAGATCTTTCATAGGGGAGATACGTACGGGCTTCCCTGTAACAGGGTCCTGCACAGTTTCAATCAGTCTATTAACGACAACGCCATGTTCGAAATGCAACGATTTGGATCGACCGTCACGGTGTACGACAAGTTCAAGCCAAGAAGCTAAAGCGTTGACGCAAGAAACACCGACGCCGTGTAAGCCGCCCGAAATCTTGTATCCGTTATCGTCAAATTTACCTCCGGCATGTAGCTCCGTCAAAGCAATTTCAGCGGCCGAACGCTTTGGGTCGTGCTTATCATCAAATTTAATAGCTGTCGGAATTCCTCGCCCG
This sequence comes from Sutterella sp. UBA4713, assembly GCA_002404465.1. Classification (GTDB taxonomy): domain Bacteria; phylum Pseudomonadota; class Gammaproteobacteria; order Burkholderiales; family Burkholderiaceae_F; genus Duodenibacillus. The sequence continues at coordinate 22,415 of DHJT01000028.1, read as the reverse complement.
TCGTCGATGACACTGACGGAATTGTCGATATGGATAGTGACAAAGATATTTTTTGCATATCCGGCCATTGCTTCATCAATGGAGTTATCGACAACTTCATAGACAAGATGATGCAACCCAGACCCGTCGGACGTATCGCCGATGTACATGCCCGGACGTTTGCGTACAGCCTCTAGGCCTTCCAGGATTTTGATGTTTGTTTCGTTATATGTGGAAGCTTCTTCCGTCGTTTTCTTGTCTGTATCGCCCATTTTTTGACGAGGTTTCCCTAAGAACAAAAGGTTAGAACTCTATAGAATCTCAGCGCCAACGAAGATGAGATTCGTTTCGTTGGCGCTTAAGAACTAAAAATAAAACACCGATTTTCGTCTAGATGCGCATCGGCATCAGAACGTAACGGAACTGTTCGCTCTCGGGCATCGTCAGGAGCGTTGCTGCTTGTGATGTGGAGAACGAGAATCGAACATCGGAGTTTCGCAGATTACCGAGAACATCAAGTAGATAGGTCACGTTAAAGCCTAAATCAAGATCTTCGCCTGTGTAATCAATATCGATGTTTTCAACAGCCTCTTCCATATCTGAGTTAATACTCTGGATTTGAAGATGGCCTTGTGTGACAAGCCAGCGCAGACCTTTGAATTTTTCATTTGCTAAAATTGCAGCACGACGCAATGCACCGATTAATTTTTCTCGATTTACTAAGAACATTTTGTCGTTATTGGTCGGAATGACACGGGTGTAATCAGGGAATTTTCCGTCAATTAGCTTCGCGAGGAATTCGATATCGCCGAAAGTAAAGCGCGCCAGGTCTTTTCCAATTTCTACAGCAACAGGCTCATCGGTTTCCGGCAATAACTTCATTAATTGCAAGACAGCTTTACGCGGCAAAATCGCGTCAAAAGGTTCATCAAAATCAATGTCACAATTTGCATCACAGCAAGCCAAACGATGCCCGTCTGTTGCCACTGTACGCACCTTGTTTTTGTCGACCACCAGTAATAGCCCATTCAAGTAATAACGAATGTCTTGTTGCGCCATGGCAAAGTGCACCATCTGTAACAAGTACTTGAGTGCTGAGGCCGGTAGGGAAAACTGACGTCCTTCGGCAATAGCCGGCAGTGAAGGATACTCGTCGGCGTTGAGCTGGGTTAAGGTAAAGCGACTTGCATCGGCAAGAAGAATCACTTTTTTGCCCTCCGCTACCACAGATAAATCTTTGTCTGTTTTCGGAAGAGCATTCAGAATGGAAATAAACTTAGCGGCAGGAATTGTGACTTTTAACTGCTCAGGTCCGATTCCGATGGCGGCGTGCGTCTTAATCTGGATATCCAAATCCGTTGTCGTAAAGGTCAAATTCTGGCCGTCTTTTTCTACCAAAATGTTGCCCAAAATCGGAAGTGTCTGGCGACCCTCGATGATTCCTCCGACGACAGATAACGGTTTGAGAAGTGCCTCTCGCCCGCACTCAATAAATTGCATAGAAAGTCTCCAGTTGACAGCCGACCATGTAGAGCACCGACTTTGTCTGCGTTTATACGGTACCTTCTCCCGATTGCTTGCTTCTTTTATGCAACGGGAACACTATCCGCCATTTTACAACGGGATACAAGGAAATAAGACAACCGCATTAGCGTTTTTTCTCGTCATGAAAGGGATGCGAAAAATAGGGCAATCGTCTGTTTTTGGAAAAAACGACAACTTAACTTTTGATACGTTGTTCGAGCATATGCAAGTCGTTACGCAATTGCTTATCAGTCGATCGCGATGAGGAAATTTTTCGGCAGGCATATAGGACTGTTGTATGGTCTTTGCCACCGAACATAACGCCGATTTCAGGCAAACTTTTTTGCGTAAGTTCCTTTGCCAGATACATTGCCACTTGTCGGGCATGTGAAACAGCTGCAGTGCGTTTTTTGGAAAGTAGATCAGAGTTTTTGATTTTAAAGTAATCGCAAACCGTCTCCTGAATTGTCTCAATTGTCACTGGTACCGAGCTTGAGCGAAAAATGTTGCGCAAGGCTTCGGAAATCGTTTGAAGCGTTACGGGAACTTTATGAAAGTGTGTGTACGCTAAAACCTGCTGAACGGCTCCTTCGAGCTCTCGGACGTTGCTACGTAAACGTTTGGCAATCTCTTCGGCAACGTCTTCGGGCATCGATAACCCCGAGCGTTCTGCTTTGTTTAAGAGAATCTGAACACGCATTTCTAGTTCCGGAGGTTCAACTTCAACAGTAATACCCTGAGTGATGCGGCTTAAGAGACGCTCCTGTAATTCCTTAAGATCTCGCGGAAAGGTATCGCTTGTCATGACAATTTGCTTTCCATGCGGAACCATGTGTTCGAAAACCTGGAAGAAGCTTGCCTGTGTTCCTTTGCGATTTGCAAAACCCTGAATATCATCGATTAGAAGCATATCAAGGTTCTGATAACGGTTTTCAAAATCGCGGAGGGCTTGAAAGTATCGATTTGGGTCGGCATTCATTAGGCGCATGACACCTGTAAACTCTTCAAGGTATTGTTGAGCTGAAATGCACAAAACACGGCGCGATTGGTTGTTTTTCAGAAATTGATGACCGATGGCGTGCATCAGGTGTGTTTTTCCCAATCCGACGCCACCGTAGATAATCAATGGGTTGTAGATAGGCTTTCCTGAACTATTGGCAACCTGTAAAGCAGCAGCAAACGCCATTTGGTTAGCCTTTCCCTGAACAAAATTTTCAAATGTCAAATCCGGAAGAAGCCCAGATTTAATCTGTGCCGACGGGAAAGAAGTTTTGTTATCTTGCTCGACTGAGGAGGCAATCGGCAACGTGACAGCCGGAGTTTTTGAGACGCACCAGGTCAGTGTGATAGCTCTTCCGGCAACACGGTTGACGATTTCAGAAAGCTTTTGCGAATAAGCTGCCTTTAAAGCAGATAGTTTTGCTGCCGACGAAGCAAAAATTTTGAGTTGGTCATCAGCAAGCAACGTGTCATCGACCGTAAGGTCAGCGAACCACGTATGAAAGAGTTCCGAAGAGAACTCGGTTTTCAGTTCATTAAGGCACTGAGACCAAAATTCAGAAGGCATGGCAAAAAATCGACAGAAAAACAATCGGATGCAAGCGAAATGCTGCACCTGAGTATCCAAAAAGGGTGAAGTTCCACGTCGGGATTTTATAGGGGAGAAAAAAAGTTATCCACAGGGTACATTGTTGAAAAACAGTACAAATTTTGTTTAGAACACAATGCATTGTGATAAAAACGAGAAAAGTTCACTAAATCTTGGGATAAGAAAAAACGGAATAGGAAAAAGACATGTGCAAATGGCTTTCTTTTTTTGAGTAAAGCGTGGAAAGTTTGACAAATAAGTACTCAATTGAGTGTAATATTGCGCTTTTCGTGGGGGTGACGCCCGGTCAGTGCGCGTCAAGACGTGGGGATTCGTTGTCCCCTGCTCCGAAAGAAGAATTTTGCGACACTGGGAGAATCCGTTTTCCCGGCGTCGTTTTGTGTCGTTTTTATCTATCAGGAAGTAAATATATTATGGCTACCAAGCGTACATATCAGCCCTCCAAGGTCAAGCGTGCTCGTACGCACGGCTTTTTGGTCCGTTCTCGCACTCGTGGCGGACGCCTCGTTCTTGCTCGTCGCCGTGCGAAGGGACGTCATAAGCTGGCGCTCTGATGCAATAGGACTTTGATGCCGGATGCGCAGAAAATGCTCGAAAACGGGAACAAGGTCAGAGTTCGTTTCCCGCGATCGGCGCGAATTCTTCGATCGGAAGAATTCGGTCTGGTCATTCGGTTTTCAGTAGCGCAGTTGAGTTTTCGTCGAGGGGCAGTCTCTGTTCGAACACGGATTACACGGCAAATTGGGCAGGTGAGAGTCGGACTTACAGTCGGAAAACGCCTTGTGCCACGTGCAGTAGATCGGGTACTCGCAAAGCGAGTAATGCGCGAGTGTATTCGTCCTACTCTGCCACTACTCAAAGAGCTGTGCTTGAGAAAAAATCTGGGCTTGGATGTTGTATTTCGAATTTGCGAAACGTTTCGCCGGGAAAGTGCTCGTACTGGAACTGTAGACTGTAAACACCGGATTAGATACGCGACAACGGAATGTCTTGAAGGGTTGCTTTGGAAGATGCGATCGGTTTGAGGATAAGAGTCATGATGGCAAAGGTGTTCATTGCTTTTGTAAGACTCTACCAACTGACGTTTTCAGGCTGGGTTGGCTGGCAGTGTCGATATATTCCGACCTGCTCAAATTATGCTATTGAGGCATTTGAGAGGTTCGGGGCATTGAAGGGACTCTGGTTAACAGTGATGCGACTCGGTCGGTGTCATCCTCTAGGCGGACGCGGTCTGGACCCGGTTCCGGAACAGTTTGAATGGTTTCCTTGGCGGCATTCAGGCAATATTCGCAACTGATTTGAAGACTTTAGCGGGTCGGAGACAGTAGCTTTTAACACTAGATATTAATTGGATTAAGTATGGGAAGCGATTTTCAGCGAACTATTCTCTGGGTGGTTCTTGCAGCTGCCTGCTTTATGCTCTATGACAATTGGCAGGTATATAACGGAAAACCGTCTATGTTCGGATCTGAGCCGGTCGCAGAACAGACAGCCACCGATAAGTCAACCGCTTCCTCGGACGCGATTGCCAATCAAACCATTGCCGACGCTGTTGCAAGCGGAGTGATTCAGACAAGTCGACCTATTGAAGTCTCCAGCGATTTGTTTAAGTTACGCTTTGATGAAAGTGGTGCCGTGATTACACGTGCGGAACTTCTCAAAGAACGCCAGGAAGCCGATTGGACGGAAGTCGGGCTAATCGGAAAGATTCTCGGCAATAAGGCTCCTGAACTGAGAAACATTGTATTGTTTGACGTTTCTCCGTCGCGCGCCTATGTAGCTCAGACCGGCTTAATCGGCGGGAATTTCCCTAATCACAAGACACTGTTTAAATACTCCGGAACTCAGGAAGGTACGAAGATTGTCGGTGATGGAAAAAATCAAAAGACCGTAGCCACAAAGACTGTTGTGTTTACCGCTCGAACCGGTGATGTGACTGTTGAAAAGAGCTTTGAAATTCTTCAAGAGCATTACGGTATTAATGTTTCACATAAGATTATCAATAACGGCGATACACAGATTTCCCCGTCGGTTTACTACCAATTAACGCGTGATGATGGTAAACCCGAGGGTGAAAGTTCTATGTATTACACCTATACGGGACCGGCAATCTACACAAACGAGACGAAATTTAAGAAGATTGACTTTAGTGATATTGAGGACAAGCCAGAAACCGTCGCGAGGGAAAATGACGGCTGGATTGCGATGATTCAGCACTATTTTGTCAGTGCGTGGGCGGATGCTCCCGGAGCTAAAAAAACCGAGCATGAGTTTTATACTCGCAAACTCGATAAGAATCTGTACGCCGTCGGTTCAATTGTTCGTATTGGATCTGTCGCTCCGAAGTCTTGGACATCGACAAATGCCGTTTTATATGTCGGACCTCAGGATCAGGCTCGTTTGGCTCAAATCGCAACAGGATTGGATTTGGTTGTTGACTACGGTTGGTTAACGATGCTGGCCAAACCGATTTACTCCGTTTTGAAGGCACTTTACGACGCAGTCGGGAACTGGGGTTGGGCCATTGTTCTTCTGACGTGTCTGGTTAAACTGATTTTGTATCCGATTAGTGCAGCGGGATACAAGTCAATGGCTCGCATGAAGGAAGTGACGCCCAGAATGAAAGCTCTGCAGCAACAATACGGCAATGATAAGCCTCGTCTGCAACAAGCTATGATGGAGCTCTATAAGAAGGAAAAAATCAATCCTGTCGGCGGGTGTCTACCGATTGCTTTGCAAATTCCTGTGTTCTTAGCGCTGTATTGGGTGCTTTTGGCGAGCGTGGAATTACGCGGATCCGAATGGATTTTGTGGGTCGATGATCTGGCGATGCCCGATAGTTGGCTTATTCTTCCCGCTATCATGATGATTACGATGATACTCCAGATGTTGCTCAATCCGGCTCCGATGGATCCGATGCAAAAAAAGATTATGTATATCATGCCGATTGTCTTCGGTGTTATGTTCTTCTTCTTCGCATCAGGCCTTGTGCTGTATTGGCTGACAAACAACGTCCTTTCCATTGCTCAGCAGTGGTATGTCAATCGGCAGATTGCCGCAGAGCGAGCCAAACGGATTGCAGCCGCGAATGAAAAGGAAATTATTCCTGAAAAAGGCCGAAAAACAAAGAAGTAAACTCTTTTTTAGAGGATGAAGCCCCATTAGGGAGGAAATGCCCTGATGGGGTTTGTTTCTTTCAGTGTGTAGAACGGAGGCGACTTCTTAGGGCCATAAGGACTGGAATGGGCCAAAGCCATGTACTGATAAACCAAAGGAAAAACCAGCGAAAATTCAGAGCACATCGTTGACTGTTCTGACTGAGGAAAAAAACACTAACAGCGCCGATTACAATCCAAAGAAGTAGTCCGCCGTACACTGTGACACGCATGTTGTATGTGTCGCCGCAAAAACTTGCCAGACAGGCACTAAGCGGCACAGAGACGACAATGGCAAGGCAGACACCGGCTAAGGGAGCTCCGAAGAATGATTTTTTTTGATGTAGAGACATAGTGGCAGTACGCGTCTTAGGAGTAAATCCTCACTGAGTAAAATTACAAGAAATCAATTGAGTAGAGAACATGTTACAGAAAACTGAACCGATTACTGCTAGGGCCAGTGCTTCCGGTCGCGGAGGCATCGGCATAGTTCGTCTTTCCGGTCAGGATAAAGATGTACTCCATATTGCGAAATCAATATTCCCGACACTGACATTGCAACATCGGCACGCCCATTTGGTGAGTTTAACGGAATCTTCCGGCGAGGTCATCGATCAGATCATTCTTCTCTATTTCCCTGCTCCGCACTCGTACACTGGAGAATCCGTTTTGGAATTCCAATCGCACGGAGGGCAAGTGGTTGTCGAGCGAGTGATTAAGCGAATTCTTGAGGCTGGCTCCTGCTTTGGTGTTCGTCTTGCAAGACCTGGTGAGTTTACAGAGCGTGCTTTTTTGAACGGAAGGTTAGACCTGTCGCAGGCAGAAGCTGTGGCAGATCTCATTGATGCAGGAAGCATTGCGTCAGCCCGGGCTGCCGCTCGTTCGCTACAAGGTGTCTTCTCTCAAAAAATAAACGAACTCAATGGGAACCTACTCTCCCTGAGGACTTACGTCGAAGCGACGCTCGATTTTCCTGAGGAAGAAGTTGATTTTATTGAGCAGGGTCATATTCGAGAGCGTGTACGGGAGTTGCTCGGGGAACTTGAGCAAATTCGTAAACGTGCGATGCGCGGAAAGACCTTGCGGGACGGACTGAGTGTCGTTTTAGTCGGCGAACCTAATGTCGGGAAAAGCTCCCTGATGAATGCCTTAGCCGGTCAAGATGTTTCCATTGTGACGGATGTAGCGGGTACAACCCGAGACAAGATTGAATGTGAAGTTACTTTAGACGGATTACTTGTTAAGATAACCGACACGGCGGGCCTCCGGGACACGCTTGATGTTGTTGAAGCTCTCGGTGTTGATCGGGCAAAAAAAGCCGTCGAAAACGCAGACGTCGTTTTGTTTCTTAAGGACGCAAGGGAAGAAAAATCACCGTATGACCCTATGGAGTTTTTAAAAGGTCACCTACGGAAAGGCGTTGAATTTATTGATGTTTTTAATAAGGTCGACCTGTGTCCAAATCAGACAGACGAGAAGAGCGATGCTTTTTTTATCTCGGCAAAGACAGGAAAAGGTCTTGAGAGGCTCATTGCGAAACTTAAGCTCCTGGCAGGAAACGAAAGTGTTGAGGGCGATTTTTTGGCACGAACACGCCATCTCGAGTGCCTTTCGCGAGCGAAGCAAAGTCTTGAGGCTGTTGAAAACAATTTAGAAGATATGAATCTGGAAATCGTCGCTGAAGAGATGCGCATTGCAGGGATAGCACTCGGCGAAATTGTAGGACAAACCCTACCGGATGACCTGCTTGGAAAAATTTTCTCAAGTTTTTGTATCGGAAAGTAAAGGCATTTCCAAAAAAAACAATATTTCCGTATCCAGAGCCCATTACAATACGAATAATGTAGCTAACAATCCATTGTTTCACGTGAAACAAAAAAATGCAAAATTCCAGTTTTTACGATGTCATCGTCATCGGTTGTGGTCACGCCGGTGCTGAAGCGTGTCTCGCATCTGCTCGAATGGGGGCCAGAACACTATTGGTAACACACAATATTGAGACAATCGGTGAGTTGTCATGCAATCCGTCGATTGGAGGAATCGGAAAAGGTCACTTGGTAAAAGAGCTCGATGCTATGGGCGGGGCCATGGGGGCTGTGACGGATGCGGCGGGGATTCAGTTTCGGATCCTGAACGCATCAAAAGGACCTGCAGTTCGAGCTACACGCGCTCAAATCGATCGATCCCTATATAAGGTGGCCATGCGGAAGCGCATTGAGAGCCAAGAAAATCTCTGGGTTATTCAACAGGCTGTTGATGATGTTCTGATTGAGCGTAATCGTGCTGTTGGTGTTCGGACGAAAATCGGACTTGAATTTAGATCAAAAACTGTTGTTTTGTGTGCCGGAACATTCTTAAATGGCCTTGTGCATGTCGGCCTATCCCACTACCCTGCCGGCCGAGTATCAGAAGCCCCTAGCATTCGCCTGGCGGAACGGCTTGCCGATTTGGGAATGCCGCGCGGACGCCTTAAGACCGGAACCCCTGCTCGAATTGACGGACGAACGATTGACTTTTCAAAGTGTGAAAGACAACGCGGTGATTTAGATCCGGTTCCTTCCTTTTCCTTGACAGAGCCCGGAATCGAACATCCTGAGCAGGTGTCGTGTTGGATAACACATACCAATAAGCGCATGCATGAAATTATCATGTCGAATTTGGATCGATCTCCCCTGTATGCTGGAGTTATTGAGGGGATCGGCCCGCGTTATTGCCCGTCGATTGAAGACAAGATTCATCGCTTTAAAACCAAGGAATCTCATCAGATCTTTTTAGAACCGGAAGGACTGTCGACAAACCTGTTTTACCCGAATGGGATTTCGACTTCGCTTCCCTATGATGTTCAAATCGAAATGGTGCATTGTATTCCTGGATTAGAACAGGCTCATCTGGTGCGCCCTGGATATGCTATTGAATACGACTACTACGATCCGCGTGGCCTGAAACGCACATTTGAGACAAAAACCATTGAAAAACTTTTTTTTGCAGGACAAATTAACGGCACGACAGGTTACGAGGAGGCGGCGGCGCAGGGGCTTCTTGCCGGCGCAAATGCGGCTGCCTGCGCATTAGGAAAAGAGCAATGGGAGCCGCTTCGCAGTGAATGCTATCTTGGCGTTCTTGTTGATGACTTGACGACGCGTGGTGTCACGGAGCCTTATCGTATGTTCACGAGCCGCGCTGAATATCGACTGTGCCTTCGAGAGGATAACGCTGATGAGAGGCTCTGTGCGAAGGCCCGTGAGCTCGGCTTACTGAGCGAGGAGAAATGGATTCGATTCCAACGTAAGCACGAAGAGGTTGAGCGGGAGCTTCAAAGATTGCGTTCGACGTGGGTTACCCCGTCTGGACTTGCCCCGGGTGAGGCGAAACGAGTTCTCGGCACATCTATCGATCGGGAGTATTCTCTTGCTGCACTACTTTCTCGCCCAAAGGTTCACTATAAAGACATTGTTTCTCTTAAGAAGCCGTCGGGGGAAAATGTTTCACGTGAAACACTGAACAGAGCCGATGAGATCGAACAGATTGAAATATCTCTTAAATACCAAGGCTACATTAGTCGACAGAAAGAGGAGGTTCAAAAAGCTATTTTCCATGAAAAGACTCCTCTGCCTAAGGATATGGATTACGACGCCGTGTCAGGACTTTCGTTTGAAGTGCGTCAACGCCTGAAAGAAGTTCGCCCAGAAACGCTTGGTCAAGCAGGGCGAATTTCCGGTGTTACTCCGGCTGCGATTTCTTTGTTGTTGGTATATTTAAAGAGGTTGCGTTGGGGAAAGACATAATGATGTTGAGTGTCCACAGTATTCATGAAGCCGGGCAAAGCGTTGGCATGGAGCTTTCTGAGAAACAGTGCGAGCAACTTGTGACCTTCGGAAGGTTACTGATTCAATGGAATAAGGTTTATAACTTGACGCGCTTAGCCTCAGAGCAAGATGTTTTAAAGCTACACATTTTGGACTCTTTAGCCTTTGTTGCGGCGATTAATGGACGACACCTGCCCCGGGTCCTTGATGTTGGAAGCGGTGGTGGTTTGCCTGCGATTCCTCTTGCCGTTGTAAGGCCTGAGACACAGGTTGTAATGGTAGACTCAGTACAGAAAAAGACGGTGTTTTTACAACAGGTCATTATGAAGACAGGTCTAAAAAACGCTTGTGTTCTACATAGCCGAGTTGAGGACTTGCCGAACGCGTGCTTTAATGCTGTAACTTGTCGAGCCTTTGCAACACTATCTAAGATTGTTTTTTTAACGCGTCGTTTTCTAGTAGCGGACGGAGAGTGGTTGCTGATGAAGGGAAAAAATCCGAGAGATGAAATTAGGGATCTCGAGCCGGATGTGCTGGTTAAGGAAGATCGGAAATTGGTTGTTCCCGGAACGGATTTGGACCGCTGTTTAATTGTTCTCGGCGTGAATTAGTTCTTGTGTTCTGGATGTTTGAGGTGAAATAAACGCGCCTCTTTTTTTGTTAAACGGAACAATAAGCTTTTGAATCAAGGAGTTGTTCTTGAAAAAAATTCATAAAAAGCAAGGGTAGAAATATGTGGGGACCGGACACAGTAAGTTTTTACACGACTCTTTTGTTGGTATTTTCCTCCTTCATGCCAGCTATTAATCCATTCGGGGGTTCGATGCTTTTTTTGTCGATGACTGGAGGCATTAGCCACGAGGAACGCGCCAAATTGGCTCGTCGTATTTCAATCTATTCTGTGGTTGTTCTTTTGGTGAGCCTTTATGCCGGAAATTTAATTTTGAATTTTTTCGGAATTTCGATTGATGTTTTGCGCGTGGCCGGCGGGATTGTGCTTTTTAGCACCGGATGGAAAGTCCTGAACG
>DHJT01000028.1:0-11284 GCA_002404465.1 Sutterella sp. UBA4713 | reverse complement strand
CCTGAACGAAGGGGATGCAGACGGAGGGGCAGTTTCAAAAGAGATGACGGTTCGTCATGTGTATTCGGAAATGGCTTTTTATCCGTTTACGTTGCCGATTACGACCGGCCCTGGGGCTATTTCCGTGGCTGTTGCTTTAGGAGCGACACCTATGCACGGTATCCCCGATGTAGCAGGTTGTCTTACGGGCATTGTGTTGAATTGCCTGCTTGTTTGGGTTTGCTACACCAATTCCGATCGTGTGACTCGCGTACTTGGCTCGGTTGGAGCCAATGCCTTAACGCGGATCTTTGCATTCATTTTGATTTGTATCGGTGTCTCGGTGTTTTGGACGGGATTTAGCGGTCTATGGTCGAGCATGCCGCATTAGAGATAGAGAGGAAGACATGGCTATGATTTTTTGTGTTGCCAATCAAAAGGGCGGCGTCGGAAAGACAACGACTACCGTGAATCTTGCGGCTGCATTGTCCAGACTCGGCCAGAAGGTACTCCTTGTGGATTTGGATCCCCAGGGCAATGCCACTATGGGATCGGGAATTGAAAAAAGCCAGTGCGAAACATCGGCTTATGAGGTTTTGATCGGAAAAGCCGGGGCTAGAGAAGCGATTGTCCATGCAGAAAAAAGTGGCTACGACGTACTCCCTTCCAATCGCGAACTCTCGGCGGCAGAAATTGAACTTATGGAGCTTGATAACCCTGACGAACAACTTAAAAAGGTGCTCGAACCAGTTAAAAAAGATTATGAGTTCATTTTGATTGATTGTGCGCCATCTCTTTCTGTTGTTACTGTCAATGCCTTCTGTGCGGCTATCGGGGTAGTTATTCCGATGCAGTGTGAGTATTTTGCTCTGGAGGGGTTGAGTGATTTAGTTAATACCATCAAGCGTGTTCGGTATAACAAAAATGATAATTTGCGGCTTATCGGGCTGTTGCGTGTGATGTTCGATCCAAGATTGACATTGCAGCAACAGGTGAGCGAACAACTGAAGGAAAATTTCGGAGATCGCGTGTTCGATACCGTGATCCCGCGCAATGTCCGTTTGGCTGAGGCTCCGTCTTTCGGACTTCCCGGAGTTGTTTTTGAACCTTCAAGCCGAGGAGCTAAGGCTTATATGGAGTTCGGAAAGGAAGTTCTTTCCCGAGTAGGAATTCGCACTGCACGCAGGAAAAAGGAGAAGTAAATGGTCGCAAAAAAACAAAGAAGAGGTCTCGGACGTGGGCTCAAGTCTCTTTTAGGGGACGATGTACCTGCTGTGGCAACAGCTAAAGACGTTATTTCCGATATTGGTATTGACAAACTCGTTGCCGGCACATACCAACCGCGTAGCCGTATGGAAATGGAACGGCTAAAGGAGTTAGCGGATTCAATTCGTGAACAGGGGGTCATTAATCCGATTGTCGTTCGTCCAATTAAAGGCGGCAAGTATGAAATCGTTGCCGGTGAACGCCGCTTCCGGGCATCTAAGTTAGCCGACCGAAAAACGGTCCCTGCCATAGTGCGTCGCGTGCAGGATAAGGATGCTTTGGCAATGGCTCTTATTGAGAATATGCAGCGCGAAGATCTTAATGCCATGGAGGAAGCACTCGGTATTAAAAGGCTCATTGATGAGTTCGACTATACCCATGAGCAAGCGGCGCAAGCTATCGGCAGAAGTCGTCCGGCGACGAGCAATTTATTGCGGTTATTGGCATTGGCTAAGCCCGTTCAGCGCATGCTAATGGATGAAAAATTGGAAATGGGGCATGCCAGAGCCCTTTTGCCGTTGTCGGGAGCCGAACAGGTTCAGTTGGCTAATCAAATTGTGGCTCAATCGCTCAGTGTGCGCGAGGCAGAACGCCTTTCCGAGAAAAGAAAAGAAGACAAGACAGAACGGCCGGTCAAGAAGTTACCGAAAAAGACACGGGATGATCAAATTCTCGAGGAAAAACTTTCGGAAGCTCTCGGGGCGCCGGTCCGATTGGTTGTCGGAAGACGCGGAAAAGGTCAAATTGTTGTGGATTTTGCCGATCTAGACGATTTGGACGCTATCGTGGCAAAAATCTGCCCGCAGGACTAGTTCGTTCGGTATAGGAGAGTAGTTCTTTCGGACTGTCTTTTCTAGATAGCTGGCAGGTTGTTAAAGTTAGTTTAACTTCTTACAATGTGATTCAATTTTATAAGAAGAGGATGAAGTGAATCGGCAGATACTGATTCGCGTGATTCTCTGGCAGGTTGTTCTTGTATTTCTGGGATCAATCGGAGCTGGTGTCATTTTCGGAATAAATGCAGCTCTTTCCTGCGCGGCAGGTGGGCTGTGTGTTTTTGTTCCGAATGCTTTTTTTGCTCTATACCTGATTGCCTTGCAAGCAACTGGTACAGGTGCTAATCCTTCAATTCTTCTTGTTTTTGAATTTTTAAAGCTGGCAATTGTGTGTTTGCTGTTTTTCCTCGTTGCCAAGTTTTACCCGGCCTTGAACTGGCCTGCGATGCTCTTTGGTATTGTCGTGGGAGCCTTGAGCAACTTGGCATTACTGATTGGAAAACAGCGAAACTGAGGAATTTGCTTGTATGGCGAGCGATGCTTTGACTTCAACCGGATACATGTTGCACCACTTGCAACACAATGCGTCCGTCATGAAACAGTCGATAGTGGACTTTTCCGTTCTCAATTACGACACGATTTTCTTCTCAATTCTGATTCTCATTGTGAGCCTTTGGTTGCTCCGGAAGGCAGCTTCTCATGCCACAAGCGGAGTCCCGGGCAAGTTTCAGTGTGCTGTGGAGATGCTCGTCGACATGGTCGAAGAGCAAAGCAAGGCTATCGTACACGGAGATCGAACGTTTATTGCTCCGGTAGCTCTGACAGTTTTTGTTTGGGTAACGCTTATGAACGCCGTCGACTTGATACCGGTCGATCTTTTGCCTTGGATTGCCGGATTCTTCGGAATCCATTACCTGCGTCCCCTGCCGACGGCGGATTTGAATGTGACGATGGGTATTTCGATCAGCGTTTTGTTATTGTGCATCTATTACGGGCTCAAGATTAAGGGGTTCGGCGGATTTACCCGTAGCCTTTTTGTTGCACCCTTCGGAAATCATTTTCTCCTCTGGCCGTTCAATTTCGCTTTAAATGTCATTGAATATGTTGCAAAAACAGTCTCTTTGGGTATGCGACTGTTCGGAAACATGTATGCTGGCGAATTGCTCTTTTTCCTGATTGCTTTGCTCGGGGGATTTGCTTTTTCTTTCGGCTTCCTCGGGGGCTCTCTTTCCATCGTCGGACAAGTGGTTGCCGGGCTTTGCTGGTGGATTTTTCACATTTTGATTGTTTTACTGCAGGCGTTCATCATGATGATGCTGACCTTGGTTTACATCGGTCAGGCACATGACGATCACTGATTTTTTACTTCCTACACGGAAACTTTAAGGAGTATGCAATGACCAACGTTGCAATGGTTGCTTTGGCTTGTGGCCTGATTATCGGTTTTGGAGCTTGCGGTGCCTGTTTAGGTATCGGCATCATGGGCTCTCGCTATCTTGAGAGCGCGGCGCGTCAACCGGAACTGATGAATGCGCTTCAGACAAAGATGTTTCTTTTGGCTGGTCTGATTGACGCAGCCTTCCTGATTGGCGTTGGTGTGGCCATGATGTTTGCGTTTGCGAACCCGTTCGTCGGCTGATTCAAAGAAAAATTCAACCATGACGAGATTTGATGTTGCTCGAGATTAGTGAGAGCAACGCAAATACAGCGGGGTTCTAATAATGAACATTAATGCCACTTTGTTTGTACAGATGGTGGTGTTCTTCATCGGATGCTACATCACGATGAAGTACATCTGGCCACCGTTAATCAAAGCCATCGAAGGGCGTCAGCAGAAAATCGCGGCCGGATTGGCTGCGGCTGAAAAGGGCAACAATGCTTTAAATGAAGCGCAAGCCAAGGGTAAGGAAATCGAAGCTCAGGCGCGGGCTCGTGCGTCGGTCATTGTGTCCGATGGTGAAAAACGCGGAGCGAAGATTATTGAGGACGCCAAGGCGCAAGCTCAAGTCGAAGCGGATCGCATCGTTGCGGATGCTAAGGCAGAGGCGGCCCAGGAAATGAATCGCGCTCGCGAGCAATTGCGTGCCGACGTGGCAACCCTAGCAGTTGCCGGTGCCGAGAAAATTCTCGAGCGCGAGATTGATGCGAAAGCACATGCGAAGTTGTTAGATCAACTGAAGGCGAAACTTTAATTATGGCGGAACTTTCAACGATTGCTCGTCCGTACGCCCAGGGGCTTTGGAAGGCTCTTGAGGACAATCCAAATGCCTCTGAAGTTCAAGCAGTTTCCGAGGGTTTGGAGGCGATTTCGGAAGCTGTTTCGAGCCCGGAGATCTCGGCTCTTATCAGTGATCCGAATTTGACCAAAGAGGAGCTTTTTGAGGCCTTGAAACAGTCTCTCGGTCGCGAGGTTCCTAAGGAGCTTGAGGGTCTTTTGTTGGCTGTCATCGAAAACGGACGGATTCCTGTTCTCGGGGAAATTTCTCGTCAGTTCAAGACTCTCGTTAATGCCGCTTCTGGCATGGCCGATGTCCAGATCGAAAGCGCCTTCAAAATGACCAAGACGCAGGTTGATCAACTCGTTAAAAGTTTAGGCAAGAAGTTTCCCGGCGTGAAACTGAATCCGACGGTGACGGTAAATCCGGATTTAATTGGCGGTGTGTGTATTCGCGTCGGCGATCAAATCCTCGATGAGTCCGTGCGTGCGCGTCTTGAACAGATGCGCTCGGCCCTTACAGCGTAAATTCCGGAGTTCGAAAAAATGCAACTCAATCCTAGCGAAATCAGTGAACTGCTCAAGAAACGCATTGAAGATCTTGGCGTTTCAACTGATCTTCGTACACAAGGCACCGTTGTGACGGTGACCGACGGCATTTGCCGAGTTCACGGCCTTCAGGACGTGATGCAGGGTGAAATGCTGGAATTCCCCCAGAACACTTATGGTCTGGCTCTTAACCTTGAAAGAGACTCGGTTGGCGCCGTGATTCTCGGCAATTACGAGCACATTCGTGAAGGTGACACGGTTAAGACGACCGGTCGTATTCTTTCTGTGCCCGTTGGCCGAGCCCTTATCGGTCGCGTTGTGAATGCTTTGGGTCAGCCCATTGATGGGAAAGGACCGATCAAAACTGATGAATACGACGTTGTCGAAAAGGTTGCTCCTGGCGTAATTGAGCGTCAGTCAGTCAGCCAGCCTGTACAGACGGGTTTGAAGTCTGTCGATGCGATGATTCCGATTGGTCGTGGCCAACGCGAATTAATTATCGGTGACCGTCAGACTGGAAAAACGGCTATCGCGATTGATACGATTATCAATCAAAAGGGCAAAAATCTGACGTGTATTTATGTTGCAATCGGTCAGAAGGCCAGTACGATTGCTAACGTTGTGCGGCAACTGGAAGCGCACGGAGCTTTGGAGTACACGATTGTTGTTGCTGCTACAGCTTCCGAATCGGCGGCGTTGCAGTACATTGCCCCGTATGCTGGTGCGACGATGGGCGAGTACTTCCGCGATCGCGGCGAAGACAGCTTGATTGTTTATGACGATTTGACAAAACAAGCATGGGCTTATCGACAAATTTCTCTGTTGCTGCGTCGTCCCCCAGGACGTGAAGCGTACCCCGGTGATGTTTTCTACCTGCACAGCCGTCTTTTGGAACGCGCTGCGCGCGTCAATGCTACGTATGTAGAACGCTTTACTAAGGGGGCTGTTAAGGGTAAGACCGGTTCGATGACGGCTCTGCCGATTATTGAAACGCAGGCCGGTGACGTTACGGCGTTCGTGCCGACAAACGTGATTTCCATTACGGACGGGCAGATCTTCCTGGAAACGGATTTGTTCAATGCAGGTATTCGTCCGGCTATTAACCCGGGCATTTCTGTCAGTCGTGTAGGCGGAGCTGCACAGACCAAGATTATTAAAAAGCTCGGTGGCGGTGTTCGTCTGGCTTTGGCTCAATACCGCGAATTAGCGGCTTTTGCTCAGTTTGCCAGTGATTTGGATGAGACGACACGTAAGCAACTTGAGCGCGGTCGTGTTGTAACCGAATTGATGAAGCAGCCCCAGTACCGGCCTTTACAAGTTTGGCAAGAGGCTGTCACGCTCTTTGCGATTGAAAAGGGTGCGTACGACGATGTTCCTGTCAAGAAGGCTCTTGAGACGGAGCGAGCGATGTGCGATTACCTCGAACAGCATGCCCCTGAGCTTTTAGAGCAAATCGAGCAGAAAAAGGAACTGACGCCGGAGATTCGTGCTGCCTTAGATCAGGCCGTGTCGGAATTTAAGAAGACGGTAGCGTTTTAACGATCTGAGGAATCCTCATGCCTAGCACAAAGGAAATTCGCGGAAAGATTCGAAGCGTACAAAATACGCGGAAGATCACGAAGGCGATGCAAATGGTGGCTGCCTCGAAGATGCGCAAGGCGCAGGATCGAATGTTTCAGGCTCGACCCTACGCAGATAAGTTGCGCAATATCATCGCGCACTTAGCTTCGTCGAGTGTCAGCTACAAACATCCTTTCCTTGTCAAACGTGCTCAGGAGTCCGGTCGGGCAGCCTTGATTTTGGTGACAACCGATAAGGGATTGGCCGGAGCCTTGAATACGAACATTCAGCGTCATGTGCTCCATCAGATGCAGTCGCTCTATGAAGCCGGCAAAAAACTTTGCGTCACGGCTATCGGCAACAAAGCGATTGCGTTTTGTTCACACATGCACTTGGATGTCACCAGTCAAGTGGCCCAGCTCGGAGATCGACCCCATCTAGAGCGTCTTCTCGGAGCAATTCGGGCACAGTTGGATGCATACAGTGAAGGAAAGGTTGATGTGGTTTATCTAGCTTACACGCGTTTTGTTAATGCGATGAAGCAAGAACCCGTTATCGAACAATTGCTTCCGCTTCCGAGCGAGAAGCTTAAGTCTCTCGGCGAGAAACCTCGTGAGTTTTCGTGGGATTATTTGTACGAGCCGGATGCACAAACAGTGCTTGACGAATTGCTCAAGCGCTATGTGGAGACTTTGATTTATCAAGCAGTTGCAGAAAATATGGCTTCGGAACAGTCTGCCCGTATGGTGGCAATGAAGGCCGCTTCGGACAACGCTAAGAAGCTCATCGACGAACTGCAACTCGTCTATAACAAGACTCGTCAGGCTGGCATCACAAAAGAAATCACCGAAATCGTCGGTGGTGCTGCCGCCGTGTCATAAAGGATTTGGAGACCGAGGAATAACCTATGAGTATCGGACAAATCGTTCAAGTTATCGGCGCCGTGGTCGACATTGAGTTCGCTCGCGATGAAATGCCGAGAATTTATGAAGCCCTTGTTCTGGAACAGGACAAGGAAAACACACTGGCGGAAGCCGGACTGACTTTTGAGGTGCAACAGCAGTTAGGCGACGGCATTGTTCGTACTATTGCAATGGGACCTTCCGACGGCTTGCGTCGCGGGATGAAAGTCAAATCGACAGGAGCGGAAATTTCCGTTCCGGTCGGTCATAAGACCCTCGGTCGCATCATGGACGTGCTCGGTCGCCCTGTGGACGATTGCGGACCGATTGGCGAGAAGGAACGCCGTCCGATTCACAGAGAGGCGCCTAAGTTTGATGAACTGAGCCCGTCGGTAGATTTGCTTGAAACCGGTATTAAAGTGATTGACTTGATTTGCCCCTTTGCTAAGGGCGGCAAGGTCGGTCTGTTCGGTGGTGCCGGTGTCGGAAAGACCGTCAACATGATGGAGTTCATTAACAATATTGCCAAGGCATACGGCGGATACTCTGTTTTTGCCGGTGTCGGTGAACGAACTCGTGAAGGTAATGACTTTTATCACGAAATGGAAGCTTCAAAGGTTTTGGATAAGGTGGCCATGGTCTTCGGTCAGATGAATGAGCCGCCCGGAAACCGTTTACGTGTAGCCTTAACTGGGCTGACGATGGCGGAAGCTTTCCGCGACGAAGGACGCGACATCCTGCTCTTTATTGATAATATTTATCGTTACACGCTGGCAGGTACGGAAGTGTCCGCTTTGCTCGGACGTATGCCTTCGGCCGTAGGTTATCAGCCGACTCTTGCTGAAGAAATGGGCAAGTTGCAGGAACGTATTACTTCGACGAAAGTCGGATCGATTACGTCCATTCAGGCTGTATATGTGCCGGCCGATGACTTGACGGACCCGTCGCCGGCCACGACGTTCAGCCACTTAGACGCGACGGTTGTGTTAAGTCGTGACATTGCAAGTTTGGGTATCTATCCGGCCGTCGATCCGCTGGATTCGACGAGCCGTCAAGTTGACCCGAACATCATCGGCGAGGAGCATTACACTGTTTGCCGTCGTGTTCAGGAGATGCTACAAAAGTACAAGGAATTGCGTGACATCATCGCTATTCTCGGTATGGACGAATTGTCTCCGGAAGACAAACTTGCTGTGACTCGTGCTCGTAAGATCCAACGATTCTTGTCTCAGCCGTTCCACGTGGCCGAAGTCTTTACCGGCACGCCGGGCAAATACGTGCCCCTAAAGGAAACAATTCGCGGCTTTAAGATGATTGTAGACGGCGAATGTGATGCGTTGCCCGAACAGGCTTTCTACATGGTCGGTACGATTGACGAGGCATTTGAGAAGGCCAAGACGATCAAGTAAACGGAGCGAAACATGGCAGCAACGATTGTAGTTGATGTCGTCAGCGCGGAGTCTTCCGTGTATTCCGGACAGGCGCATTTTGTGGCCCTGCCCGGACAGGAAGGTGAGCTGGGTATTTTGCCCGGACACGTCCCGCTCTTGACGCGAATCCGACCGGGCATGGTTCGCATCCAGAAAGACGACGGCAGTGAGGAAAGCGTCTTTGTGGCCGGCGGCTTGCTGGAAGTGCAACCGGACCGGGTCACGGTACTGGCTGATTTAGCTGTTCGCAGTAAGGACCTGGATGAGGCTAAGGCCAAGCAGGCGATTGCTCAAGTCGAACAAGACAAAGAAAAGGTCAAAGGCGATATTGATATTGCGCGTGTTCAGGCTAAATTGTCGGCCTTGAGTGCGGAGTTGCAATTTATCAAGAAGTTACATCAAGAAAAATAATTCGCTCCACTCGAAAAAAACGGAGACGTTCGAAAAAAACTCGGACGAATCCGTTTTTTTGCTTTAGGATTGAAGGTGTATCAGGATTCATTCCTACAAGGAGGCTAGAAAATGGCAGTTTCCGAAGTTATCCAAGTTTGTACGGATGGCAGTCCTCTTTCGGACAAAGCCGTTCAAGAAGCTATTACCATGGCTCAGAAAATGCAGTTGCCGCTTGTGGCCGTGACGGTTGTATCCGGAAAAGCCTCGGAGCAGGATGCGGTGCGCACGCGTCTGACATCAATCGCACAGAAAGCCAAAGAGGCCGGAGTACCTTGCGAACTCGTAGCAGAGCAAGCACGTGCCCCCTATGAGGGCATCATTGCCGTAGCCCGCAGAAAACATGCGCGTCTGATTGTCATGGCAAGCCGAGGTCTGGGCTCAATTGAGTCGGTTTTTCTCGGGTCCGAAACACAAAAGGTTTTAGCCAGCGCAGACCGCCCGGTTTTGGTTGTTCGCTAAAGTAATTTAGCAAGCAGTAGGGTTGCGTTTGCTCCGCGCAGACACAGTCGTTTGTCCCGACTTGTCTGACCGGATACGAGGGTGATTGACGAGCGGGGCAATCCGATTTTTTTCGAGAGCCAACGGACAAGGCGTTCGTTGGCTTTTCCGTCCACGGGGGGCGCCGACAGGGCCAGTTTCAGTCGGCCGTTAAATTCACCTGCCGAGCCCTCGCGTTTAGCACCCGGTTGAACGTGTATATCCATAAGGACACCGTCTTCGGTTTGTTTAAGCCAAGTCGGTAATGAAACGGTTTTATGTAGAACGCAGGAATCCATGGAACAAAAAAACGATACTTTTTTACGAGCGCTTAATCGCGAGAACACAGAATATACCCCAATCTGGTTGATGCGACAGGCAGGTCGTTTTCTCCCGGAATACCGTCGTGTGCGGGAGGCATGCGGTAGTTTTATGGCTTTGGCTCGCAATCCTCGGGCTGCCACGGAAGTGACCTTGCAACCGGTGGATCGATTCGGATTGGACGCGGCAATCTTGTTTTCAGATATATTGACCGTTCCAGACGCAATGGGTTTAGGTTTGGACTTTGTGCCCGGGCAGGGACCGCGATTTGCTCGACCGGTGCAAGACGAGGCAGCCGTGGCTTCCTTGTATGTTCCGGATCCGACTCGGGAGTTGCGGTACGTGATAGACGCCGTTTCAAGCATTCGTCGGGCGTTGAACAATCGAATTCCCTTAATCGGATTTTCCGGCTCTCCGTTTACCTTGGCCTGTTACATGGTTGAGGGGTGTTCGTCTCGGGACTTTCCACGGACGAAAGAGATGCTTTATCGCCGACCGGACCTGTTAAATCGAATTCTTCAAATCAATACGCAGGCAGTAGCACAATACCTGCTTGCACAGATTGAGGCCGGAGCACAGGCGCTTCAACTCTTCGATACTTGGGGTGGGATCTTAAGTGGACCGGCTTTTGAGTTGTTTTCTCTGCAGCCGATTCGGAATGTTATCGGACGAATTCGTCGAGATACTCTCGGTCGCCATGTGCCGATTATTGTCTTTACCAAGGGGGGCGGACAGTGGTTAGAGGCACTTGCGGGCAGTGGTGCCGATTGCATCGGAGTTGACTGGACGGTCAACTTAGCGATGGCTCGTGACCGAACAAAAGGTGTTGTGTGTCTTCAGGGGAATATGGATCCTACGGTTTTGCTCGCCGGAGATCAAGCGATCGAAAAAGAGGCACACAGGGTTTTAGACGAGTTCGGCACGGTCGACAAGAACGTGGGTCACGTATTTAATTTAGGACACGGAATCTTGCAGTCGACACCGCCCGAGGCCGTTGCGACGCTGGTCCAGGTTGTACAGGCATACTCGAGGCGCTATCACAGGAAAAAGGAGATTCTGTGCTAAGTTTTTCACAGGGATAGGAGCCCAATTCACAGAAAACGAAGATAAAGAAAAAAGTGGAAATTTTGAAAAGATCGCGACGAAACACTTTGATTTTAAACAAATCCACGGATAATCAGTCTTTGTAAAAAAATTGTAAAACAGCAAACTTTTCCCAAAAAGGCAAGAAGTTTTTCACAAAGTTTTCCACAGGCGGTGGACTGGGGTTGAAAAGCTGAAGTTTTTCAATTTGTTAACGTCTGTGGAGAATCCGAAGCCTGTGGAAAGACCGAAACGAATGCTGTGGATAAGTGC
>DHJT01000074.1:18589-18767 GCA_002404465.1 Sutterella sp. UBA4713 | reverse complement strand
CTTGTCACCGAGGACGTTTGTGTCAGGCGCGTGAGTTTAACGAAGCGCACAATTCTTTTGCAGGATAGGACTGAGCGCTTCTTAGATGACATTGTTTGTCTTCAAGGGGAATTTTTTGAGGCTATGCCGGGAGAGGATCCCACATGAAAAGCTACATTGCCATCGATTTAAAGTCTTT
>DHJT01000074.1:18380-18536 GCA_002404465.1 Sutterella sp. UBA4713 | reverse complement strand
GCTTCCGTCGAATGCCAAGAGAGGGGCTTGGACCCTTTAAAGACGCACCTTGTGGTGGCTGATGCCTCTCGAACGGAAAAGACAATTTGCTTGGCTGTGACGCCGTCCTTGAAAGAATACGGAATTTCCGGTCGAGCTCGACTTTTTGAGGTGGTT
>DHJT01000074.1:645-18296 GCA_002404465.1 Sutterella sp. UBA4713 | reverse complement strand
TCGATGCGCCGTCTTTAGCGGCCGATCCGAATCTGGAACTCGATTATATCGTTGCTGCCCCACGCATGGCTTACTACATGCGCTATAGCGCCAAAATCTACGAAATTTATCTGCGGTTTGTTTCCGAGTCCGACATTTTCAGTTATTCCGTTGATGAGGTTTTCATCGATGCGACGCCGTCCCTGAAAACGTACGGCCTGTCGGCCCGCGATTTGGCGCTTCGCATGNNTCGTTGCTGCCCCGCGCATGGCTTACTACATGCGTTATAGCGCCAAGATTTACGAAATCTATCTGCGGTTTGTCTCGGAGGACGATATTTTCAGCTATTCCATTGATGAGGTTTTTATCGATGCTACGCCATACCTGAAAACGTACGGCCTGTCGGCTCGAGACTTGGCGCTTCGCATGGTTCGGACGGTTTTCGAGGAAACCGGTATTACGGCGACGGCAGGTATCGGGACGAATCTGTATCTGGCGAAAATCGCCATGGATGTGAAGGCCAAGCACATGCCGGCCGATTCTGACGGTGTGCGTATCGCCGAACTAACCGAAGAGTCGTTCAAGCGTGAGTTGTGGTCGCACAAACCGATTACGGATTTTTGGCGTGTGGGACGCGGATATGCGACGCGTTTGTCCGGGCTTGGGGCGGAAACGATGGGGGATGTGGCACGTCTTTCCTTGCGGGCACCGCAAAAACTTTTCGATCAGTTCGGCGTCAATGCGGAACTGCTTATCGACCATGCCTGGGGTTGGGAATGCGTCGGCATTGCCGACATCAAGGCGTATTCATCCGATACCCACAGTCGTATGTCAAGCCAGATTTTGGCTGAGCCTTATGAGACGGATAAGGCACGGCTTGTTGCTTGGGAAATGGCTGATTCCTTGGCATTGGAACTTGTCGAAAAAGGACTGGTTGCACAAGGTCTGGACGTGACTGTCGGGTATGACGTTGAGAATTTGGGCGATTCGAGGGAAAAAAGTCGATATCGAGGTCCCGTTGTTCGTGATCGGTACAACAGGGCGATTCCGAAACCGACGCACGGCAAGGAATCATTTTTGACTCCGACATCATCGGGAAAAATATTCTGTGCTGCAACACTGCGGATTTTTGATCGAGTCGCAGATAAAAATCTTTTGATTCGACGGCTCACCGTTGTGGCAACGGATGTGATTCCCGAATGGAGTATTCCGAAAAAATCGGCGGTCATTCAACCAGATTTGTTTTCTCAGGCCACAGACTCGGTGATTTGCTCCGAACAGGATACGAGGGCGCTTTCCCGAGAAAAACGTATGCAAAAAGCTATGCTGCTTATCAAGGATCGGTTCGGAAAGAATTCCCTTTTAAAGGCGAAAAACTTTCAGGAAGGGGCAACGGCACGTGAGCGTAATTCCCAGGTAGGCGGGCACAAGGCTTAAGCGTAAGTTGATGAAAATTTTTTCTAGCAACGTCATCATCCTGCGTTGGTTTCCTGCATTTTGGGATTACATTCCCAAAATGGGTACGTATTTAGGGATTACGTGCCAAAATGCGGAGGTTGGTTACGCCCATCACGAAAGGAAAAAATGTCTTGATGGCAATAAATGCTGTCAAGCGACATTCTGACGACAAAAAACCGTGTCCCCCTACCCGCAAACAGGGAGCTCAGGGCAGAACTGTGAGAAAAATCGAGGAAAGGGCGTCGGATTTATAACTTGAGGGGCGTTTTATATAGTCCGACCGATTGGGAAAGTTCTACTTGATATATAGCCCGTTTGTGTCGGAAATCAAATACTTTCCCTGGCCGAGTGGAATCGGACCGGTCGAAGAACAACCGGTAAGACCGTCGCAAAGAAGACCGGTCAAAAAGAGAGCGTGCAATTTTTTCATGAATTTTTCGATGGAGAGTTGGGCGAAGTTTTCAGTTTCTGTAACGTTTAAAAATCAAAGAGGTATTAACACCGCCGAAAGCAAAGTTGTTTGTCATGACGCAGTCTGTGTTAAGAGTCAGACCTGTCCCGACAATGTGATTCAAGTCACCACAACTCGGATCCGGATTCATAAGATTGATTGTCGGGGCAAACCATCCCTCGTTCATCATTTCGATTGTGAACCAAGCCTCGAGCGCACCGCAAGCGCCGAGCGTGTGCCCGAGGTAACTTTTAAGCGAAGAAATCGGTGTTTTGTTGCCGAAGGTAGCCGCTGTTGCTGTTCCTTCAGCGGCGTCCCCGCGTTTTGTCCCGGTTCCGTGTGCGTTGATGTATCCGACATCTTGGGGAGAAACACCGGCAATTCGTAAAGCCTCTCGCATACAAAACTCAATTGTCTGAGCATTCGGTTGTGTGATGTGTGTGGCATCACAGTTCGTTGCAAAGCCGATAAGTTCAGCGTAGATGGTGGCTCCGCGCGCCTTGGCATGTTCCAGGCTTTCTAAAATCAGCGCACCGCCACCCTCGCCGATGACAAGGCCGTCTCTATCGCAATCAAAGGGAGTCGGTGTTGTCTTCGGCGCATCATTTTTAACCGATGTGGCAAAAAGCGTATCGAAAGCGGCAACTTCCGAAGGGCAAAACTGTTCGGCTCCGCCCGCGACCATGACGTCGGCATAGCCGTTGCGAATCGATTCCCAGGCGTATCCGATCGCCTGACTGCCGGATGTGCAGGCCGAAGAGGTCGGGATGATGCGCCCCCGGATGCCGAAGAAAAGAGCCGTATTGACGGCTGTCGTGTGCGGCATCATGCGTACGTAACTGGTTGCCGTAATGTAGCGGGTGGTTTTCTCGCTAATCATTTTGGCAAAGTCACAAACGGCTTCTGTGCTTCCCGTGCAGGAGCCGAAAGCAATGCCGGTGCGTCCGGAAGAAAGAATCGGATCGTTTATTAAACCGGCCTGTGTTAACGCGATTTCCGTGGCTCTCGTCGAAAAAAGAGAAACACGCCCCATGGAACGAATTTTCTTGCGTGTGTAGTTTTCCGGGGGGGAGAAGTTCTCAATCGGAGCCCCGAGACGAGTGTTTAGGCCCTCGAATTCATTCAATTCCGGCATTACACGTACGGCGTTTTCTCCGGCTTTGAGCTTTTCTCGAACGGACTGCCACGTTTGACCGAAGGCGCTAACGCCGCCCATTCCGGTTACGACAACGCGATGCAAACTCATAGCATTCCTCCGTTAACAGAAATTACCTGCCGCGTAATGTAAGCGGCTTTGTCACTCATGAGAAAACTCACTGTGCCGGCAACATCCTCGGGCGTTCCCATGCGCTGCATCGGGATCATGGACAGTGCGGCAGTCAGGGCTTTCTGTGTCATATCGAGCATTTCGGTTTGAATCAATCCCGGAGCGATGCAGTTAACGGTGATGCGGCGACGTGCCAGCTCGACGGCAAGTGCTTTTGCGGCTCCGATTAATCCTGCTTTCGCCGCGCTGTAATTGGTTTGACCGCGATTCCCGAGGATTCCCGATACCGAACTCATGGCGATAATGCGCCCCCCGTCTTTGAGGTGAATCATCGGCATCAGGGCCGGATGGATGACGTTGTAAAACCCATTTAAGTCGACGTTAATGACTCGAAACCAATCCTCGTCACTTAAGGCCGGAAAGGCATTGTCGCGGGTGATTCCGGCGTTACTGACAATTCCCCAATAGGCGCCGTTTTCTTCGATGTCTCTTTCAATGGCGATGCGCGTAGCTTGTGTGTCGGCAACGTCAAAGGTAAGAAGACGTGCTTGCCTGTCGATTGCCGAAATTTCCCGACAAAGTTCTCGACCTTTGTCGACCGAGGTATTGCAGTGAACGACAATGTCAAATCCGTCTCGGGCCAGCGCAAGTGCGCAGGCTTTACCGATTCCGCGACTCGCACCCGTCACAAGAATGGTTCGATTGGTCATGGTACCTCCTTATCGGTTGCATTTTCGGGGATTCTTTCTGAGGGCTTTGTCGGAAAGAGCTCTTTGAGCTCGGCTTTCGTCGGCTGGAAAACCGTCAAGCGACCGCGGGCAGCCGGAATGCCGTTCATCGTGACGTTTCCTTCAAAGGATGTCAGGCGAGACTCGTCAATCAATAGGCTCATCGTTATGGTTAGGACAGCATCTTTGGCGATGGTATCGATAAGAAGTTTTAATCCTCGCACGCTCAATAAAAGACCGAGAGGGGCATCCTGTTCATCTTCGGGTTGCTCCGCTTGTTTAAGTCGGATCCGTCGTTCGCCGGCCCAGACCCCGATCGTTTGTGCCATGAGTTCTGCAAACGGCGTTGTGGCGTAGGTTCCGTCGGCATTGCAGAACAAGTCAAGGCGGCCGCCCGGACTCGCTTTTGTCTCACAAACAACTGTTTTGCCGTCGATACGAACGACGCGGTCAATCAGACACATCGGCGCCCGGTGCGGCAGATACTGTTCAGGGCTTAAGTACTCGCTCATCTTTGTTTCCCGAAAATAACCGAGGTATTGTTACCGCCGAAGGCAAAGTTGTTGCTCATGACATAGGTAGCATCAACAGTCGCGTTCCGACAAAGAATTCCAGCTTCCGGCAAGGACGGATCGATCGAATCGTTTCCGAAGAACTGGCCGCAGATGGGCGTCGGTCCGTTTTCAAGTAACAGAAGAGAGAGTCCCGCGTCCGTAATACCGGCGGCACCTAAGGTATGCCCTGTCAAATTTTTTGTGGAAGTCATCGGAACGGAGCCGCCGAATATGTGATGGACGGCAAATGCTTCAGCACTGTCATTTAGGCGTGTTGCCGTACCGTGTGCGTTGATGTAATCGACGTCAGACGGATTGATTTCGGCTCGGCGCAAAGCCTCTAGCATCGCTCTTTGGGCCCCGAGTCCTGTCGGATCGGGCGAGGAGATGTGGTAGGCGTCGGATGACTCGCCGTAGCCGGCCAAAAATATCGAAGACGGTTCTTTATCAAGCCAAAGTAATCCGGCCCCTTCTCCGATGGTGATCCCGGAGCGATTTAGTGCGAACGGTTTGCATAGATTCGGGCTTAAGGCCTGAAGGCTGTTGAATCCGTTGACCGCACTTTGGGCGAGGGTATCTGCTCCGCCGACAAGGGCGGCATCTGCAAAACCTCCTTGAATAAGCCTGGCTCCCGTGATGATGGCTCGAGTACTTGAGGTACAGGCCGTACTGATTGTGTAAGCAGGTCCCGTGATGCCGAGGTAGCGACGCAAAAACTCCGAAGGATTCCCGAACTCTTGACTTGCGGCATCGTAGAGCGGATCATCTTTGCCCGTGATACGTGTTTTAACAAAACGAGCCGCTTCGTCCGAGCCCGAGGTACTTGTGCCGAGAATGATGGCAATGCGATCCGGACTATGTCGATTTAAGAGTGTAGAAAAGCGGCCTTTTTCTTTTTCCCAGGCCAGGGCCAAGAGGCGATTGTTTCGGGTGTTTTCCCGAGGAAAGCGTTCGGACAAATCCGGAAGCCTCTCTTTGACACAGGCAAAGACGGCAGGAATTTTCCCGACAATCCAGGCATCGGTTTGGGTGAGCCCGGGGGATGTACCTGTGCCCCAATTTTGCAAAAGGGTTGTCCGGTCGCTTCCCAGGGCATTGACTAAACTTAAGGCGTGAAGATAAATCACGGTGTTCCTCCGTCAAGGATTGTTGAACGGACGGTGTATCGGAACGAGAAATTTTCAATGAGGCAGGAATCGGGTTTGCGTGTGATACGAATTGCGGACACCGCGTTTTCGTCAATCAGGTCCAACTGGGTTTTTGTACGCTTTAATTTCCAGCCTGCGGGAAGTGCCTGACGAATGCTTTTATCACTTACCGAGCACAAAAGGCAGTCGTTGACAATTTGTGCGGCAGAAAAGGGAAGGTTCCCTGGGACCAATTGCTCTTTGTAGACGACGCCGTCCTTGTAAAGAATGTTCATTAGGCCCAGAGATTGCATTGTTAAAAGAGAAAGTCGCAGTGTTCCCTTTTCGCACGCGGAAACGGCGAGGAGATTCTCACGTTTTTTGTCGTATGAAATCTTAAGAAGAGCTTGGCGTTCGCCGAAATCGCAATCTGCACGGCACAGCGCTCCCTGCGTTTTTTCGGCGTAGTAAATCGGCGCCGTCGAGTCAGCATCGATTGTTTCGCGCATGCAAGTGCAGGCACAGACAAGTAACCCGCAAGACAGCCCGAAAATAAGCGGAATCGCTTTCATTTTTTCACAGTTAAAACGAGAGGTGCTGTTAAATATGCTGCTGTAATTCCCAAAAACAGAACCAAACCGAAGTTTGAAATCGCTTCCGTACGGCTCAAAACAAGAATTCCCAACGAGAGAACCGTTGTTACCATCGCGATTGTAACGGCGAAACTGACGCCGACGGCCTCGCGGTTGTGACGGTAGAAAAAGACAATGTAGTCGATTCCGATTCCGAGAACGAGAATTAAGGCGAAAAGCGAGAAGATGTGCAGCGGAATTGCAAGCCAACCCATGATGCCTAATGCGGCGGCAAGCGGTAAGAGTGAGCACCCGGCACATAGGAAACCGGCCTTGAGTCCGAAACTATGGGTGAAGACAAGAAGGATAGCCGCAAAGGAAAGAGCAAGTAGGTAACTGACGGTTATCCGACAAGTTCGGAAAATGTTTTCAAAAGTCGCTTTTCGGGAATACCAGACGGCACCCGGAACGCTTCGGCAGGCCTCGCGCATAGCTGATTCGTCTCGAACGTTTGTGACTGTAAGGATCAATCCCCACGTTCCGTCTTGTAAATGCGAAAGGCGTCCTCGGTAGGGCTCGGAAACGCCTGAGTTGAGAAAGTCCGTCAGTGTCAGACGTTTGGGCTTTTTCGGTTCGGAAAGAGCAATTCCGACCTTATAAAGCGCCTCTCGAACAGCATCGCATGTTTTGTTATAGGTGGCGAGCAATTGCTCTTGATCGGATTCAGTACGAATCGGAAACGCGTCCCAGGCATCAATCTTTCCGTTCTTTTTTAATAGCGAAAGTTGCTTGACGAGGCTCTTTTCTCGCTTGAGAACGGCATCAGAGGACGTCCCGAGAATGACAAACCAGTGTTGAGTCAAGTCGCGCCCGAAAAGCTCCGTAAATCGCGTCTCATCGGCTCGTAGCGTTGCATCCGGTGTTTGCATGCCCGTCAGGTTGTCGCTGACTTGTAAACGCGAGATTCCGGTAGCACAGATTACGATTCCTATGAGGCATACGGCTTGCATGTGCCTTGGGTGAACGGTCCACAGATTCGTCCAGCGTGAGAAAAGTGAATGAGCGGCCACACTTCGAACAGGAAAGCGGGCGACAAGGTATGGGAACACGATTAAAACCGTCAGGCACGAGGCCATCAAGCCTACGGCGCCGAATAGGGCGAATTGACGCAAACCCGGCAGCGGGGCAAGCAACATAACGCCATATGCCAGGGTTGATGTCCCGACGGCATGCAAAAGCGTCGTTTTTAACCGATCACGCGTTTGAAAAGCCGTTTCAATCTTCCCCGATTGCATGCGCCGTGTCAGAAAATAGGTTGTGTAGTCAGCGCTGATACCGATCAGACTTGTAGACATCACAAGGGCTGCCGCATGGACGCTGCCGAAGACAAGATACGTGGCTGCCGTTGCAAAAACAAGCCCGATAAAAAGGGAAACGGAGCACAGTAAAAACGGACGAATGCTCCGAAAGCCGAGCCAGAAGATTACGAGGAGGCCGACAAGAGACAGCGCTCCGAGTACGGAAACATCTCTTTTGGCGCTTTTTAGTCCGGCTGCCGTGTAAAAGGGAATTCCTTGCCGAAGAATCACGACATTCGGGTGCTCTGCTTGAAGGGCACCCAAGGCCTGTGAAACGGATAAGGCGCCTTTTGAAAGCGAAATGGTTTCTTTAAGAGAAGCTTGAACCAAATAAAAAGGTGATTCATTTTCCCTCTGTGCAACAATCCATCCGTCCTCTATTCGGGTTGAGGTACTCGGGGTTAGATTTGTGCGCGCGCGGCGTACAAGTAGGAGCGGATCGGCAGAGAGTTCGTCGATGCCGACGCCGGCAAAGGGGTTGAAAACTTGGGCTAATACCCAGCTGCTGTAAGATTTCTCATCGGCTAAGAGCGCTTGGGTCTGTGAATCGACAAAAGCTAAGCGATGCGTATTTAAAAATGTATAAACGGCGTGCTGCTTTTCGGGCTGAATGCGACCGAAGACCGATCGGCAAGCCCCCGATTCTTCAAGGCGAACCGCGAGTTGTTGCGCGGCCGATTTTTCGGACACGGCAAAGAAAAGACTTCGTTCTAACGAAGCCAGGAACTGTCGATTGGTTTCGTCAACGTGTTTTTCTGCGGTATCTTCTGGAACGAGCGAAAGAATACTGTGTTCAATGCCGTGTGATCGGTATGAGTGAACACAGAAGGCAAAAGCCATCAGTGTCAGGATGATCCAGAAGACAAGGACAAATCTATCGGTCTTGAAATTCACGGTTTGCTTCGC
Source organism: Sutterella sp. UBA4713 (assembly GCA_002404465.1). GTDB lineage: Bacteria > Pseudomonadota > Gammaproteobacteria > Burkholderiales > Burkholderiaceae_F > Duodenibacillus. The sequence goes on along the minus strand of DHJT01000074.1, from coordinate 9,896 downwards.
TTTGCTCAAGATGCGTATGTCGCGTATTCGTAAAAAGAATGGTTGTTTTGTTGTGCGCGGCATCGGTAAACTCTACGCGCTCAACGTCAGCTGCTTTCAAAACGTTTGCCGACAAAAAGAGAGGGAAACCTTCCTTGTTTTTCGGGACAATCGTAAGACGTGTTTTTCCATCGGAAAGCATTTCTTTTTTTACGTGAAATTGGGTTTGAAGGATTGTGTCATTGCCGGCAAAGACTGCTTGAATTAACTGCGGAATCGAATAAGAGTCAACCCCGAAGGAAATCGGAACGACCTCTTGGGGACCGTCAGACGCGCGCGAGGAAACGGCATTTTCCGATATTTTGATTTTGCTCTCAAATGGCGTAAGTTGTTGCCAAATTAGACCAAGATCGCTGTAGATGACGACAGTTCCTCTTGACTCGAGAGGTTTTGAAAACCCGGAAAGAGTCTTTGTTTGAGTAAATTCGGCACTTAAACGTTCGGCAGCACAGGCAAAATGTCCGAGAAATAAAACGCCCGTTAGAAAGGCCATACCGTAGAGAAGTCGTCGCATGGTCAAGTCCCTTTTACGGAAACTTAATTCCGAGTTTTTCAAATAAAACGGGCGGACACTGTAAAAGCCCTTCCTGAGTTGTTAGGTCGAAAGCCATTTGAATAATCCGAGCCGTTGTTTTAAGTGTTCCGTCTGAAGAACGAACCTCATAATCGGTCACAAGACGATTTTCATATTCGGTGAGTGTGACCGAAACGGTTGCCAGCTCTTCCAAATGCCAAGGGTGACGGAATTTCACAGACATGTCGACAATCGGATAGGCGAAACCGCTTTGTGCCATTTGGGCGTAGTCGTAGTGAAAGCGACGAAAGAGAACTTCGCGTGCGCGTTCGAAGAATTTAGCGTAGTTTCCGTGCCAGACGATTCCCATCGGGTCGGTGTCATGAAACGAAGGACAAATTTGAATTTGCGCCGTGAAATCAGGATTTGTCATTGAATTTTCTCTCCGGGAACTTTCTGATGTGTGCGTAATGCCTCGTCGGATGCTTCGGCCCAAAAGTCAAAAAAATTAAACCAGTCAAGCGGGTAGGTAAGGGCTCGTGCCTGGAGTTCTTCGGCAAAGCGTTCGGCTAGATGCCCCAGGGTTTTGTCGCGCTCTTTGCGGGGAAGGGATAATTGCTCGGAAAAAAGACGCGCACGGATACGGATTGTGCATCCGTCTCGGTCGGCAAACAAGGTATAGACCGGGCACTTTAAAAGAGATGCCAAAATGTAAGGACCGGTTGGAAATGGGGCATCTTTCCCAAGAAACGGAACCCTAACGGTTCTGTCGACCAGCCCGTTGGGACGGACAGGCGTTCTGTCGGCAGCAATTGCTACCCATTCGCCTCGAGACAAACGAGCCATTAGGTCCTCGGCTGTTTGTACGCCGATTGTGTCAACGGCAATTAAATTAATGTGAGACTTCGGCGCGATTTTTTCCATTACGGCTTTAAAGCGCGGGGCGTGACGCTCGAAAACAAGAGCATTCACGGGTATGTCGTAATCATTTTCTGCCACGGCTCGCGTGACTTCGGCGCACCCGATGTGGGAAACAAAGAGAATTTTCCCTTTCTCCCCCTTTTTTTGTGTGAGAAGGCGTTCGGTCTCCCGGTCTTCATAAACAAGGTCGTTTTTCGGGTCAATATCGCCCATCCAAGCGGCGAATTTGTCTAAGATAGAGTCGGCAAACGCGTGAAAATGCCGAAAACTCGACAGGGGGCCTTTGAGCGGAATACCGTTTTCGGCGGCATACATGCGAATTTGTTTGATGTACGCCTCCGAGGCCTGACGCTGCTCCTTAGCCACAAGCCAAAAAACAAGAAGCGGAGCAAAAAGAACGACCTCAAAAAGACGTCTCCCGAAAACGCGATACACGGCAAGGAGAAACTGCATGCCGAGAAGTCCGCGGCGTTCCTCCAGCTGTGACCAGTGTGTGCGACGATTTCGTTTTATTAGATGAGGCCAAAGCAGAACGGATCGGCAAAATAGCTTGGCGTGCATCTTCGAAATTCGCCAATTGTCGCGTACGGTAGCAAAATTAGAAATTCCGCCCTCCGGATAGATAACACGTGTCGGGACAAATTTCATCGGAATGCCAGCCCAGTAAAGGCGTACAAGGATTTCCGGGTCAAAGTCCATATGCCGTCCGGGTTTATCTTTTCGGACAACGTCAAGAAGAGCGTTTAACGGGTAAACGCGGAAGCCGCACATGCTGTCGACAATGGTTGACGAGAGCGTTTCTGCCCACACCCAAAAGTGTGTGATGTATCGGCCGATGAGGCGTCCCTTGGGGACGGAGGCATCATAGAGCGGAAAGCCGGAGATTAATGCTTGTGGGTTTTCTTCAGACAGAGCCAAAAGAGTCGGAATGTCCTTGGTGTCATGCTGACCGTCCGCATCAATTTGAAGAATGTGTGTAAAGCCGGCATTTCGAGCGGCTAGGGCACCGTCAATGACAGCTGCCCCCTTGCCGCCGTTTTTCTCTCGCCGTACGAGATGCACAAAGGGGAAATCCGGCAAAAGTTTATCAATTATCGCTTGGTCGTTCGGGGTATTGCCGTCATCGACTAGGAAGGCAGTAAGTCCGAACGGAGCGAGCTTTTTCAGAAGCCCTTTTAGGGGTTTCGCATGGTTAAAGCACGGAATGACAAAGGCAACGCAATAACTCATCGCGTAACCTTTAGCCGTCCGAGGGAAGCCTGCACGGAATGGTCCTGTTCGATCACTCGGTATTCAAAGCGCAGTGACAGATCGGTATCGTTGACACGTTCTTTTGTGATCGACAATTGAAGGGTTTCTCCGGGCCTAATGGGACGCACAAATTTCGTGGAAGGGACCTCACGCAATTTAACAGGGCCGAGCCAACGAGTAGCGTAATCGAGTACCCATTGCAGTTGAACCACACCGGGCAAGAGGGCGCATACCGGGAAATGTCCTTGGAACCAAATTAAGTCGGCTGGCAGATCCAAATCNNTCCAAAGTTACGTGAAGCGATTCGTCGTTCGCTTCAAGCGTTTCCGTTTTTTCAGCGAACCGTCGCATCAAAAAGGGCCTCCATTTGTTTGCAATCGAGTTTACCTCGGTCATTGACTGGAAATTGTGTGACGACTCGCCAAAAGCGCGGTAATGCTGCTGTCGGCATATATCCGCGAAGTTCTCGGATGTAGGATGCCGTGTTTTTGCGGTCAAAGGTGTTGCCGTCCGGATCTTCGACAACAACGCCGATGCGCTGCTGGTTGCCTCGAACAATCCCCAGGGCGTAGGAAGAAAATCCCAAGTGCTTTTGTATGACTTGATTGATCTCATCGAGGCTGATTCGTTCTTCTCCGATTTTGATAATACGATCGCGACGTCCGAGAAGTGTAAAAGTGCCGTCTTTTTTCAAAGAAAGGCGGTCTTCCAGAGTAAATTTTCCCGAATCGGTAAGCGGTGTGTGAATCGTGACGCCGGTCGCATCTTCGAAAATCGGGCTGATTCCCGGGCAGAAGTGCCAGGGGGTTTGTGTATCTGCGACATCGAGTTGCCGAACACCGATGACGCCGGCTTCCGTTGATCCGTAGATTTCCGAAATCGAACATCCGAAGAAGTCGTGCGCTTTCTTAACGGCTTTCGGCTCCAGCTTTCCTCCGGCCGAAAGGACGAAGCGAGCTGTAACCGGGCAAAGCGTGCTGTCCAAATATTTTAAAAAAGTCGGGGTGGTTACGGCGCTTATCGGTCCCGGGACGTTTAAAAAGTCCTCTTGGGAGACAAGCCGACGTCCGAAAAGGGGCGTTCCGAGTGTCATCGGTAACCAGACGGAAAACGTCAGTCCGTACAGGTGGGTCGGATCGACACAGCCGGCAAGTACGGTTCCTTGCAAAGCATCTGCGAAAAGTTCAGCGGTTACAGCGGCTTCTCGGTCCATTTGGGAAACGGTTTTGACGATCGCTTTGGGTTCTCCCGTTGAGCCGGATGTGTAAAGAACAATTCGCGCGTCGCTTTTTACGGGAGAAATTACTTTGGGTGGATTTTCACGTAGACGGTGAAGTGAGTAAAAGCGGGCATCGTTCGCTTCGCCGTCTGTTACGGCGATATCAAAGAGAGAACTTTGGGTTTTAACGGCAGATTTTCTCGATCCGAGGAGCACAGCTGTCTTCCCTTCTGCCAAGCAGGCATAAAGGACGCAGATAAACGAATAACTATCGTCGAGAAACAGCGCCACGCGCTTTGCTTCGATTTGAGAAAAGACTGTGGCAAGTCGTGCGATGTCGTCAACAAAATCGGCCTGAGTTTTCGGTGAACGCCCGATGCGAATAACGTGATCGGCCTTTCGGTCGAAAGGCCAGCGAGCAAAAGTTAGTTTTTGCATACGCGTCTCCGGACGAGATATTCACCGCCGGCCACAAGGCCGATACATAGGTAACTGAGGCACCCGTTCCACAGAGTCCAAAGTTCCGTGTCGGCTTTTATTGCCGTGAAAGTGGCAATTGTCCCGTTCAGTACAAAAAAGAGCATCCATACAAACGTAACCTTGCGTGTGTAGCGGACGGCTTCGGGAGGAAAGGTTTTCCCTTTTAAAGCGAGTCGGGCGAAGGTTTCGATAATCGGGCGGCCGACAAGAACGGAACCGAAGAAAACGAAGAACAAGGCAACGTTAACGGCAACGGGGTACCAAAGAAGCGGCACGTGCACCTGAAAGGTCAGACAAAGAATCGAACCTACGATTCCGGTTAGACTTAAAAGTCGATCGGCCAATGCCAGGGAACGCGTTTTTACCGGGGGTACCAGGACAAGGCGCAAAATAAATAGCAGGAGACTAATCCAGAAAAAGAGCGTTAGGGCGCCGGACCATACGGCACCCAGTAGCATCATCGGCCACAGAACAAACAAGAGTCGCAGGAAAATTTGCAAGCCTTTCGTTGCCCGCATGCTCAGTTACTCGGTCAGAATCTTTTCGACGACATCGACAACGTCTTTGACGGTTTTCACGCTTTTAAAGTCTTCGGGCTTAAAGCGTTTTTCAATAACTTTCTGCAGTTGCACAATCATGTCCACCGCATCAATGCTATCTAAGTCCAAGTCCTCATAGAGTTTGGCATCGGGAGTAATCTTTTCGGCGGGAATTTCAAATAGTTCGGTCAGTTGCTTTTTTAATTCGTTGAAAATTTCTTCCCGTGTCATGACAACAGACATAGTTTCTCCTTAGGCGTTTTGTTGTGACCGAATAAAGTCAGCCAGGGTTGCGACGGATTTGAAGTGATCGCGTACTTCTTTGGTCGGGCCGGCTAGCGTGACTCCGAATTCGCTCTTGATGGCAAGTCCGAGTTCAAGGGCGTCAATTGAATCCAAACCGAGGCCGTCTCCGAAAAGCGGGGCATCGGTGTCGATGTCTTCCGGTTTGATGTCTTCTAAGTTCAAACTTGAGATGATGACGTTTTTTATACGATCCTCAAGAGTGGCCATATGTTTTCTCCTTGGTTTTTTAGGATGTCAGAAGTATATGAATTTGTTCCGTGATGCGTCGGGAAATGTGAGCCGGGCTGTTGTCTACCTTTGATGCGTAGTCGCTCGGGACAATTTTTCCTCGGCGCGAAAGACGTACTACGGGTTGTCTCGCCGGTATTTTGTACCAGGGGATTTGTTTTCCGAGCCAGAACTCAGAGCAGTCAATCCGAATGACTTCAATCGGAATGTTGCATCGAACGGCTAGTTGTGCGGCTCCCCGGTGAAGTCGGAGATTTTTACCTGGGACACTGCGCGTTCCCTCCGGAAAAATAAGTAATGCACTACCCTTTTGAAATCGTTTTTTGCATTCGGTGAAGATGGCCTCCGGTGCATCATTGGTCAGATACCCGCACGACAGGATAATGCCGCGCAAAAACGGATTTTTTAGTAAACCGGCCCGTACGACACAATCAATATCGGGAAATTGTGAGGCAATGAAAACGTAGTCAAGAAGCGTCGGATGGTTAGCGACAAGAATGGTTCCGTTTGTGGCAATAGGAGGGTAACCCAAGTCGGAAAGCTGGATTTTTGCCACACGTGTCAGTTGCAGAAACGCAATAAAAAGACGGAAAGCGACGCACACGAGTCGCCGTGAGTGTCGTTGTCGAGTGTCTTTGTTCCGCTGGATTAAGCGCAAAACGGGAAAGAAAAATCCCATCAATCCGAGTGCCCCGATTCCAAAGAGTCCATAGGCTATATACGTTGCCGCATACCGCCACAGGGTCAATGTCGGATTCTCACGTGCAGTTGTCACAGAGCTTTTCTCCATGCCCACTGACGACATCCGGATCGTACGGAAAAAGACGCTTCGGGGCGAAGGACGCCTTTTAGGAATTGCAAAACATCTGTCTCACTCGGTTCTGTGTCCGACAAATTTTGTGCGACGGCCGTCAGGGCATTTCCTTCTTGCAAAATCATGGCTACGGCAAAAGGTTCTTTAACCGGAGCAAGTCTCGAACCGAGAATTTCAGGTAAGAGATTTTCATAGTCGACAAGAAGGACCGACTCTTTGCCGTCTTTCAAAAAGGCAGAGACCTCAAAAAGGGCTGCTTCGAAGGTATTGGCTCCGGCGGCAACGCTGGTTACGGGAATGTTCAGCTTCCGGAAGATTGTCAACATGCCGGGAGCGACATTGTGAACGCTCATCGTAAAGTCCGTCGGAGACGGTTCTTGGTCGTTTGCCAAGGCAATCAGAGACTTTTCACCACGAGCAGTTTCTGCGTAACGGCTTGCATTGACAATAGCATCGACTCTGTGGCTTTCTAATAATTCGAGAGCACATTCGACGGCATAGCGACTTGCCGGACTCATGCGTCTTGAAAGCATCATGGGAAGACGCTTGGAAAAAACCGAAGGTTCGGCAGGAGGCTTTTGTCCTCCTCGAGCAAAATCCATCCAGTCCTTGCGGCATGTTCGCTCTTTGGAAAGTGCGAACCAGTCAAGTAAGGAGAAGGCCAGTTGCATCATGCGGTCCGTTTTAAGACTAAAAGAGAATGACCGGTTCCGAGATTGTGATGGACGGTTTCGATAGTAAGCTCGGCGCTCCGGGCGAAGTGCTCGAAGTCTGTAAGACTGTAAAACTTACTCGTTCCGTTGGCCAAAGCCGTAAAGTACAAAGAAAAGGCCGTGAGGCAGGCATTGCCGATTTCAAACGGTTGTTCTCCGATAAGCGGTTCTAAGATACAGATGCGCGCCTTTTCATTCATTGCATCGCGCACACGCTGAAGGATGGAAACGATTTGATCTTCTGAGAAACAGTCCAAAAACTGGCTCATCCACCAAATGTCGGCCGACACTTTCGGTAGCGGTGTTTGATTCAGTAAGTCAAGCGGACACGTATCGATTCGCGTTTTAAAGCCGGCTTCGTCGGCATTTTTTTTGGCAATCGCGCACTGTTCGGGTAAATCAAAAATCGTCACGTGAACATTTGGTTCATAGCGGCAACATTTAAGAGCAAATTTGCCTGTGTTCCCTCCGATGTCGCAAATATGCTTCGGATGATTGGAAAAAAGGAAAGGGAGGCTTGCGTCATACGACGCATCCGAATAAAAGTGATCGAATTTAAACCAACTTGTCCTTGCGGGTTCGGGAAGTTTGGAGATAATCGGATAGATGGTTTTTGCGCCGGAGTACAAGGAGTTAAGACCGTCGGGTTTCCCGTCAATCAGCGCATCTTTTAGTTTGTCTAATCCGACATAGCAAACATCGTGTGCAAAATCGAAATTCGCCCGTGTCATCGGATCGTTGATTAGGAAGCGAGCTTCTTTGGTAATGGAGTACTTTTTGCCTTTGACGGACAGCAGATTGAATGCCGTCCCGAGCTCCGTGAGGACTTTCAGGGCATACAGCGAGAGCTTTTGTGTTGCCGACTGCTGTAACAACTCAAGCGAAGCGGGTTCCTTGGTTTTGTCCAGAAAATCCAAAATGCCGAATTCTCTTAGGCAGTAAGCGGCCTGAAAAACAAAGGGGGAACAAGCTAAACGATTGGCTTGTTCGATGGCACACAAAGTAGCCGAGGGCGAGTCATGACTTCTCACAGCGACGTCCTTTCAGATCGAAAACGGTCACAAATCTAACGAAAAAGCTTTTGTTACAGCACAGTTTCTATTAATTCACGTTGAGACTAAGCTGGTTGAGCTGGGCAAGAATATGCTTGTTGAGATTTCGAACCCATTGATTGTATTTCGGGTGCACTTCATTGGGGCCGGTAATCAAGGTCGTCATCGGATTGATGGTGATGGAAAACTCTTTTGTGTTGTAGTGCACATCGCATGCAGCGACGTGAATCTTTTTTACGTATTTCAACGTAATTGTTTGATTCTTTTCCCCTACGATTTGCCAGCCTTTGGCCAGAGCACCGCGGATAACCCCTTCACGAACTTGCTTTAAAGAGAGAGTAAAGGGGATTGTTGTTTTGATTTTTTGTACCGGGGCGCTACGCGCCAGAGTAGCGGAACTCCCAAAAAGTCCTAAAGAGGCCACGGATAGGAGAAGAGTACGTCGATTCATGAGTTGTCGTCCTGAAAAATTAGGTAAACGCACGCATTGCAGGGGGGCTTGCTGTCGCGAACTCGGAAATTATAAAAACGGGAACTTGATATGAAAAGGCTCAGCCGCTATAGAAACGGCTGAGCCCGAATTGCTGGTGCGCCAGGTAGGATTCGAACCCGCGACCCCCTGGTTCGTAGCCAGGTACTCTATCCAACTGAGCTACTGGCGCACACTTATCTCCGAAGAGGCGAGCATTTTACATGCAAAGTTTTTGAAAAGCAAAATTTAGTTTGGCTCGATCTACTTTATGATGGCAAGGTCGAGGAAAACTATCGGACCTTCCGGATACACAGTAAGTAGGAGATTGTTTCGTCTTTCTTTGCGGCTGTTGTAACAGGAAAAAACACAGAGGCCGGAGTCCTTGCCGTATCGGTCGGTTTCGTCAGCCTATAAGACGGAGCTTGCCAATCACCCGCAGCAGTTGAAATAACCGGAACTCAAGGCGATTCGTTTTAAAAATCCCTCCGTACATCTCGATAAGAACACGATCACATATCGAGATAACGGCACTGTCAGTCTTTATACGCTGAAAGGACGTGTGGAAGTGACGTTGGCACCGGGAGATCGTCAGCTCTTGCTGCTCGCTTCCGGCAAGCGCAAAGAAAGTAATCTCGTACTGCACTGCGGTTACGGAAAACGCCCGGATTTCTGGGAACTGCACATTACCATCGAAAACGAAATT
>DHJT01000074.1:0-471 GCA_002404465.1 Sutterella sp. UBA4713 | reverse complement strand
AAACAAAGTCTACGTACGCGTCTTCAGCGCAACGGCTCACGAAGTGCCAAACAGCATCTTCGGAAGGCTTCCCGCCGGGAAAGACGCCATGTGGCACATGTCAACCACGTCGTGAGCCGTGAAATCGTCAATGAAGCGAAGGCGAAGGATAAGAAGCTGATTATTCTTGAAGACCTGACGCACATTCGCGAACGCATCAAAGCCAACCTGCGAGTCCGTACGCGTCTGCACCGGTGGCCCTTCAGGGAACTGCAGCAGATGATCGTCTACAAAGCCGTTTCGGAAGGTATGGAAGTGATGTTTGTCGATCCTCACTACACAAGTCAGACTTGTGATCGTTGCGGGAAGCTCGGTGCTCGTAAAAAGCACCGCTTCCGGTGCTCTTGTGGTTACCGAGCGCACGCCGACTTAAATGCAAGTCGGAATCTGCTCGGTTTGGGATATCAGCTGATGTCTCAAGGGCTGCAGTAA
>DHJT01000077.1 GCA_002404465.1 Sutterella sp. UBA4713 | reverse complement strand
TTAGAAAAGAATCTAACGGGACTACAAACCGTTCAAATGCGCGCCTCCGTGATTGACGCGGTTGCTCCTGCTTTCGAAAGTTACGAATCGCTCCGAGATGATTTGATTGCTGCCACCGTTGAGTCAGTCGCTCTTTACGAACCCTGGCCGACAAATGAAGCACAATTCCGCGAGCGGCGTGAAGAGGCTAAAGGGAAAATTAATCTTGTCGGGCGAGAATTGGCACGTGCATTAGAGTCTGTTGTTGCGGAGCTTTCCGGCATTCCAAAACGCCTTGCAGCATCCCGCGCTTTCCCCGACGTCATCAAGGACATTAAAGAGCAGTTAAAGGGGCTTTTCCCTAAGTCCTTTTTGTTGACGACTCCGCATGAGCAACTGCGCCACTACGTGCGTTACGTGCGGGCCATTAACGTTCGACTGGATAAATTGCGTAACGCGCCGGAACGCGATGCAGTACAAATGCAGGCCGTTGCCAAACTTTTTATTCCGTATGCACGCGAGGTAGCGGCCAGAAAAGGTGTTGTCGATGAGCGTCTTGAGGCGTTTCGCTGGATGCTCGAAGAATTGCGAGTCTCGCTATTTGCGCAAGAGCTTCGCACCCCGATGCCTGTTTCCGTCAAACGTTTAACGAAGGTTTGGGAATCAATCCGGCGCTTGTGATTCTCAATCGACCCCATGCTTTGGAACATCGGCCGTTCGGAGAGCGCCAATCTAAGTCGATTGTCTTATACCTGAAAAAAGAAAGCGAGATATGATTAATAAAATTCGGTGCAAGAGGGACGGGTCACCGGTGTTTTTTTACGGTTAGGGAGAAGACTATGAAACGAATCGGAATCGTTGCAACGCAAGGTGCGATGTTGCGGGCTTTGGAAGTAAAGACTCAAGTGCTTTTAAAGGAACCGGATTTTGAGGTTCAACTTGAGACACTGCAAATGGAAAAAGGTCCGACACCGCGCATTGAACTTGAAGATTTGAAAATCGAACTCTTTAACGCGGCAGAGAGTTTGTTTGAACGCGGTTACGGTGTCGTTGGTTTTGCCGATGAGTCCGTGCCCTCCTTTTTCCAAGAGTTGGCGACCGAATGTCGTGCTCGACTTGTCAATCCGAAAAACTCAGAAGCTTCTGCCTACGCCTCTTTTTTAATTGATGCCTTAGATGAAGGGCCTGTTTTAAAGGGATTTAAGGTCGGAATGATCGGGGGGCTCGGCCCGGCTGCTACCGTGGATTTGTACGACAAGATTGTTAAGGCCACACCGGCTAAGACCGATCAGGAACACATTAAACTTGTCGTGGAGCAAAATCCGCAGATTCCCGATCGCACTGCCGCGCTTTTGTCCGGTGGTGTCGATCCGACGCTCGCGCTTTACAACTGCGCCAAACGTTTGGAAAACGACGGCTGTGATGCCCTTATTATCCCTTGCAATACGGCGCATGCTTTTATCCCGTACATGGAACGGCATCTGAAGATTCCGTTTATCAATATGCAACAGGCTGCTCTTGATGAGATTCGTGAAAAGTTCGGCGAATCGGCACGCATCGGCCTGATGGCAACGACAGGAACCGTTAAGACGGGTATTTATTCGAAAAAAGCTGAGGAAATGGGCCTTCCGCTTTTTGTTCCCTCAGATGAGCGTCAACAGGATGTGATGTCGGCTATTTATGGCCCGGAAGGTGCCAAGGCCGGCAAGACCGATGGGGTTTGCCGCGAGCAGTTAATGCGGGCTGCCGAAGAGCTTGTGAGCAAATACGATTGCAATGTGCTTATTTTGGGTTGCACGGAATTGCCGCTTATTTTGCATGAAGGTGATTTGCCCTGTGCCGGTAAGACAGCATTTGTCATTGATCCGACGAGTGCTTTGGCTCGCAAAGTCGTGCGGGTAGCACTTCAAGCCAATCAATCGCGCGGTGTGCGATGATTTTTTCGGGCGGCGCCGATTTTGTCGGGTCGCCCGAGTCCGATAGATCTTCGGCAGGTGTCCCGTTTTTTTCACGAAACGGGACGATTTGTTCTCGTTTGAGAAAGCGTCTTTGCAACCTTTAAAAGGCTCTTTAGGGCGCTCGTGTCACACGACGTCTTGCCCTGAAAGAGCAGGGCAACGGAGGCCGTCGGGAGGGACTGCCCGGGGGCTGTCACGGGCGCCGCGACGGTGTATCCGGTGGCTTCGTCCCAGGCTCCGATCCACTCATTTCGGCGCAGAATTTCGCACTGCAGAAAGACAAATTCGCGCTTTGTTCCCTCCAAGCGGTTTTGCGTCATGTAGGCGCTGATGTTTTCTTGCGGCAAACCGCTCAGAAGAGCAATTCCGGCGACCGATTCATGTAACGGGAGAAGGCGAGTTTCATTTTTTGACATCAGGGCAACGCAGTCACCGATTCGAATTCCGAGAAAGGGCACAGCACCGGTTTCTTGTTCTAAGTCTTGAAAAATCGCTGAATCCGGCGAGGCCAAGTGTTTTTCACGTAAGGCATTAAAGCCGAGAACGATCAAGGTGTTTCCCGGGATCCATTTTCTCTCGCTTGTTTGCTCAGCGAACCCTTGTTCTTGTAATCCGGCCATCAGGCGCTGAGTTGTCGAAGGAGCAAGGGAGGCGTTACGGGCCAGTGAGCGCACGCCGCATGGGATACCTTTTTGAACGAGAACATTCAAAAGGCGATGTATGCGTGTTAATACCTGCACTGTCTCGCTATTTTCTTTGTCGCTCTGCATCGGTCATCTCGCGTTTGACCTCAATCGCATCGGCAACGATTTCGGCGATATCCTCAATCGGTATTTCCTTATCTGAGCTGGCGTCTGTGAGCATTGTCAGACAGTGCGGGCACTCCACGGCAATGTGTTGTGCACCGGTGTCTTTTAATTCTTTAATGCGGATGGCATTGATGCGTAGCGGTTTGTCTTGAAAAAGCTGAGCGCCGCCGGCTCCGCAGCAAAACGCCGTCATGGCGCTTTCAACAGGTTCGGCAATACGAGCGCCGGCTTTTTTCAGAACCTTGCGCGGCTCTTTGACAACGCCGTTAGCACGAGCCAAGTAGCAGGCGTCATGCAGTGCAATTTTTGCTCGATCGCTCTTTTTGAGTGTGATGCGATGTGTTTTAATCAGAGATCGAATGAATTCGACGTGATTGCGAACAACGTAACAGCCGCCTTCGAACTGCGGATATTCGTTTTTAAGGGTATTAAAACAGTGCGGGCAGGCCGTGACGATTTCGTCGAAATCGTACCGACTTAAATTGCCGATATTTTCTTGGGCGGCTGTCTGAAATAGATATTCTTCGCCGGCACGCCGCGCCCAGTCGGCATGACACCGTTCTTCGGCCATGATGGCAAAGTTCACACCGGCCTGTCGGAAAATGCGAACCATGGCACGGGCAATTTTTTGCGCGCGTTTGTCGTAGGAAGCCGAACATCCGACCCAGTAAAGGACATCGTAGTGAATGCCGGCCTGTGCAATGGGCACATTCAAATCCTTTGTCCAGGCAGTGCGCGAGGCCGGATCCATGCCCCAGGGATTTCCGACTCCGGCAGCATTTTCCAAAGCATGAGCAAGTCCGGCCGGGAATTGACCTTTTTCCAGAGCCAGATTGCGGCGCATGGAAATAATCAGATCGGGAATCGGAATGCGTGCAGGGCAGACTTGAGCGCACGCGTTGCAGGTCGTGCAATCCCAAAGAGCGGCTTTAGGCACCAGACCGTCAATGAGGGGAACGTCGCGGTTTTCTCCGTGCAGACGTGTTTGCAGGGCCAAAATGAGTGACTTGGGATCTAAAGTGCTTCCGGCGCGAAAGGCCGGACAGACGGCGCGACACCGGCCGCATTCCGTGCATCCGTCAATGTGAATGCGATCTTCAAGTGTGAAGTCTTTAAAGTCACTGACACCGAAGTGTTCCTGCTCTTCGATATTTTCAATCTTGGCAACAGCGGCTGTCGGCCCGCGTTTTTCTCGACGAATTGAGGCCGGTGTCTTAAATAGGTGGGCGTAAAACGTCAACGGCATAACGGCGATAAAGCATAGCGACGTTAATGCATGAATGACCCAGACGAACAGGTGCGTGATACGGAGAGATTCCGGAGACATTGCAACGAAACAATGACTCAAAAGGAGGCCGACCGGGGACCAGACAGCCCAGGGGGGATTTTGAGCCGCAAGCCGCAACGCCTCGACGACAAATCCCAAAACAATAATGCCCGCCAAGCTTCCGAGAATGATGCCCGAACGCCCGGTCGGTTCAACCTTCGGGTCCGACCAGACAAAGCGTCGCAAGGCGGCATACCCTAAGCCAAGAAGAGCTGCAAGACCGGCTAAATCCAAGACCAACTTATAGACAAGGTAAATGCGTCCGGAAAGAATGCGTTTATCAAAAACGAGCCAGGCCACATCCCAATCGATTGTGGCTAGGACGGTTCCTAAAAATAAGAGGACAAAGCCCCAGAAAATCGCGAAATGTGCCAGTCCGCTTCGCGTTTCTCGCACCTTGCGCTGCATCAGAACCGTGAAAAGTGTTTTTGCCAAAGAAAGGTTGGCAGGAGCCGTTGCTCCGGCCGGCATGTCTTCACGAACGATTTTCCATGCGCGCACAACCCCTGCAATGAAAATCGCAATACAAATAATACCGAGCACATACACGCCGATTTGTGCCCAGAGGGGAACGTTCCAAAAGTACGGACGAAGTATGGTTTCTGTTGAAAGCATTGAGGAAAGTTTCCCTATCTAAAGAGTGTACCTGAACACGATAGCGCAAAAATGACAAGTCTGCCTCTGCGGTATCACGATTGGTTGGTGCGCAAGGCTTTTACGGCATTGATGCACTCGTTAATCAGAAGCGGACCGGACTCGACAAATCCCGTCAGAATTTCAAGAAGCGAGGCCCCGGCTTGAATTCGGCACACGGCATCTTGCGCTGACCGAATTCCTCCGCAGGCAATGATAGGAACAGCGCCTTTCACACGGTCCGCTACGCTATGCAGTGAATGAAGAGCCACATCTGAAAGAGCGGCACCGGAGAGAACTTCTGATGTTTGTCGATCGGCAAGGCGTCCTCCGACAATGATTCCGTCTACTCCGATGTTAAGCAATCCGTCCGTAAGAGAATGCAGATAGCCTGCGTCCGGTGATGGCGCAATTTTCACCGCAAGGGGTTTTCGGATAGCGGGCTTTTCATCAAGAAGCGCAGAGCGAGAGGCAACCAGCATTTTTGCCGAACGAAAGATTTCTTCAGGCGTAAGTCCTGTTGTATTCAAGACGAAGTAGTCTCCTCGCTTGTAGGCCTTTCGAAGGCACCGGCACAATCTGTCAAGTGAGTCCGGCGTTTTTTTCGAATCAAGTCCGAGATTGATTCCCAGAACGCCGCCTCGGAGGTGAAAGCCGTCGGCACTCTTAAGATTTTTGAGTACAGCGTCGATTCCTAAGTTGGGAAAGACGGGGAGCGAGGCAAGTGAGAGGCGGTCGCCGTTTTGCAGGCGACGTACAGCGAGATCGGCACGAATCCTTAAGGCACTGACGGTTCCGACCTCAATAAATCCGAAGCCGAAGGCTCCCAAGGCATTAACACATTCGCCGTTTGTGTCAAATCCGGCAGCGAGTCCGATCGGGTTCGGAAATCGAATTCCCATCACGTGAACGGGATCCTCCGGCGGAGTCGGGGCTAATGTTTCATGCAGACCGAAAATCGTAAACCAATCCAAGTTAGCAAGAACAAGACGGTGAGCTCTTTCGGGCGTAAGAAGCGAGAGTAACTTTTTAATGGTGTCAAAACGCATCGGAGTTCTTTAACCTGGAAGGCTACATAGGTTTGAATCTTGACGACAAGGCCATCATTGTATAGAATACCAGATTCCTAATGAGCGCGGGGTGGAGCAGTCTGGTAGCTCGTCGGGCTCATAACCCGAAGGTCGTAGGTTCAAATCCTTCCCCCGCAACCAATTTGCACTTCTCCTCGGAGAAGTTTTTTTATGTTTGAAAATCCTCGCTGGGTATGCGAGGTTCTTTGTAGTGTCCGCAATAGTTCGATGCTGGAACAGGACTTGCGGGAATCTGAGTAGGCTTCGAGATTTCTCCCGACTACAACGTGTTGCTCGGTTCGTAAGCAATTTTGCAGGTGTCAATTACGACCGATATGAGCGGTTTTTCCATGAAGAAGCTCATGGAACACGGATGCGATTATTCCTTTGACGGGATTGTGCTGTGGATCGCATGGGGCTGCAGGGAAGCTACAGCCCCTTCGCACGAGTTCCGTGCTTTTTTATTCGTTTAGGGCACGCGAAATTTTTTCTAGATTGCTCTTCATCCGGGCCAAATAACTCTTGCCATTTTCCTGAGATTCCATGGTGTAGATGGTTTCTACTTTGGCTCCTGCTTCACGCGCAAGAGTTTCGGAGACGGCAGGACTGGCGAGCTCTTCCGAAAAAACGGTTTTCACACCGGACTTTCGAAGTTCGACGGACAGTTGTGCGAGTTGCTTTGGTGTCGGCTCTCCTTCGGCAAATACCCCCTCCACACTCTTTTGTTCCAATCCGAAATCGCGACAAAGATAGGCAAAAGCTGCATGCCCAGTGACGAAAAATTTTCTTTTGGACGAGGCAAATTGTTTTGCGTAATGCAGCTTGAGCGTAGCCAACTCTTTTTGGAACGCCACGGCATTCTTTCGAAAAGTTGCGGCGTTTTTTGGATCGACTTTGGAGAGAGCATCGGCAATGTTGCTTGATTCAATTTGTGCCCCGGACAGAGAAAGCCAAAGATGCGGGTCGTTTGCTCCGTGTTCCTTGACCTCGTCTGGGTCCGTATTACGGATCGGGACGGCCCCGTCGGACGCCGTAACGATTCGAAGATCGGGGTTGTCGACATTTGTTGCCAATTTTTTCGCCCACGGTTCCATACCCAATCCGTTGATGACGAAGAGGTGAGTCTTTTTTAAGAGAGTTGCCGTTTGTACGGTGGGCGTAAAATCATGCGGTTCTGTTCCCGGAGGAATCAGTGTTTCAATTGTGACGTGATCACCGCCGACAACCTTCACGAGTTCTGCCATTGCATCGAAACTGGCTGCGACGGAAATTCGGTTTTTCAAGGAAGGTTGTGCCGCAACAGTCATTGATAGCGAAAGAAGTCCTGCTATAGCAAGTGAGATAAAAGTTCTTCTTTTCATTTTATTCTCCAAATTTGAAATTGGAACCCATTTCCAAATTACTCGAGAACGCGTATACTAAACAGCTGGCCGTGATTTGACAAGAGCAAAGAGGAGAAGGTCTTTAAAGATGTCGGCAATGGTTTGTATTTCTCATCTTTATTTTTCCTATACGGGTTCGGCTCCTTTCCTTTTGACGGATTTGAACATTGACATCTCGGAAGGTAGTTATGTCTCGATCATCGGGGAGAACGGTGCCGGAAAAACATCGCTGATGCGTCTTCTCCTCGGATTTTTGAAGCCGACATCTGGACGTATCGCCTTAGCAACGCGAGCAGTGGGGTACGTTCCCCAAGCGGATCCGACGACAATGGAAGCCTTCCCGATTACGGTCGGAGAATTGTTGTATGCGTTTTGCGCCGCTAAGGGTATCAGGGCAAGCTTGCGAAATCAGGCCGTTGACGGCGTTTTGGAATGCGTCGGTATGCAAGACAGAAAAGCGGACCTCTTTTCCAATCTTTCGGGAGGCCAACGCCAGCGCGTTTTACTCTCCCGTGCCTTACTCGGGGATAACAGACTCCTTGTTTTGGATGAGCCTTCGACGGGGGTGGATCCGCAAAATCGTAAGGAGCTTTATGCGCTCTTGCGTTCGATCAATCGTAATCGGGGGATGACAATTATTGCTGTTGAACATAATTTGGAGGACGCGACGGCTTCAAGTACTGAGCTTATTCATTTGCAGGAAGGAAGGGCTCATATTTGTTCTCCTCAAGCTTATCGAAAAGAAGAACACCTTTGCGGAAACGGCTAGATGACGATGACCGAAATTTTTCAGTTTGAATTTATGCAACGTGCTGCTTTGGCCAGTTTTGCCATGGCGATTCTCTGTCCGGTAATCGGCATTTTTCTCGTGCTGCGTCGCACATCCATGATCGGAGATACACTGGCACATGCCTCGCTTGCCGGGGTGGCAATTTCCCTTGTCTTGGGAAGTAATCCGTTGGTCGGGGCATTCGTCGTCACGGCTGGATGCGGAGTTCTGATTGAGGGGTTACGCAACTTTTTTCGTGAGCGAACGGATCTTATCCTTACGATTGTGCTGGCTCTGGCTGTTGGGACAGCAGTTACGTTGATTACCTCCGGTTCAGTACAGGGAAGGGCGGAAAATTTCCTTTTCGGTAGTGTTCTTACCGTGACGGACACCGATATTTTTTTAATCAGTTCAATCACCCTTGTCGCATTGCTTTACTTATTTGCTTTTCTCAGCACGTTAATTACGCTTTCTTTTGATGAAGAGTCCGCCAAGGTTGCAGGCATTCACGTGATGTTTCACCGGTATGCTTTCGCATTTCTCACGGCGGCAGCCGTTGCAGCGGCGATCCCGGTTGTCGGTGTATTGGTCCTTTCTTCTATGATTGCGATTCCGGTGGCGACGGCGCTTCAATTAAAAGTCGGATTTCATGCAACACTCTGGAGCGCTGTCGGCATAAGCATTTTTGATGCAACATTTGGGCTGTGTCTTTCCGGATACGTCAATGCGGCTCCAGGAGGGCTGACGGCACTGACTTCCGTGGCTGTTCTTGCTTTGGTCATGTTCGGCAAACGCTTTTTCCCCTTGGAAAACTGAAGTTGCGATAACGGCAGACATCGGATTGAGTATTTATTATATGGTTGGGGGATTTTCATGGCCAGATCGATTCATTATTCCACACGACAACGGGCGGCCGTTCTTGCGGCATTAAAGGAGCATACTGGTAAGTACCTGAGCGCACAAGAAGTGTCTGATGCCGTGAAAAGTACTGGGGCGTCGGTCGGACGAACGACTGTATATCGCACACTGGAAACACTGACTCGGGAAGGGGTCGTGCGACGATTCGTTTTTGATAAGCGCACACCGGCATCCTACGAGTATCTGTCCGATTCTGACACCGTCGAATATCACGTTCGATGCCGCTGTTGCCAAAAGCTTTTCCATTTGCATTGCTCGGAAATCGACCGAATGACCGCTTCGTTGTCAACGCATCTTTTGCAGGAGCATGGAGTGGAACTTGACTTGCAGAGTTCCGTTATCGAAGGGATGTGCAGCGCATGCCGAGAGGAAGGAGAGACGAAGGTTGGGAAAACCTCGGAGTCAAAAGAGAACTCAATCTCGTGACTCGAGAATCTTCGGCAAAGAACCCGAAAAAAAAGGGCCTTTGCCGTCATGAGTTAGATAGGGACAATACGACCGAAATCAGTCTTTTTTCTTTTGATTCTTTGCCGGAATAAGTGCTTCGATATCCGTGGTGCGGATGACAAAGAGTTTTTCCAGCAATTTTTCGGCCGTGTTTTCCGCCTTTGCAATCAAATTCCGGTTAAATGTCTCTAGCTGAGCAAGAGCGGCTTTTTCGTCGGTTTTGAAAAGCTCTAGGACTTTTGTTTCCATGCTCTCTTGCTCGGTTTTGGCTTGGACTTCGAAATCGGTCCATGTTTTTTTCACAATCGGAGCCAGTTTCGGGTAATCGGTCATCGTGAGCGTTTGAATGCGGCGGAACTTCCAATAGGCAGAGTCAGCTTCACCTTTGTCGGTGCCTTTTTGCCAAGATTCGGGAATATGTGTCAGACCGGCGTAAAAGGGAATAAAGACGGACAAATCGGCCATTCCCATCGCGACATAAAGAACTTCTCCGACGGGCCTCGGTAACCACGGACGAACGTGTAAGACGTGAGCCTCGTAAGTACGGAAAACACTAATCGGTCTCCAAGGCTCGTCCCCTCGCAGACAGGTCCCGTACGGATCGTGTTCGCTTCCTTCAAAATGATTGCGTAAGATGGCCTTGGCGTCCTCAACCGTGACTTTCTTTTCCGGAGTCAGGTACACGGGGAATGTGCGACCGTCTTGCGGATTTTGGACAAGTGACGGATTGAGCAATTTTTGAATTATCCAGACGCGCGGATCGTTGTAGATGCGATCACGCCAGTCATCGCGTGTATAAGCCTTGGAAAAATCGAATTTTCCGTCCGTCTCGGGGTTGTAGAGCCCATGAGTCACCGCCCATTCGACGAGCGTTTTCGATCCCATCGTATCGGTCGAATTCGGATCGTATTCCTGAAGGCGTCCTTGATTGGCCGACGCAAAGTACTTGTCGTCAGGGGTTTTCTGAGCAATCCATTGGTGACCGGAGCCTGTTTCCAAGTACCAGATTTCGTTCGCGTCGACAAACGCAACGCCGAATCCTTCCCCGGCTCCTTTTTCCTCGATAATCGAACCGAGCGTTTGGGCACCTTCCCGAGCCGTTCGGCAGCGTGAAAGAAGCACGTCGGCGATGTCATCTTCGGTAATTCCCGTCTCTTTGACATACGGATCGGCTTCTAGGGCTTTGTCGCTTGCGTAAATTGATTCGGTACCGGTCACTCCGAGACCGGCTTCGTTAAAGCCGGCAGCACCGTGTAGTTGTGTCTTCCAGAAGGGGATGGTTGTGTAAGCCAGGGAGTTTTGCGGAAGCGGGTATGTAAAGTCATTGACGCCCCCGTGTGCCTTTGTGCTGTAGGTGCCCGATTGCCCGGTACGGGCAGGATGGAAAACGAAATGTTGGGCTTTAATAGCAGCACTGTCCGCACTGCGAGCCACAATCAAGGAGCCGTCTGCCGTAATGGCTTTTCCGGCTGTAAAACTCGTACACATAGAGCAATCTCCCTGTTCTGAAAAAAGGTTCGGATGGCGTTTTCGGGAAAGACGGATGTTCTCCCGCTTGATGACGGGGTCAAGTGTATCGAACAAACGCTATTGTGTGCTTACGTTTAAAATGCATCACATTGAAAAATACGACGAAAGGGAAACGCGATGCTCGAAGCGATACTCAATTCTTTGTGTGCGGTGGCTGTCGTGGCAACTGTGGCCGGCGTCGGCTTTTATTTTGCGCATAAGGGAACTTTTAATGAACAAAGTCGAGCCTTAATTGCCAAACTCGTGAATATTTCCCTTCCGTGCTTTCTTTTTTATTCCGTTGCGGCACGGTTTACGCACGACCAGTTCATGGAACTGGCTCAAAGTCTGACGCTTCCCTTCATCGTCATTCTGATAAATTTTCTTTTTTCACTTTTCTTTATCAAAATCGGTTGGGTCGCCAAGGAACGTTCCGGCACATTTATTGCGTGTTTTTCCGGTTCGACCGTGCTTTTTGTCGGCGTTCCGATCGTGATGGCCATGTACGGTGAGCGAGGTATTCCGTATGTGTTGGAGTACTTTATTGCCAATTGCTTGTTTATTTGGACAGTCGGGCTTTATAACATTCAGCTTGATAATGTCCGACGCGTAGGCGGGTTGGCTCCGCGCCTCTGGTCTTTCAAAAGCATTCGCATGCTCTTAAAACCGCCGCTTATCGGGTGTGCTTTGGGTCTTTTTTGCGTTTTAATTAGCTTGAAAGTTCCCGACACGATCATGATGATTACGCGCTATCTTGGAAACCTTACGACCCCATTGGCTTTGATTTTCGTTGGCATTACGGTGCAGATGGTCGGGTTCGGACGATTAAAAAAACTTCCGCGCGAGTTGTGGCTCATCCTCTTTGCATGCTATGTTTTACGACCGATCATCACGTATTGCGTGGCGTTGCCTTTTGATCTGGATCCTTTCATGCTTCGTGTCTTTATGATTGTTTCGGCACTTCCCGTCTCCTCGGTCATTTCGGTTCTAAGTAAGGCCTACGGAGGAGATGCTGAATTTGCCGCCGAGGCTATCGGAGCTTCAACGGCTGCGGTTGTTTTTGCAATGCCGGTAATTTTGGTGATCGTTAATTTGCTCTAGTGGCAAGCAAATTCCTATACAATCTGCCTTCGGCGGGTCCCCTCGCATAAGAGCTCTGCTAACCTGGTCAGGTCGGGAACGAAGCAGCCACGGCGGAATACTCTTAGTGCCGAGGATAAGGCTCGCCTTCCTTTTGGCTGGTTTTTGTGTGCCTTCAAGCCGGGCGATTTCTACGATTCGTTCGATCTTCCTTACGGGGCTTTCCTTTACAATGATTGCCGAACGCAATGAGCGACCGAGGTTTCTTTGACCTCACTTTACGGTTAAAAAACAGCTTATGAGTTATCAAGTATTGGCGCGCAAATGGCGCCCGCATGATTTTGACAGCATGGTCGGACAGGAGCATGTCGTAGCCGCATTGCGGCATGCGCTCGATGAAAATAGGCTCCATCATGCGTATCTGTTTACGGGGACGCGCGGTGTCGGTAAAACGACGCTCTCGCGTATTCTCGCTAAGTGCCTCAATTGTACGGGGGAGGACGGCAAGGGCGGAGTGACGAGTCACCCGTGCGGGAAATGCGAAGCATGCCGAGCCATCGACGAAGGGCGCTTTATCGACTATATCGAAATTGATGCGGCTTCCAATCGTTCGGTCGAAGAGATGACGGCTCTTTTAGAGCGCGCCATGTATGCGCCGACGAATGCTCGCTACAAGGTCTACATGATTGACGAAGTGCATATGTTAAGTGCACATGCCTTCAATGCCATGCTTAAGACGTTGGAGGAGCCCCCCGAATACGTTAAATTCATTCTTGCTACAACCGATCCGCAAAAGGTTCCTGTGACGGTTTTGTCACGTTGCTTGCAATTTAATCTACGAAACATGACACCCGAGGCTGTTGCCTCGCACATGGCGCATATTCTTCAGGTCGAGGGGATTGCCGCCGAACCTGCAGCACTCCGTTTGCTCGGGGTCGGAGCGCGCGGCTCAATGCGAGACGGACTGAGCCTTTTGGATCAAGCCATTGCCTACTCGGCCGGTCCTGTCACACTCGAGGCGGTTCGCAATATGCTCGGTATCGTTGACTCGGATGTGTTGGTTCGCATGACCGAAGCCGTCTTAGCAGGCGAGGCAAAAAAAGCGCTTCATCTTGCCGATGAGATGAATGCCCGAAGTTTTTCATTTTCACAAGCCGTTCGTGATTGGGCATCGCTTTTCCATCGTGTTGCTATCGCGCAGCGTGTGCCGGAAGCTTATCCGTCAGATAATCCCCAAAATGCCGGGATTTTGCGCTTAGCTAAAAAAATGACACCCGAAGAGGTCCAGCTGGATTACCAAATTGTTCTTCAGGCACGAACGGATATGTCGGCAGCACCGGATGAATATGCCGGCTTTACGATGGCCATTCTTCGGATGTTGGCTTTCAAGCCGGCCGGATTTAAAGGCCAGGTTCCGGCCCATAGGGCCGACAAGGCATCGCTTAAGGCGGCTCCTGATGCTTTAGGAGCGCCGAATTTAACTCCGGCGCCCTGGGAGGATGCTCCGGGAAAATCCTAGCGCCAGCCGATTTCGGACACGAACTTGATCGGGATGAAGACAGCGATTTTGTCCCTTCCCCTGAGTTGCTCGGTTGGCGCCGACTGCTGTGTCGAACTTGTTTGGAGGGTTTCCCGCGTGAGGTGGCTTGCGGCAGTGAGTTACTCGAATTTGACGATAAGCACGTATTATTACGCTCGCGCTCGAGTTCGTTTGTGACCGGACAATTGCTCGGCCAATTAACGAAGGCGCTGAGTGAAGCGGTCGGATCGCCCTTTGCCGTGGCGTTTTCTTCGGGGGAATGCACAAGCGATGCAGCGAGCATTTCCAAGCTCGAGCGTGTCGAAAAATCTCGTGCACGAAGGGCCTTGGTTGAGGCCTTCCGAAGTGATCCGTTTGTGCAGAAATGTTTACAAATGTTTGATGCGACACTCGATGAGACGTCCGTGCGCATCACGCAAGAAAAAGGAAGCAAACATGATGAGAGGTAATTTTCAGGGGCTTTTGGCCCAAGCGCAGAAAATGCAACAGAACATCGAGCGTGCTCAGGCCGAACTCGGCAATACGGAAGTGACGGGCGAGGCCGGTGCCGGCATGGTCAAAATTACGATGACGTGCAAGCATGAGGCCAAGAAGGTCCAAATCGATCCAAGTGTCTTTTCCGGTGAACCTGACGATAGGGAGATGCTCGAAGACTTGATTGCCGCAGCTTTAAATGACGCAGCGCACAAGGTCACGGCGACAACGGAAGCGAAGATGCGGTCGGCAACGGCCGGTATGCCTCTTCCTCCGGGAATGAAGCTTCCGTTCTAATCGTTTCGGAGAAATTCTTTCATGCATTGGCTTGAGGCTGTACAGGCGATTTTTCTCGGAATTGTCGAGGGGTTAACCGAATTTCTCCCGATTAGTTCGACCGGTCACTTAATTGTGGCCGGTGCGATTGTTCGGTTTAATGGGCAAGGCGCCGATACGTTTTTCGTGGCCATCCAAGCCGGTGCTATTTTGGCGGTATGTTGGTACTACCGAGAGCGGATTTTTTCGATTTTGAAAAATCTCTTTCGTCCGGGCAAAGATCAGAGACTTGCTGTTAATACCGTTGTGGCTTTTGTTCCTGCCGCTCTTGCCGGCTTGATGCTCGCCAAGACCATTAAGATGTATTTGTTTAATCCGATGACGGTGGCCGTGACATTGATTGTCGGCGGCATCGTGATTTTGATTATTGAGAACATCAACATCCGAAAGGCGTGGAAGCCGCGCGTCGAAACGATGGATGACATGACGGTCAAAGATGCTTTTGGTGTGGGCTGTATGCAGTGTCTGGCATTGATTCCCGGAATGAGTCGGTCGGGAGCCACGATTATCGGCGGAATGGTCTTGGGATTGTCGCGCCGTGCCGCCACGGAGTTTTCTTTCTTTTTGTCGATACCGACGATTTTCGGGGCCACGGTTTACGACCTTTTTAAGAACTATGATTCCATGAGTGTTGAGATGGGACCTGCGATTTTGCTCGGCGGCATTGTCAGTTTCATCTCGGCCATTGTTGTTGTCAAATGGCTTTTACGGTTTGTCAGTCATAACGATTTTCGCGG
>DHJT01000075.1:20694-38657 GCA_002404465.1 Sutterella sp. UBA4713 | reverse complement strand
ATGGTCATGCCGGGCGACAACGTCGAGATGGGCGTGCAGTTGATTTGCCCGATTGCCATGCAGGAAGGCTTGCGCTTTGCTATTCGTGAAGGCGGCCACACGGTCGGTGCCGGCGTCGTTGCGAAGATTATCGAGTAATTGACAGCCTTAAAGGGGCGTGGTTATACTGCGCCCCTTAGTTCTTTTTTCGTTCTTTTTAGGATAAAAACAAATGCAATCCCAACGCATTCGTATTCGCCTTAAAGCGTTTGATTACAAGCTCATTGATCAATCGGCTCTTGAGATTGTCGATACGGCCAAGCGTACCGGTGCGGTTGTTCGCGGTCCGGTTCCGTTGCCCACACGTATTCAACGCTTTGATATCTTGCGTTCGCCCCATGTCAACAAGACAAGCCGCGACCAGCTTGAAATTCGTACGCACCAGCGTTTGATGGACATCATCGATCCGACGGACAAGACCGTTGATGCGCTGATGAAACTCGATTTGCCGGCCGGTGTCGACGTTAAGATTAAGGTACAGTAATCAGAAAAGTTTTTGTAGCCGTGATTTCACGGTTACACACGTGTCGCTTCTGGCCCATTGAGGCAATCGATCGGTGTTCGCGTCGTTTCGCAAGAAAAGTCGCAACCTCCCGTCGTGAAGCGATTTTTATAAAGTACGGTCCCGGCCAATCGTAGCCGGGGTGGAGATAATAATGAGTGATAAGCTCGGCTTAGTCGGTCGCAAAGTCGGCATGACGCGTATCTTCACGGATGACGGACTTTCCGTCCCCGTGACGGTTTTAGACGTCTCCGACAACCGCGTTGTCTGTGTCAAGACACAGGAAACCGACGGCTATAACGCCATTCAAGTCGCGTTCGGCACCAAAAAGCCTTCGCGCGTTAATAAGGCACTCGCAGGCCAGTTTGCAAAAGCCGGTGTGCAGGCCGCCAAGACGTTAAAAGAGTTCCATGTCGATGCGGACAAAATCGCCGAATACAAACCCGGTACGGTTTTGAGCGCTGCGATGTTTACCGCCGGTCAGAAGGTTGACGTGACGGGAACGACAATCGGTAAGGGATTCTCCGGTGTCATCAAACGTCATCATTTCAGTTCCAACCGCGCCAGCCACGGTAACTCGGTCACGACAAATGCTCCGGGTTCCATCGGTAACCGCCAAGATCCGGGTCGTGTTTTCCCGGGCAAACGCATGGCCGGACATTTGGGTGATTGCCAAAGGACTACACAGAACCTCGTTGTTGTGCGCGTCGACGCCGAACGCGGTCTTCTTTTAATCCGTGGCGCCGTCCCCGGCAGCAAGGGCGGTCAAGTGCTTGTGCGCGCCGCTGTCAAGGCCTAATAGGAGCGAACCATGGAATTGAATTTAGTCAACGAGCAGGGGCAGGAAACGGCCAAGGTGCCGGCTTCCGATGCCGTGTTCGCTCGCCAATACAATGAAGCGCTGGTCCATCAGTTGGTTGTAGCCTATATGGCTAACGCCCGCCAAGGAACCCGTGCGCAGTTAAATCGCGAGTTCGTGCATCACACGACCAAGAAGCCGTTCCGTCAGAAGGGAACGGGTCGTGCTCGTGCCGGTATGTCTTCCTCCCCGCTTTGGCGCGGTGGCGGTCGTACGTTCCCGAGTACGCCGAACGAAAACTTTTCTAAGAAGATGAACAAGAAGGCCTATCGTGCTGCGATGGCGACGATTTTCTCCAAGCTCGTCGCAGACGGTCGTCTTGTTGTTGTCGAGTCAATCGGTGCGGAAACACCCAAGACGAAGGCATTTGCCGCCAAGCTCAAGGCCATGGGCCTTACAAGCGCGATGCTGATTGCCGAAACGGTCGATGACAATCTTTTCTTGGCTTCCCGCAACATCAAAAATGTTACGGTTGTTGAGCCGCGTTATATCGATCCGCTCTCTTTGATCCACTATGAGAAGATTGTCGTGGCCAAAGGTGCGCTTTCTAAGATCGAGGAGATGCTCGGATGAATCAAGACCGTTTATTGAAAGTGCTCGTCGGGCCCGTCATCTCTGAAAAGAGCACGATGGTTGCCGATAAGGCCCGTCAGTACACGTTTGAAGTGGTTCCGGATGCTACGAAGGCCGAAGTTAAAGCGGCTGTCGAACTGTGCTTTAAGGTGCAGGTTCAGGGCGTCCAGATGGTCAACATCAAGGGCAAAGTCAAGCGCACGGGTCGTACGCCCGGAGTGCGCAAGTCCGTTCGTAAGGCTTATGTGAGCCTGAAAGAAGGACAGGAAATTAACTTTGCGCAGGAGGGTAAGTAATGGCTCTCGTTAAAATGAAGCCCACCTCGGCCGGGTGCCGTCACACCGTTAAGGTTGTGACGCCGGGCCTGCACAAGGGCAGCCCTTTTGCGGCTCTGACGGAAAAGAAGAACCGCGGATCGGGTCGTAACAACAACGGCCACATCACATGTCGCCACAAAGGCGGTGGTTCCAAGCGTCACTATCGTTTGATTGATTTCTTGCGCAACAAAGACGGCGTTGCCGGTCGTGTCGAGCGCATCGAATACGATCCGAACCGTTCCTCGCATATCGCTCTTGTGCTTTATGCCGATGGAGAACGTCGTTACATCATCGCTCCGAAAGGATTGAATGTCGGCGATACGATCATGAACGGTCCGGAAGCGGCAATTAAGGTCGGTAACGCTCTGCCGCTTCGTAATATCCCGGTCGGTTCGACAATCCACTGCATCGAGATGTTGCCCGGCAAGGGTGCGCAACTTGTACGCGCTGCCGGTGCGTTCGCTCAGCTCATTGCTCGCGAAGGTGACTATGCGCAAGTTCGCATGCGTTCCGGTGAAGTTCGCCGCATTCTGATTGAATGCCGTGCGACGATCGGAACGGTCGGCAATGAAGAAAATAGTTTGCGCGAACTCGGCAAGGCCGGCGCGACACGGTGGCGCGGTATCCGCCCGACGGTTCGCGGTAAGGTGATGAACCCGGTTGATCACCCGCACGGCGGCGGCGAAGGCCGTACCGGTACGGGACGTCCTCCGATGTCTCCGTGGGGACAGCTTACCAAGGGTTACCGTACTCGCAATTCCAAGCGCACGGACAGAATGATTGTCCAGCGCCGTTATGACAAGTAAGGGGGTCTGAAGAATGTCTCGTTCGTTAAAGAAGGGGCCGTTTGTAGACGGATCCCTGATGAAGAAAGTGGAGTCGGCCCAGGCGAGCCGTGACAAGCGTCCGATCAAGACTTGGTCGCGTCGTTCCACGATTCTTCCGGAGTTTGTCGGTTTGACAATTGCCGTGCACAACGGCCGTCAGCATGTTCCCGTTTATGTTAACGAGAATATGGTCGGTCACAAGCTCGGTGAGTTTGCGATGACGCGCACCTTCCGGGGTCATGCGTTAAACGCGGATAAGAAGGTCAAGGGGTAATCAAATGGAAACTACTGCAATCGTTCGCGGTGTGCGCCTGTCGGCTCAAAAAGGCCGTCTGGTTGCCGACCTGGTTCGCGGTAAGCCCGTGGACAAGGCCCTTAACATCTTGAAGTTCACGCGTCGTCGCGCGGCCGGAATTGTTCTTAAAGCGCTCGAAAGCGCCATCGCCAATGCCGAGCACAATGACGGTGCCGACATCGATGAACTTCGCGTCACAAAGATTTACGTGGAAAAGGCTACGACGTTGCGCCGCTTCGGTGCCCGCGCCAAAGGCCGCGGTACGCGTATCGGTAAGCAGACGTCTCACATCTATGTGACCGTCGGCGACAAGTAAAGGTGAACCATGGGTCAGAAAATTAATCCTACCGGCTTCCGCCTTCCCGTGACGCGCAATTGGACGTCGCGTTGGTACGCGGTTGGTCGTAACTTCTCTCGTACACTGTGTGAAGATCTTAAGGTTCGCGCCTTCCTTTTGGAAAAGTTGAAGGCTGCGAGTGTCTCGCGTATTGTCATTGAGCGTCCAGCCAACAATGCTCGTATTACGATTTACTCGGCTCGTCCCGGCGTCGTAATCGGCAAGCAGGGTGCTTATATCGAAGAGCTCAAGGCCGATGTTCAGAAGATGATCGGTGTTCCCGCGCACATTTCCATCGAGGAAGTGCGTCGCCCGGAATTGGATGCACAGCTTATTGCCGACGGCATTACGCAACAGCTTGAAAAGCGTGTCATGTTCCGTCGTGCGATGAAACGCGCGATGCAAAACGCTATGCGCTTAGGTGCCAAGGGCATCAAGATTATGAGTGCCGGTCGTTTGAACGGCGCGGAAATTGCGCGTACCGAATGGTACCGTGAAGGCCGTGTTCCGCTTCACACATTGCGTGCCGATATTGACTATGGTTTTTCCGAAGCGCATACGACGTACGGCGTCGTCGGCGTGAAGGTTTGGGTCTACAAGGGCGACAACCTCGAACGTGGCGAAGCGGTTGAAGCGACACCGGCACCTGCCGATCGCGAAGATCGTCGTCGTCGTCCGGTTCGTCGTGCCCGTAAGGCTGAAGAGGGTGATGATAAGGCGGAGAAAAAAACCGCTCGTCGTCCTCGGAAGGCTCCGGTCGCCGCCCCTGCCGCCACTGAAACAAAAGACGGAGAATAAGCGATGCTGCAACCGAATCGTACAAAATACCGTAAGGACCAAAAAGGTCGCAACTACGGTATGGCCCAGCGTGGCGCCGACGTCTCCTTCGGAGATTTCGGCCTGAAGGTGCTCGAACGCGGTCGTCTGACAGCTCGTCAGATTGAAGCCGCACGTCGTGCGCTGACCCGCCACATTAAACGTGGCGGCCATGTCTGGATTCGTGTCTTCCCTGACAAGCCCATTTCGAGCAAACCTGCCGAAGTGCGTATGGGTAACGGTAAGGGCAACCCGGAGTACTGGGTCGCTCTCGTGCAACCCGGTCGGGTGCTTTATGAAATGGACGGCGTCGATGAGTCGCTTGCCCGCGAAGCCTTTGCGCTTGCAGCGGCTAAGCTTCCGTTGAAGACGAAGTTCGTTGTCCGCCAGGTTGGCAAGTAAGGAGACGGACATGAAAGCTAAAGAATTGCGCGCCATGGATCAGGCTGCGCTTACTAAGGAGTTAAATGAGCTTCAGACGGCGCACTTTAAACTGCGCGTTCAGAAGGCGACACAACAACTCCAGAATTCGAACCAGTTGCGCACGACGCGTCGTGACATCGCGCGCGTTCGCACGGTTCTCGCTCAGAAGGCGGCCGCGAAATGACGGATACTGTTGAAACAAAGAAGCTGACACGCACCCTCGTCGGTGTTGTCACGAGCGATAAGATGGATAAAACCGTGACGGTCCTCGTTGAACGTCGCGTCAAACACCCGCTTTACGGAAAGATTGTTGTGCGCAGCAAGAAGTACCACGTGCATGATGCTTCCAATACGGCCGGTGTTGGCGACAAGGTTGAAATTGCGGAAGGACGTCCCGTTTCTAAGACTGTGTCTTGGACTGTGACGAAGATCCTCGAAAAGGCTGTTGTCGTTTAGTTTGTTGTAATCGGCTTGCAAGCCTGACGGCTTTTCGTTAAACTTGCGAGCTCGCGCGGATGCCGACCGGTTGCGGTCGGCGTTCGTGTCGATTTTTCATGATCGGGCATCAATGGTGTACGCCCGCCGGTTTGTCAGGCGGTGTTTCTCGGATGCTGTCGATAGTGCCGATCGTTCTCCCGTACGGGACCAATACTATCTGTGTAATGCAGAATAAGTTGGAAATTTACAACCATGATTCAGATGCAAAGCAGACTGGACGTGGCCGACAATACCGGCGCTCGTTCAGTGATGTGTTTTAAGGTGTTGGGCGGATCCAAACGCCGCTACGCGAACATCGGTGACGTCATCAAGGTGACGGTCAAAGAAGCTGCTCCGCGCGGCCGCGTCAAGAAAGGCGAGGTCTACAGTGCCGTTGTGGTTCGTACCGCTCACGGTGTACGTCGCGCTGACGGATCTCGTATCCGTTTTGACGGCAATGCCGTTGTTCTTCTCAATTCCAAGCTCGAGCCCGTTGGAACTCGTATCTTCGGACCGGTTACGCGTGAGTTGCGTACGGAACGGTTCATGAAGATTGTGTCCCTCGCTCCCGAGGTTATTTAAGGAGGCCGATAAGATGCAACGCATCCGCAAAGGCGACGAGGTTCTCGTCATTGCCGGAAAAGACAAGGGCAAGAAGGGTGTCGTGATCGCTCGCGTCGATGAGACGCACGTGACCGTTGAGGGCGTGAACGTCGTCAAAAAGTGTGTTCGTCCCAATCCGATGACAAACACCGAAGGCGGTATTGTCGACAAGACGATGCCGATTGATCAGTCTAACGTGATGATCGTCAATCCGGCCACAGGCAAGGGTGACCGTGTCGGCTTCAAAGTAGTCGACGGCAAGAAGGTCCGCGTTTTCAAGAGCAACGGCGCAGTAGTCGGCGCCAAGGCGTAAGGAGTAAGGAATGACACGTTTCCACACTCTGTACCGCGATACCATTGTTCCCGAACTCATTAAGAAGTTCGGTTACAAGACGGTGATGCAGGTTCCTCGCATCACGAAAATTACGCTCAATATGGGCGTCGGTGAAGCGGTTAACGATAAGAAGTATGTCGACAACGCCGTTGCCGACATGACGAAGATTGCCGGACAGAAACCGGCCGTGACACGTACGCGTAAGGCGATTGCGAACTTTAAGATTCGTGAAAACATGCCGATCGGTTGTATGGTGACGTTGCGCGGCGAACGTATGTACGATTTTCTCGATCGTCTCATTACGATTGCATTCCCGCGCGTGCGAGATTTTCGCGGTGTTTCCGGCCGTGCCTTTGACGGCCGCGGCAACTACAACATCGGTTTGAAGGAACAAATCATTTTCCCGGAAATCGAGTACGACAAGATTGATGCTCTGCGTGGCATGAATATTTCCATCACGACAACGGCCAAGACCGACGAGGAAGCCAAGGCTTTGCTTGCCGCGTTCCATTTCCCGTTCCGTAATTGAGAGAAGGTGCATCAAGATGGCAAAGTTATCATTGATTAACCGCGAAAAGAAGCGTGAGGCCGTTGTGGCCAAATTCGCGGCCAAACGCGCCGAACTCAAGGCGATTATCAACGACGCGTCCCGCCCTGTCGAGGATCGTCTCGAGGCCCGTAGCAAGTTGCAGGCGCTTCCCCGTGATGCAAGTCCGGTTCGTCTGCGCAATCGGTGCGGCCTTACGGGGCGCCCGCGCGGAACGTTCCGCAAATTCGGTCTGGCGCGCGGCATGATTCGCGACGCAGCCATGCGCGGTGATATTCCCGGCCTTATCAAGGCCAGCTGGTAAGCGAGGAGATTACGAAATGAGTATGAGTGATCCGATCGCCGATATGCTGACCCGTATCCGTAACGCTCAAAGTGTTGACAAAACTGAAATCGTGATGCCGAGCTCCAAGCTCAAGGTTGCGATTGCCAAAGTTTTGAAGGATGAGGGTTACATCGACGGTTTCCAAGTTGTTGCCAATGAAGGCAAGGCCCAACTGCATATCGGCTTGAAATACTACGAGGGTCGTCCCGTGATCGAACGCATCGAACGCGTTTCCCGTCCCGGCCTGCGTATCTACAAGAACCATGATTCGATCCCGAAGGTGATGAACGGCTTGGGGATTGCAATCGTTTCGACACCGCAGGGTGTCATGACCGATCGCAAAGCGCGCGCTGCCGGTATCGGCGGTGAAGTTCTTTGCTATGTCGCTTAATTGAGGAGAGTCAAACATGAGTCGTATTGGAAAGATTCCTGTTGTCCTTCTCAAAGGCGTGGAAGTGACGATTTCCGATGCCGAAGTGCTCGTCAAAGGGCCCAAGGGGCAAGTTCGCGTGCACCGTTTGGCCGGAGTTAACGTCGAGCGTGATGGCGATGAAATTAAGTTTGTTCAGCTCGAACAGACCCGCGAAGCCAATGCCAACACCGGCACGATGCGTGCGCTTGTGAACGACATGATCAAGGGTGTGGCCGTCGGCTTTGAAAAGAAGCTTACGCTTGTGGGCGTCGGTTACCGCGCTCAAGCTCAGGGCGATTCTCTGAACTTGCAACTCGGCTTTTCGCATCCGGTCATTCACAAGATGCCCGAAGGCGTCAAGTGCGCGACACCGACGCAGACCGAGATCGTAATTAGCGGTCCTGACAAGCAAGCTGTCGGTCAGACGGCAGCTGTCGTTCGCGGCTATCGTCCGCCGGAGCCTTATAAGGGCAAGGGGATTCGCTACGCTAACGAACGCGTTGTCATTAAAGAAACCAAGAAGAAGTAAGCGGGAGACGTAAGACCATGATTAATAAGAAGCAAAGCCGTCTGCGTCGCGCTGGTGCCACCCGCACCCGCATCAAGCTGCAGAAGGCTATTCGTTTGTCGGTGCATCGCACCAACCTGCATATCTACGCAACCATTATTTCCGCCGAAGGCGATCAGGTTCTGGCCTCCGCTTCGACTCTTGAAGCCGAAGTTCGTGCCAAACTTGCCGAACAGGGAAAGACAGGTGGCAATATCGCCGCTGCGAAGATTGTCGGTGAACGTATCGCCCAGAAGGCCAAGGCCGCCGGTATTGAATCGTGCGCCTTTGACCGCTCCGGTTATCGTTACCACGGCCGTGTTGCCGCGCTTGCTCAGGCAGCGCGCGAAGCCGGTCTCAAGTTCTAAAGGAAATCGAGGCTTATGGCTAAGGTTGATAAAAAGAATCCGGTCGAAGAAATCGATGACGGCATTCGCGAGAAGATGATTGCGGTCAATCGCGTCACCAAGGTTGTCAAGGGCGGCCGTATTTTGGCTTTTGCCGCTTTGACGGTTGCCGGTGACGGTGACGGCAAGATCGGAATGGGTACGGGAAAGAGCCGTGAAGTTCCGGCTGCCGTCAGTAAGGCGATGGAACGCGCTCGTAAGGATATGAAGAAGTATCCGCTCAATAACGGAACACTGCATCACGCAGTCAAGGGTCAGCATGGTGCCAGTCGCGTCATTCTGATGCCTGCGAGTGAAGGTACCGGTGTGATTGCCGGCGGTCCGATGCGTGCCGTTCTTGAAGCGATGGGTGTGCGTAACGTTTTGGCGAAGGCGTACGGGTCCACAAATCCGTACAACATGGTTCGTGCGACGATCGATGCTCTTTCGCATCTGAGCTCGCCGGAGGAAATTGCTGCTAAACGCGGTATGACCGTTGAGCAAATTCTCGCATAGGTCTTTTTAGGAGATTAGAAAATGACAGATAAAAAGACCTTGAAGGTTACGCTCGTCAAGAGCCCGATCGGTTGCGGCAAGGAACACTTGGCGTGCTTAAAGGGGCTCGGACTTAAGAAGATGCATCATTGGCGTGAACTGGAGGATACACCGGCCGTGCGCGGTATGATCGCCAAGGTGGCCTTCCTCGTGCGCGTCGATTAAGAGGTACTAGACATGCGTTTAAATACGATTAAGCCCGCTCAGGGCTCAACGAGTCAAGCTCACCGCGTCGGTCGCGGCGTCGGTTCCGGATGGGGCAAGACGGCCGGCCGCGGGCATAAAGGACAGAAGTCCCGTGCGGGCGGCTTCCATAAAGTCGGATTCGAAGGCGGACAGATGCCCTTGCATCGCCGGCTTCCCAAGCGCGGCTTTTTCTCGCGTTCGCATCAGTTTGTCGAGCAAGTTCGCTTGTCCGAACTTGAGGCGTTGCCGGTGGATACGATTGATTTGGACGTTCTCAAGAACGCCAACGTTGTTTCCCGTAACACGATTCAGGCGCGCGTGATTCTTGCCGGGAAGATTTCCCGCAAGGTGACGGTGCGCGGTCTCGCGGTTACCAAGGGCGCTAAGGCGGCAATTGAGGCGGCCGGCGGCGCTGTTGTTGAGGCGTAACTTTAACGGTTTAGGAAACAAACGTGGCAAACAGTCCTAAAAGCAAACCGACGGGTCTGGCAAAATACGGCGACTTGAAAGGCCGCTTGATTTTCCTGTTGCTCGCCTTGGTTGTCTACCGCATCGGTGCGCATGTGCCGGTGCCCGGAATCGATCCCGATACTCTGCGGCAGCTCTTTAACGAGCAGCAGGGCGGTATTCTCGGTCTGTTTAACATGTTCTCCGGCGGCGCCTTGTCGCGTTTCTCGGTCTTCGCTCTCGGAATCATGCCGTACATTTCCGCATCGATTATTATGCAGATGCTCTCGTACGTACTTCCGAGTCTGGAGGCCTTACGCAAGGAAGGCGAATCCGGGCGTCGCAAGATTACGCAGTACACACGTTACGGAACGTTGCTTTTGGCCGGATTCCAGTCCCTTGGTATTGCCGTGGCTCTGGAAACGCAACACGGGCTTGTTATTGATCCGGGTATGATGTTCCGCTTTACCTGCACCGTGAGCCTTGTGACCGGAACGATGTTCCTCATGTGGCTCGGAGAACAGATTACGGAACGTGGCTTAGGCAACGGCATTTCGCTTATCATTTTTGCCGGTATCGTCGCCGGGTTCCCGGCTGCGGCAAGCGGTCTGTTCCAGTTGGTTAGCACCGGGGCCATCAGTCCCTTGTCGGCCATCTTTATTGTGGCTATCGTGATTCTGGTTACCGCATTTGTGGTGTTTGTCGAACGCGGCCAGCGTCGTATCACCGTCAATTACGCCAGACGTCAGATCGGCAATAAGATCTACGGCGGTCAAGCTTCGTACTTGCCCCTTAAGATCAACATGGCCAACGTCATCCCGCCGATTTTCGCTTCCTCGTTAATTTTGTTCCCGGCGACGCTTGCCGGCTGGTTTACGAGCGGTGATTCGACGCGTTGGATTCGCGATTTGGCGGCAGCGCTAAGTCCCGGACAGCCCCTGTATACGTTGTTGTATGCGGCTCTGATTATTTTCTTTGCTTTCTTTTATACGGCGTTGGTTTTCAATCCGAAAGAGACGGCTGAGAATTTGAAGAAAAGCGGCGCTTTTGTTCCTGGTATTCGTCCCGGCGAACAGACAGCCCGATATATCGATAAGGTGTTGACACGTTTGACACTCGGCGGCGCCGTGTATCTGACGTTTGTGTGCCTTGTTCCTGAGTTCTTGAATCTGCGTTTTAACGTTCCTTTCTACTTCGGCGGTACGTCGTTGTTGATTGTGGTTGTTGTGACGATGGACTTCGTGAGTCAGGTTCAGGCCTACATGATGTCGCACCAATATGAGAATTTGCTCAAGAAGACAAACTTCAAGGGCTTTGGGCCGGGGCTGTAGTAGTCCTGTCCCGCAATGGTAATTTTGGATACAGACTTAAAAGATTCGTCTTTTGACTCTGCCCATGGTTTCTCCTAGGAGAATTTTATGAAGGTTAACGCTTCGGTTAAGAGAATGTGCCGCAAGTGCAGAATCGTAAAGCGCAAAGGCGTTGTGCGCGTTATTTGCGAGGATCCGCGGCATAAGCAACGTCAAGGCTAAAGAGGTAAATAGATATGGCTCGTATTGCCGGTATTAATATTCCGCCCAACCAGCATGCCGTGATCGGACTGACCGCCATTTACGGCATCGGTCGCTCCCGTGCGATGAAGATTTTGGACTCCTGCGGCGTCGAATATACCAAGAAGGTAAAGGACCTGACGGATACGGAACTTGAAAAGATCCGTGATGCGATCGGTCAATTCAGCGTGGAAGGCGATTTGCGCCGCGAAGTTCAGCTGTCGATCAAGCGCTTGATCGATTTGGGAACGTATCGTGGTATGCGGCATCGCAAGGGATTGCCCGTTCGTGGGCAACGCACCCGTACTAATGCGCGTACTCGTAAGGGACCGCGCAAGGTCGGTGTTACGTTGAAGAAGTAATTTCTCAGAAGGAAGACTAATGGCTCCCACAAAGCAGCAACAGCAGGCCGCCGCTCGCGGCCGCAAAAAGGTCAAGAAGGTTGTCACGGAAGGCATCGCCCACGTGCATGCTTCCTTCAACAACACGATTGTTACGATTACCGATCGCCAGGGAAACACGGTTGCCGCGTCTTCGTCCGGCGCTCAGGGATTTAAGGGATCTCGCAAGTCCACGCCGTTTGCGGCTCAGGTCGCGGCGGAACATGCCGGCAAGCAGGCTCTTGAGTTCGGTTTGAAGAATGTCGAAGTTCGCATTCTCGGACCCGGACCCGGCCGTGAATCCAGTGTTCGTGCGTTAAATGCCTTAGGTATTCGCGTCACGAGCATCCAGGACGTCACCCCGATTCCCCACAACGGTGTTCGCCCCAGCAAGCGTCGTCGCATGTAATTTTTTTAATTCGTATCCTGTGTTTGCGTCAGCATCGAATGCGCAGACTGAATGCGGTTCGCCCGCAGGATAGAAGAGGTAACTGAAAAATGGCTCGATATCTCGGTCCCAAGTTGAAGCTCTCGCGTCGTGAGGGCTCTGATCTTAACCTCAAGAGCGCTCGTCGCTCTTTCGACAGCAAGGTCAAAGACGTTGAAGTTAAACCCGGACAGCACGGTAAGACTTCCGGACAGCGTCTTTCTGACTACGGTACGCAGTTGCGCGAAAAGCAAAAAATGAAGCGCACCTACGGCCTTTTGGAGCGCCAGTTCCGCCGTTATTATGCGACGGCAGCCTCGCGCCCCGGCAACACGGGTGAAATTTTGCTCGGGTTGCTTGAATCCCGATTGGATAATGTCGTGTATCGCATGGGTTTCGGCTCAACGCGCGCTGAAGCGCGCCAGCTTGTGAGCCACTGTGCAATTCTCGTAAACGGCAAAAAGTGCAATATTCCGTCATACACCGTTAAGGCCGGTGATGTGATTGCCGTACGTGAAGGCGCCAAAAAGCAGGTTCGTATTGCCGAAGCCCT
Source organism: Sutterella sp. UBA4713 (assembly GCA_002404465.1). Taxonomy (GTDB): domain Bacteria; phylum Pseudomonadota; class Gammaproteobacteria; order Burkholderiales; family Burkholderiaceae_F; genus Duodenibacillus. The sequence goes on along the minus strand of DHJT01000075.1, from coordinate 25,940 downwards.
TGAACTTGCCGGCCAAAACGGGTTCCCTGCCTGGGTCAGCGTTGATGCCAAGAAGATGGAAGGCACATTCAAGAACGTGCCTGCCCGTGACGAAATCGCTCCGGACATCAACGAATCGCTCGTTGTCGAACTTTATTCGCGTTAATCGACAATATCTCACGGCGTATTGTCGGCTTAACGCCGCCGACAGTGCGCCTGAGTGTAACTATTTTGGCGTCGGGGCAGCTTCGGGGGCTTCGATGTTTTATGTGTCTTTTTCCCCGAATTTTTCCACTCTCAGCCTTATCGGTGTAACGAGCCGAGGGTATTGAAAAGGAAAGTTTTTCATGGCTAATACAACGCTCTTGAAGCCGACGAATATTGAAGCCATCGTCGACGAAAAGAACCCCAATATTGCCGTTATCACGCTTGAACCGTTTGAGCGCGGTTACGGTCATACGCTTGGCAATGCGCTACGTCGCATTTTGCTTGCCTCCATGGTCGGTTATGCTCCCACACAGGCAACCATTGCCGGCGTGGTGCATGAGTTTTCTATCATCAACGGCGTCAAAGACGACGTTGTCGACATCATCCTGAATTTAAAGGGTGTGGTTTTTAAGCTTGAAGGCGGTCGTGAGGAAGTCACGGTACGCTTGCATAAGAGCGGAGAAGGTCTCGTTAAGGCCGGTGATTTTGATTTGCCCCATGATGTGCAAATTCTCAACCCCGAGCATGAGATTGCTACGCTCTCGGGCGGCACGCTTGACATGGAAGTGAAGGTTGAAACGGGTCGCGGCTATCAGCCCGGTGACATGCGTGCTTTTGCAAACGATCATTCCGCTCAGACAATCGGACGCATTGTTCTCGATGCCAGTTTCTCGCCCGTGCGTCGTGTGGCTTACAAGGTTGAAGCAGCCCGTGTCGGACAACGCACCGATTTGGATAAGCTTGAGATGACCATCGAGACGAACGGTGTCATTACGCCGGAAGAGGCCTTAAAGAGTGCCGTGCGCATTCTTCAGGATCAGCTCTCGATTTTCGGCAACATCAAGACCGAAACGGAAGCCGAAATTACCAAGCAGGAAGAAACTACGCCGCCTTTGGATCCGATTTTGCTTCGTTTAGTCGACGATTTGGAATTGACCGTTCGTTCGGCCAACTGTCTGAAGGCAGAAAACATTTACTACATCGGCGATTTAATCCAGAGAACGGAAAACGAGCTCTTGAAGACCCCGAATTTAGGCCGCAAGTCCTTGAACGAAATCAAGGATGTGCTCGCTGCACATGGGTTAACGCTCGGTATGAAGCTTGAAAATTGGCCGCCGGCTAATTTAGAGAACTAAAATACGGCTCCCGGCGTACGGATGTGTCCTGCGCCGGATTATTTGACAAATATAACCCGCCCGTCGCTTTATCGGTGAAGCGGATAGAAGAGTCGGGGGAACCGTCTGAATTGGACGGTCGAAGAATTTAAAAAGGAAACAATCATGCGTCATCATTTAGGACTTCGTAAACTTAATCGAACATCGGCTCATCGTCTTGCGATGCTTCGCAACATGATGTGTTCTCTTTTGCGCCATGAGGCCATTAAGACAACACTTCCGAAGGCCAAGGAATTGCGCCGTGTCGTCGAGCCGATGATTACTCTGGCCAAGAATCCGACGGTCGCCAATCGCCGTCTGGCCTTCAATCGTTTGCGCGACCGCGAAGTGGTCTGCAAGCTGTTTGATGATCTCGGATCGCGTTTTGCTAAGCGCAACGGCGGCTATGTTCGTATTTTGAAAATGGGATTCCGTCCCGGAGACAATGCGCCTTTGGCCTATGTCGAGTTGACGGAAAAGCCGGTGAAGGTTGAAGAAGTCAAGACAGAGGAAAAGACCCCCGTCAAGGCTCCGGAAGCTCAGGTTCAGGATGTCAAAGCCGAACCGGTTAAGGCCGAATAGGTTGTCTTAAAGTTCGATGCGAAAACGCCGCAATCCGTTGCGGCGTTTTTGCATCTTTTGACATTGCGCATTTACAAGTACCGAACGGCAAGACACAGGGGGTTTCGCCGAACGGAGCTTGTTGCGAATCGGCGATGCAACGTTAGGAACCTTGCCCTAGGTGGGTTTGGAAATTCCAGGCATCGCGACACATCGTATCGATGTCATAAAGTGCTTTCCAGCCGAGTTTGCGCTCGGCCAGCGTCGGATCTGCCCAGTTGGCGGCTATATCACCTTCGCGGCGCGGAGTAATCTTGTAGGGAATTTTCCGACCGCACGCTTTTTCAAAAGCATGCACGATTTCCAGAACAGAATAGCCCTTGCTGGTTCCGAGGTTAATCGCTTCCCAGCCTGAAGCCGTCAAAATGTAGCGTGCAGCCGCAGCATGTCCGCGGGCTAGATCGACAACGTGGATGTAATCGCGCACGCCTGTCCCGTCTTTTGTCGGATAGTCATCGCCGAAGACGCGCAGGTAATCGAGCTTTCCGGCGGCAACTCGTGCGATGTATGGCAATAGGTTGTTGGGGATTCCGTTGGGGTTTTCACCGATTAGGCCGCTTGCGTGAGCTCCGATTGGATTAAAGTACCTCAGACACAATGTGGCAAAGCGAGAATCTGCTTGACATAGGTCTTTGAGGATCTCTTCGATAAAAAGCTTCGTGCGTCCGTACGGATTTGTTACGCCTCCGGTCGGATGATCTTCCGTCAGAGGGAGTTTTCTCGGCGTTCCGTACACGGTTGAAGACGATGAGAAAATGAGTTTAAACACACCGGTTTTTCGCATGCAGTCTAGAAGAACCAGCGTTCCGTAAACGTTATTGTCGTAATACTCAAGGGGCTTTTGGCACGATTCTCCGACGGCTTTCAGGCCGGCAAAATGAATCACAACGTCGGGTTTGGTTTGCTCTAGGGCGACAAGAAGCGCTTTGGCATCTCGAATATCCGCACGAATAAAACAGGGCTTTTTCCCGGTAATGTGTTCAATACGCCGGACAACATCTTCGGAGGCGTTCGATAGGTTATCGTATAAGACAACCTCATGGCCCGAGCTAATCAATTCCACGGCGGTATGTGATCCTATAAACCCCATCCCTCCGGTCAAAAAAAGACGCATGACATATTCTCCCTTTTTCCAGTCAGAGTTCTTTCACGCAACGTACGATGTCGGAGTTTCCCTCAACAGAGTATTCAGTGAAGCGGAACTTTTTCAGAAGACGGCGCATCGGCTCGTTCTCCGTGAGGACAAATCCCGTCAAAGCGCGCACCCCGAGAGCGCGGGCCTGTTCGAGGATAAGTTGCATAAGCGCAGAGCCGAAGCCGTGCTTATGTAAGGCATCTTCAATAAGTAGCCCGAATTCTGCCGTTTCGTTTCCCGGATCGGTAACAAAGCGGCCGATCCCGTGAATTTGAGCATCTGCCCTATCCGAATCGACAAGCGCTAAAGCGCGTTCTCTGTCATAGTCGAGCTGAGTAAAAGCTAGAAAATCCTCATCGGACAGATCGCGACGATGCTTTTGAAGACGCCGTAGAACACTGGTATCCGAACAGCGTGCAATAAAGGCTTTTAGGGGCTCAAAGTCGTCGGGGCGCACCGAACGAACGCGAAGCGTGATATCTCGTCCGGCAATTGACGCGCCGTAGTGCGGGGCCGGAGCGATGAGCATGTGAGAAAAGGCGGCATCGGCCGTAAGGGGGCCCGGGTTAATGCCGGCAGTGATGTCCAAGGCTAAGACGCCGTTTTCGTCGGCAATGAGAGGATTGATTTCCAGCTCGGTGACGGCCGGGATTTCGCAGACGAGTCGTGAGAGTTCCAAAATGGCATTAACAAGCGAGGGCATGTCGATTTCAGGTTGCCCTCGGAACGATTCCAATGCCGAATACATCACACAGCGTTCGACCATGTCTCGTGCCTGCGGCTCGGTTAAGGGAGGAAGTGCCTTTTGCTCTTTGGGAAAGAGTTCACCTGTTTTTCCGCCGGCTGAAAGAGAGATCACGGGGCCTAAGACCGGGTCACGTCTGACGGCAAGTTTTAATTCTCGGGCATCGGGTCTTCCGGACATTTTTTGCACCAAAATTCCCGTAAACGATGTCAGAGGTGCATATTGGGCACAAAGGCGCTTTAATCGATCAAAATCGGTTGCGACGTGCGACGAATTAAGAATCACGCCTCCGATGCGCGTGCGTTGCTCGAGTCCTTCGGCACAGATTTTCAGGGCAACGGGACTGTTAAAGCTCCGGGCAACGGCTTCGGCATCCGACGGAGTCGTCACGAGCATACCGGGAGCGCAGGGAATTCCGATGACGCGCAAGAGGCGCTCGCATTGCTCAGGCGAGAGACGATTGCGATTTTTCTGCCGCGCCTCATCAATGATGTCTCGTGCTGCTCCGAAATCATGTCGGGCAGCTTCCGAGCCCGCTGCAGGCGGACGAAGTGTCAAGCCCTTAAGCCGTTTGTGTTCACAAAGGTGGGCAAATGCCTCGACGGCGCTGTCCACAGACGTTAGAACAGGGACGTGTATGCGGGAAAAAGCGGCGTTTTCCGTTTCCGTAAGGGGTGAACCCATCCAAGCAATAAAAACAGGTTTAAAAGAGTCTTTGAGAATCGGAGCGAGGTCATCGGCCAGATCTTTGATGGAAACAACGGCCGTTGGACTAATTGCGAGCAATACGGAGTCGACAGACTCATCGGCAATCAGTAACTGCGTGGAACGAGCTATTAAGGAGCTGTTAGCTTCAAAACCCAAATTAATCGAACTTCCCGCGCTAAAGTCGCGTTTTACCAAAGAACGAACGGCTTGAAGCGTCGAATTGCCTATGAGGGCCGAGGGTACACTAAATTTTTCAACGGAGTCGGAACAAAGTGCCGCAAACCCCAGTCCGTTGGAGACGACGGCCAGGTTTCCTTTCCGAGGATCCTTTCCGGCACAGAAAAGCTCCAGACAGGAACAAAAATCTTCGAGTTTGTCACAGCGAACGGATCCGGTACGTTCGAGCATGGCGTCGAAGGCGGCATCGTCACAGGCCGGGCATGCAAAGCGAGAAGCGATAAGGCGCGCTGAGCTTTCGCCTCGACCGGCTTTAAGGATGATGACAGGTTTGATGCGGGAAGCGGCTCGAAGTGCCGAATAAAAGGCCCTCGGGTGTACTAAAGTCTCGACGTGAACGGCAATGACGTGTGTGTCGGGATCACGGGCTAGAAAATCGAGCATCTGAGCCAGGGTAACGCCACTTTCACAACCGGCTGTCAGAACCGAAGAAAAACCGAAGGAACGGCGGTTGCTTTGG
>DHJT01000075.1:15049-20670 GCA_002404465.1 Sutterella sp. UBA4713 | reverse complement strand
GTTGCTTTGGTCTAAGACGGCAGAGACAACCGAGGAAGATTGGCAAATCAGTCCGACGTGTCCGATGCGCGGCAGTTGCGGCCAGTAGCTCACGTTCAGTCCGATTTGCGGTCGAATGATTCCTGAAGAATCCGGTCCGATTAAATTGATGCCATGAGAGGAGCAAAAATCGGCCGTCTTCTTGCGCCATAGGCGATCGGCCGTCAGGGTTTCGTCGCCCGGAGTAATCAGAACATTTTGAATGCCGAGAGCGGCGCATTGGCGCAAAATATTCGAGACCTTTACTGTCGGAGTTGCAATCACAACCAAATCGACTTTTTCCGGAAGATCCGATAATTCTGACCAGCACGGTGTCAGTCCGATGTATTTGTATTTTGGGTTGACCGGATAGGCCTGAAGGATTCTGTGTGAATTCATTACGCCGTTCCAAATCAGCGTTCCGCGACTCCCGATCCGGTCGCTGGCCCCGACAAGGGCTACGGAACGGGGAATGAATGCGCGCTTTAAACGGTGTGTGAATTCCATAATCGGTCGATGGAAACAAATCAGTCGCAAGTTTAGCCCAAAGTGACCGAAGACTTTTGACGGTGTGTTGTTTGACGGCTCCGACGTTGTAACGCATTTTCAAGGGATGCCTTATGATGCGACAACAAGGGGCTATCGGATATGGACAAGAGCGAATTAATGCGAGCGCCGGATAAGTGGTTTCGGAGTGACGGAAGTGTTGTGGCTTGCACGGAAAAGGTTAAAGTCCTCGAAGAGAACTGGAAGGAAATTCAGGCCACGCTCCAAGATGCACTGGACGATGCGGTTCTGATGGGGTGTTCGGCTGAACACGTCAAGGCCGAATGGTGCCGACTTGTCTCAAATCTGTCGAGTCGATACAAAGACCAATCGGAGGCCGAAAAATAAACCCCCGCAGGAAAGTTCTCTTGCGGGGGATTCGACCTAAGGTTCAGAGTTTTTCTTTCTTTGCTGCCGTCTGTTTTTTAGTCGGAGATTTCTTGGCGGCCGCCTTGGGTGAGGTGGCAGCCGCGGTGTTTTTTTTCGTCGCTTGCTTTTCAACGGAGACCTTTTTGGCGCGAGTCTTCGTCACGCGAGGTTTTGTGACCTTTGCTTCGGCTTGAACATGCTTTTGTGCCTGAAGGAGAGCGGTTTCCTCTTTTTTGGCTAGCGCCGCCGCTTTACGGGCCTGCTGGGCGGTTTTGCGCGCCTCCAGCGCCGCTGCTTTTTGCGCTGCACGGCGTTCGGCCGCCTCGGCTTTGGCCTGCGCGCGAGCCGCCGCTTTGGCGGCAGCGATCTTCTTTACCAGCGTTTTTTCAGGTTTCGTCGGCTTTAGGATTTTTTTCATGGCCGCAGCATGTCGTTCGGCTTCTTCCTTAGCGGCTTGTTCTGCTGCTTCTTCCTCGGCTGTACGCATGGAAATGCGTACGACGGGAGGGGCTACGGCCGCCTCTTCTTCTTTAACTCCCCAAAGAGAGAGTAACGCTTTCTGGTCAGGTGCCGAACCTCTTTCTCGCCGAGCAACAACACTGGCTCGTACGAGCTTTTCAATGTCCGGAAGCGGCAGTCGATTCAGATCGGCAAAGTTAATCAGACAGTGCTTTGTGTCAAAGCCGGCAATGGATGTAAAAAAGGGTTCGGCAGCTTGGCGCTCGGCTACGTACAACGTCAGGAGCTTGTCGCGTGATTCGAGCGCAAAAAGCGGTCCGCCGTTGAGTTCATAAAATACTAATCCGAAACGCTTGCTTTCCCGAACGCCGCGCGCTGCGCGACGAATAAGACTGGCAACACGCGCCATTGCGACGCGTCGATCCGGCGGTAAGCCTTGAAGAAAAACACCCAAGACCGAAGCACCAACCATAATAGAAAACCTCCTGACACAGGATAAAGTCAGCTGCCCCTAGATAGGGAATCCAACATCAAGCTGTTAATTTTACAGGAATTTTTTGTTTTCTGTACGGAGTAAACAGGCGAAATTTAATGGTAGAAGGCGTATGTTGCATGGAAGGGAACTTTAAGAAAAGTTCCGAGGGAATTGCGACGGCAGGGGCTCGGCGGAATACCGCCTACGGCAGCGGTACGCTTGACATAGCGAAAGCGGGAAAGAACACCGATAGGATTGCCTCGCGCAGTCACTTCAAAAAGGACATCCTTCATACGTGAGTTTGATCCGGATGTATCTGCGGCAGAAATCGTCGCTTTCAAGAAACTGCCGTCGGCTGCACGAAACGTAAAATCAGCGCCCTGTCTTGCAAACAAGCGTCCCGATGCATCCAAAATCTCAACTTCCGGAGCGACAAAGCGCCAGTAGTAGCCGCGTTTGTCGACAACGCACTGAAATTGTTGGTACCCGGAGCCCGTGTAAGTTACGCGCAGTGAGGCTGCGTCGGGAGGGGCGACTGGATCGACAAGCCACGAAGAGCACCCGCTTAACACAAGTGCCATGCATGCCAGGACAAGGCCGCGATTTCTCATCATGATGCAGAAACCTCTTTAGAAGTAACAGGAGTCAAATTGGATTCAGGTACAACAGCCTCTTTGGCCGGTTCTGTAATCGGAATCGGGATAAGCGGTTTTATCGTGTGTACCGGGGAGCTTGCCGGAAACTCTTCCCGAGTAGTTTCCCAAGTCGTCTCATTTAAAAAGCGCAGATAGGAAAGTGTCTTGCCTTTTTGCGGAAACGTTAAAAGCCAAATGCAAGTTGTTTTAGGCGATCGCAGTTTGCTGCCGGTTCGGAAAAGACTTAAATCGGGACCTGCACTCGAATCGGTGGCGAAAGCTAAAAACTGTCCCAATCGGAACGGTTTCGGTTGCGTGTCTAGTAGAGCGTTGATCCGGTCGAGGCGCGCAATCGAACTGATGGGAACTTTTCCGTTGGCCCCGACGGCTTCCGGAAAGAGGAAGTGATTGGTGTGGGTCACAAATCCGTTGTTAATTCGTTTTGTGATAAGACGGCCGTCGGGTAGGCACTCAACAACGGCAGTTTCGTATTTGTCGGCCAGAACATAAATCATCGGGTAGCCTGAAAAAACGCGAGGCTGTTCGAGGGCTTGAGAGACGGAACTGCAGTTGCGTACAAGCCATTCACCGCCGAACCAGCCCTCGGAGGATTTAAAGCGTTTGGAAAATAGGGATAGACGCTCGTTACGGGATACGGATGCGGCGGAAATTTGCCCGACAAAAAGACCGTTTTTGTTAAGGCCGGCTTCAAAGCGGTGTGTCTTCCCAACGTAAAGTCCTTTAAACGGGATGCTTCCGTCTTCGAAGATGGTCGCCAATGTTTGTTCGCCGGCTAGATCGTCGCGCACATAAGCAACCATGGTTTGCCCGTTTTCGCCTGAGTCCGGACCGCGCACGGACCAAAAAGTGCTCGCCAACGAGACGGTTGCTACCGAGGTGAACAGTAAGGCTAAGAAACACTGACGAATGGGAGTCATTGCAATGAACCTAATTGAAAAGTTTGTCGGCGTTAGCCTAGCACGCTTGTCGAGTGCGCGCACGATAGAATCGGAAGGAGGGGCGCGAAGGCAAGTTCGTGTCACAGACGGTGTTTGTCAAGGTGGTTTTCCGCAAGTTTTACCAATTAACTGATCCGCAGTTTCCGAATTAAGGGGCTTTGCGCCTCAACGACTGCTCGCCGCAAGAAAGCGAACGATTTAGCACCGAAAAAGGCGGGTCACAAGTTATGTCGTTTGGCGGGTCAGTTTGAATGTCGCTTGACAGCGCCGATGTTCTTTTCCTTGTCCGTGTGATCAGGGTAGAGCGACTGACGTAACGCAATCATACGGAGTTTGAATGTCTCGGAAGCCAGGAGCCTTTGTAAAAACGCAGTAGGAAAATTGCGCCGCGGAAAAACAGTTCCAGACACATGGCAATCCACACGCCAATGAGTCCCATCGTTTGGGATAAACAGAAGGCAAGGGGTAGCCGCACAATCCACATGCTCGCTAAATTCATGACACTCGGTACGAGTGTATCGGCAGCTCCGAGGAAGCATCCGTAAGCAACGATAGAGGCTGCGAACATCGGTTCGGCGAAGGCTTCGATACGCAAAATCGTCGCGCCGAGTCTGACGATATCTGCATCGGGAGTCATCGTGGCGATAATCGGCTCGGCGGCAATAAACATCACAACTCCCATGAAAGTCATGACGGCCATGCCGACGGCAATGGTTACGGAGCCGATTTGGCGAGCACGCCCGATTTGACCGGATCCGATGGTCTGTGCCGTTAAGGTCGTTGCTGCTTCTCGGATGCCGTATCCCGGCATATAACAAAGACTTTCCGCTGTAATTGCAAAGGAGTGTGCCACTAAAGCAACGGTCCCTAACGGGGCGACAATGACGGTGGAAACGATTTGCGCGCCACTCATCACGATGCGTTGGGCACTGACGGGGACACCGATTTTCAAAGAGCGCACCAAGTCGTCTACACGCGGAATAAATGAGTTGGTACCGGAAATAATTGAAAGATGCTCGGATTTAACGCAGGCAAACCAGCATGAAGCCAGCATCACGATGGCAGTCGCGAGAACCGTTGCCCAGGCCGCTCCTTGAACCCCAAGGTCCAGACCCGGAACCGTCAGTGTCAGATTGAAAAGATGGATGTCGCGTGACGGGAATATCAAAAGGGCATTAAAGACGACATCCAGGACACACATTGCAACACCCAACAGGCTCGGCGTTTTCATGTTACCACTGACGCGTAGCATGCCGGTTTCCAAAAAGTTGACCATCACGAGGGGCCAAGACGCAATGACGATGAAAAAATAGTCAGACGCGAATCCCGCCACCGGTCCGTTTGCGCCGAGCCATGTCGGAAGTTTTTCGGCAATAGCAAGACCGGCAACTGCAAGCGCTGTTCCCCAAAGGACGGTCACGCTCAATGATTGGCACATCAAGGAGTGAACGGCTTGATTGTCCCGGGCTCCGATTTTTTGTCCGGCCAGCACGTGAAAACCCGTGATGCCGGCACTTCCGATCCCCCAGAACATCCAGATAGTTGTGGAGACAAGTCCGATGCCGGCGGCCTCTTGTGAGCCAAGATGTCCGAGCATGGCCATGTCGATGTAGTGCATGAGGACCGAAGCCAGCTGGGCAATGATTGCCGGAACGGAAAGTAGTGTCACAAGCACGATCTGCTCGCTACGATCGAATTTTTTCGAGCAGCGGAGCTTGTCCATGAGGACTTCAGTACTCGGCGTTTGACTCGAAAAGAAAGGGCGTTGCATAGGGGAAAGAGCGGTCAGATGCCGCTTGAATTTTAAGGGGCTCGAGTGACTTGGCGTTTTGCGAGAGCATCTTTTTCCGCAAGAGCTTCCCAACGCTCGTAGGCTGCATCAATTAGAGGCGCCAGGGCGTCGATGCGCTCCTTATCGCGCCTAATCTCATCTACGGGGCTTTTGTGATACTCCGGACTCGATAGCTTGGCAGTCAGCGTTGCTTGCTCAGCTTCCAAATTTTCTATCTGTGTCGGAAGAGACGCCAGTTCCTGTGCTTCCTTGTAACTTAAACGCACACGCTCCGTTGCCGCATTTCGCACGCGTTTAGGTTTGGTCGCGACCGGTGTTTTCTCAATTTTTTCAGGCGGGTGTCTGTTATTTTTTGTGGCTCGAAGCCA
>DHJT01000075.1:0-14999 GCA_002404465.1 Sutterella sp. UBA4713 | reverse complement strand
CCGCCGATATATTCACGCCACGTGCCGTCCGGATTCTCATAGTGTGTCGGCGCTAATGTTTGCGTAACGACATTGTCTAAAAAGCGTCTGTCGTGACTGACAAGGATGACGGTGCCGGCGTAGTCGGCAAGGGTTTGCTCCAAAAGTTCCAGTGTATCGATATCTAGGTCGTTTGTCGGCTCGTCCAGAACAAGAAGATTGGCCGGCAAGGCAAATAGTCGCGCTAAAAGGAGGCGATTGCGTTCGCCTCCGGAAAGCGTCGAGACGAAAGCGTTGGCTTTTTGTGGTGAAAAAAGAAAATCGGCCAGATAACTCATGATGTGTTTTTTCACGCCGGCAATATCCACCCAGTCGCTACCCGGAGAAATGGTTTGAGCAACGGTCTGATTGAGATCAAGTTGCTCTCGTAATTGATCGAAATAGGCGACGGACAGATTCGTGCCTAATTTCACTGTTCCGCTGTCGGGTTTGAGTTTCCCGAGTATTAATTTAATCAGTGTGGTTTTACCGGTCCCGTTTTTCCCGAGCACTCCGAGCTTGTCGCCGCGCATCACGCGCAAATTCAGCTTGTTTATAACGGTGTGCGCTCCGAACGATTTTGTCAAATTTTCCGTTTCGATGACGAGTTTTCCACTGCGTTCACCGGCATCCACACGAAAACGCACACTGGAAAGAGCGTCACGTCTGGCTTCGCGTTCCTGTCGTAAGCGCTCCAGGCGCCTGACGCGACCTTCGTTTCGGGTACGTCGAGCCTCGATTCCCTTGCGTATCCAAACCTCTTCTTGTGCCCAGAATTTATCGAAACGTCTGCGTTGTAGCGATTCGGCATGCAGCTCCGTTTCTTTTGTCTCCTCATAGGCCTGAAAGTTTCCTTCATAGGACCGTAGCGTTCCGCGGTCAAGTTCGATGATGCGTGTTGCGACGGCATCGAGGAACGCGCGGTCATGCGTGACGACAACTAAAGAGCGAGCTGATCGAAATTCGTCCTGGATAAGACGCTCAAGGACACAAATGGTTTCAATGTCCAGGTGATTGGTCGGTTCGTCAAGGAGTAGTAAATCGGGCTTAAGCGCAAAGGCAAGCGCTAGGGCGGCTCGTTTTTTTTCACCGCCCGAAGCACTTGTCGGATTGACGGTGCCGTTTACACCGAGCTTGTCCATGTAGGAATTTAAAAGAGCTTGCTTGGCGAAAATTGTTTGCTCATCGCTCTTAAAGAGCGCGCCGGCGCGCAGACGGAGACTTTCGACAAGGGTCGACGCAGGCGGCAAAACGGGTTCCTGTTCAACAAGAATACATTGCATTCCCGAAATTATGCTTAGGTCGCCTTCGTCCAAAGGGACTTGCTTGGCCAGGACCCTGAGCAGGGAGGTTTTACCCGTGCCGTTGCGTCCGATCAGACCGATTCGTTCCCCGGCTTGCAGAGAAAAATCGGCCTTGTCCAAGACAGGCAAATCGCCCCAACTAAGTAGAGCATCGGAAAGAGTCAGTACAGGCATCGCTACATGGGAGTCGGCGTCTCAGGCGTCTTAGAAGCTTTCGATGATGCCTCTTGAACGGAGGCGGCATGCGTCGATTTTCCGGCTTTTTCTTTCGAGCTTTCGAGGCGCGAGATCGGATCGATAACGTGGAAGTCAATGAGTTCTTCGGGCGATAGCATGCGAACCGATCCGCTCGCAATCATGGCACAAGTCCCGTGTCGCGTCACAACGGGCGAAAGGTCCAGATTAAAACTTAACGATCCGGTAAGGCCGGAAATCTTCCCGGCGGTTTGTCCGCGTGCGATGGCGTTGGCAATGCTCAATGCGTCGACACCGAGAGCAAAGAGTTGTTTGCCCACAAGGCCGGCAGGGGGTGGGACTTTGTATGTGGCTTCGAACGTTTCATCGTTGTAGGTCAGAATAAACGGAGAGTCGACAAAACCAACTTGCTTTAGATCGTACGTTAATGCCTTGGCCGACGAATCAGTCTGAGGATTCCCCGGATACAGAAGTGACGTGCCCCACAGGCGCGTACGTAGCGGCAGACGCGGTCGAATTTGCGAAGCCGTTGAAGCATCCAAGGCCATAAAGACGGCGTAATACGGGGGCTCGGCCAGAGCGGCCTGAGCGCGGCGCTCGGCCGATTCGCGCGTTTGGCGCAGTTGTTGCTGACGCCAGCCTAGCGGATCAATTTCTTGATCAATCGGTTCTTCCGGCTCGATTTCCGGATCGTCATCTTCAACGACAAGCTCGAAAAACTGTGTAATGCGTTGAAGGTCTTTCAAGTCAATGGTCAGACGGTCTGGAGCAAATCCGAGTTCCGTCAACTTCTGGCAGAATGCCGCCGAGATGCGTTTTTGCAGGGGCTTGTCTTGGTCAAGGACCAATACTTTGGGCCGTTCACCCGTTTCCGTTAAACGCGGCAGTGCCTTGACGCCGAGTTCGGCTACATAAGCAGCATCGGTCTCGAGTGACAGCCCTGTCATCAAAAGACCGCGAGGGAAAAGACGCGGTTCATAGCGAACGTTTTCCGGTGCAATATCCTTGGCTAAAACGAGGCCGGGTACTTTCAAGTCGGTGGCAATCGAGCCGCTTGATTCGGAGGAGGTCGTTGTTTCGGATGTCGAATTTTCCTCTGTAAGTGCTTCTTGTTGCGCCAGTGTTGTGGCATTGAGTTCCCGAGCGGCAGCATCGGCCATTTTCCGTGCTTCTTCTTGCATTTGCCGTTCCTGGATTTCTTCCGGTGTAAGCGGCACGACCGTATCAAGCTCGACTTGATTGAGCGTGATGACAGGGAGCGGTAAGTAGTCCATTTTGGCAATTTGCTCAATGGCATTGCGGTCGAGCGGACCGATGGCCGCTAAAGCGCCGGCATTGGCGGCTGCTTTAAGCTGGTTGGCGACGTTATCATCTGCTCCGGGACGAATTAAAAGTACATGAGCCGGATCGAGCGAGGCATAATTGGCGGCCAAGACTCCGTCTAAGGCATACTGCGTCACGGCGTCAAACCGTGATTTTTTTCTCGGAAGAATGAAGGCAAGCTTAATGGGTTCGGCTTTGGCGATTGTTTCGCCTTCGGCGGTAGGCTTTTGCCCAACTTCAGCCTCAGATGTCGGAAGTGTTTGAGCAAAAACACTCGCGCAGACAGTTGCCATGAGAGGAAAAACTAGACCGACAAACAAGGGGTGCTTCACGATGCAATCCGAAAAAATGAATGGTTTACAAAACAGTGCACTGATGCGGGCAGCGTGTCTTGACGAACAGTCGTTCCCGAGTGCAACGCTTTATATTGTAGGGCTTCCCATCGGAAATGCCGCCGACATCACGTTGCGCGCCCTGTGGACGCTGTCTGTCTGTGACACGATTGCCTGTGAGGATACGCGAGAAACGCGAAAATTGCTTGATAGGTATGCAATTTCAACACCTTCTGTCTCCGTTCATGAACATAACGAACGCTCCGGAGCACAAAAGCTTATTGAGCATTTAAAAGCCGGGGAACGGGTCGCTCTTGTGACCGATGCCGGGACTCCGGCCGTAAGCGACCCGGGTGCCCGTGTTGTTCAAAGCGTGCGTGAGGCCGGCTTTCGTATCGTTCCCGTTCCGGGAGCCTGCGCTTGTATTTCGGCATTGAGTGCGGCTGGACTGGATGCATACCGCTTTACATTTGCCGGTTTCGTTGAGCCGAATAAAAAAACACGGAGCGAGACCGTTGCTGAACTGTGTCAGAGGGGAGATGCCTTTGTCTTGTATGAGGCGCCGCACCGTATTTGTGAACTCTTGATTCTTTTGTCTGAAAAACTTCATGCCGGTCGCCGTGTCGTCATTGCGCGGGAAATCACCAAACGTTTCGAGTCGTTTTATACGGTCAAGTCGGAAAATCTGGCTTCTTGGGCCAAGGCCCATGAGCCCAAAGGCGAGTATGTCGTACTGGTTGACGAGAAGGTCTCACGAAGTTTCGAGACGCCTGACGGGCAGACACTGCGATGGGCCAGAGCGTTAGCCTCCGAAATGCCAGTCAGCCGTGCTGCTGCGGTCGCTGCCAAAATTTCGGGTTTTAAGCGGGAAGTCCTATATAAGATTCTTCTGCAAGAGAAAAACGCATCTGAAGCAGATTAATTCGGATGTAAGTCCTTGTCACGTGGTTTTTGTTTCCTGTGAGCCACACAGGCATCGAAAAGTCCGTTCGGAAGGATGCGCATCAGCTTGGCAAGGACGCCCATTTGCCAAGGAATGGTTTTATAACTGACTTTCGCGTCAATGGCCTGAACGGCAATGCGCGCAAATGCATCGGGTTCTAAAAGGAACGGCATTTTGTAGGGGTTTTTGGCCGTGAGCGGTGTTTTCACAAATCCGGGCGAGAGCGTCGTGACCGTGATGCCGTAGGGACGTACATCGTTGCGCAGGCTCTCCAGGTAGCTGATCACAGCGGCTTTGCTGGAGCAATAGGCTTCACTTCCCGGCAGGCCTCGAATTCCAGCTACCGACCCGATGCCGACAAACTGTCCGCGTCCTCGTGCTCTCATCGGCGCGATAAAGCCGTGGAAGGTTGAGGCCATAGCAAAGACATTGGTTTTATAGATGCGTTCTAAAACATCAAGGTCTTCCAGAAATTCGGTTTTTACCCCGATGGAAATGCCGGCACTGGCAATGACGAGATCCGTTTCTCCTCGTGATTCGAAATCTGCTGCGGCGTGTAAAAGTGCGTCTCTGTCGGTTACATCGACTGCGTAGGGAATGTGCTTTTCGCTACAGGGCAGTGTTTGAGTAAAGGCGATCAATTTTTCCCGATTGCGTGCTACAAGACCGAGAGTATCTCCGCGGGCGGCAAAAGCCCGACTCAGTGCTGCGCCGATTCCGCTTGAAGCTCCGGTAATGAAAACGCGCATGATGACTCTCCTTTAGGCGGTCTCACGTTTGATGCGGTCAACGAGCATGCGAACGGCATCAATGGCTCGCGGTCGCGAGCCGGTCATGTGCGGGGCAGTGATAAAACGCCCCGCAATACCGATAACAGGTGTTGAGTCGATATCGTACTGTTGCCAAGTTTGCGTGGCTTGGCGCACTTTGTTGCGAACGACAAAACTCTCGAGTGTATTGTTCCAGTGTGACGCATCGATACCGTGCTCGCCGACCCACTTTTCAATGTCAACTTGAGCTTCCGGAACGCTATTCCACGGGTGTTCGCCTTGAAGCATCCATTCCCAAAACGGCATATGGAGCTCTTGTAAGCGACCGAGAGCTTCAAAGGCATAATAAATTTTCGGGAAAAGCTCGAAACTTTCTTCCCAGGCTACGGGAACGGGAATGACTTGCACTTGCGGATCGGAAGCCACTGACTCGGCATACTCGTGCATCAGCGGGGCAAGCCGATAGCAATGCGGACAGGTGTAGGCAAAAAATTCGTGTACCAGAATCGGACGCGCCGGGTAGGTAACGGGCGGGTCGACGAGGATGAAATCTTTGCCTTCGACAAAAGGTTTTTGTTCGTGAGCAAGACAAAAGGTCGGCGAGGATATCCCAAGAGTTGCTGCACCGGCTAAAAGGGTACGTCGTGAGGTCATATCATTAGTCTCTTAAACGCAAAAGCTCGCCTTTAATGGAGTTATCTGCCAAAGTTTGATTGATTTCTTCGGCTTGCTGCTGAGTTTCAAACGGCCCGATTCGAACGCGGTAAAGACGTTGTCCGCGCTCATTACGGTAGACGATTTGTGCGTCAAGTCCGATAAAGGCAATTCGGGCTCGCATGCTTTCGGCATCGACATTTTGGCTGAAAGCTCCGGCTTGAACCCAGTATTTGACAGGGACGGCGCTGTCTTGTTCAGCAGAGACGTCACCGGCTTTGACTGTGGCGACTTTGGCCGTATTCAGTTCCACACCTTGTCCCTCGGAATAAAGCTCTTTATTTGGATCTTGTTTCCCATCGAGCGTTATGTCCACAAGTTTTGAACCTTGTTGTACCTTGGCGACAAAAGGAATCGGCGCTTTGGTAATCCACAGAGCTACACCCGCGGATACGGCAAAGGCGAAGACGGCTCCAAGCGTGAAAGACCAGAAAAGCGCTTTGAGATTGAAATTGGCACGCGTTTGACTCATCGGATTTTCCCAAAAAGGTTTACATATGTTCCGGTGTACTGATTCCCAGGACGGCTAGACCGTTTGCAAGCACTTGACGACTGGCCAAGAGCAATGCCAGTCGCGCATTACGCTCACGCGTATCGTCAACAAGAATCCGTTCGGCATTGTAAAAGGCGTGAAAAGCCGCTGCGAGTTCTTTTAGATACACGCACACCAAGTGCGGAGCTAAGTCCCGTGCGGCAACGCTCAAAGTATTTCCGTACGAAGAAAGACACCGGGCAAGAGCGCCGGCAGCCTCGCTTCTCAAAACGGAAAAATCGGCTTTTGCCGCTTCCGCATAGGTCGGGACGGAAAAGCCTTTTTCCTTCGCTTGCGAGAGTACAGAACAGATGCGTGCGTGGGCATATTGTAAGTAATACACGGGATTTTCTTCGCTCTTACTTAAGGCTAAGTTGACGTCGAAAACAAATTCAGCATCGGATTTGCGTGACACGAGGAAAAAGCGAGCTGCATCGCGTCCGACCCAGTCGACGATATCGCGTAGCGTGATATAGGTGCCGGAGCGCTTACTCATCTTGACCTCTTGCCCGTCTTTGACGACAAGAAGCATTTTGTGCAAGACGTATTCAGGGAAAGTTTTCGGAATGGACATCCCGAAGGCAGGTCCAGCTACCTGCAAACCGATTTTAACGCGGGCTACGGTACCGTGATGGTCCGATCCCTGAATGTTAATGGCTCGATTGTAGCCGCGCTCGAATTTTGTCAGATGGTAGGCTACATCAGGGACAAAGTACGTATAGTGACCGTCTTTTTTTCGCATGACACGGTCTTTGTCATCGTGGAAATCGGCAAATGCAGGATCGGTGGTTTTGAGCCAGAGAGCGCCATCAGCCTCATAGGTGTAACCGGAGTCGACGATTGCCTTAACGGTCCGCTCAACGCGACCTTGCGTGTAAAGCGAACTTTCCAGATAAAAGTTATCAAAACTCACACCGAGCGCTTTTAAGTCCGAGTCTTGTTCGTTGCGTAAAAAGGCAACTGCATAGCGACGAACGGTTTGCGTATCATCAATATCGCCTGTACTTTCGATGACGGTTTTATCCGGTGCCGTGATGGTCACGCGTTTGAGATAATCGCGAGCTATGTCGTAAATATAGTCTCCGTGGTAGCCGTTTTCGGGAAAGTCTTCAGGTTTTGCAAGGCCTTGTATTTCTTTGGCTCGGGCCTGAACCGAAAGCGTTAAGTTGTCAATTTGAACACCGGCATCGTTGTAGTAAAACTCGCGCGTCACACCATAACCTTGGGTGGTCATGATGTGTGCAAGAACATCGCCGAGTGCCCCTTGGCGAGCATGACCTAAGTGCAAGGGTCCTGTGGGATTGGCTGAAACGTACTCCAAAAGAACGCGTTTTCCCCGGCATATATCACTTGTGCCGTAGGACTCTTTTTTCGTCAGAATCTCGGTAATTACGGCAAACTTGGACCCTGCATTCAAGCGAAAATTAATAAACCCGGGGCCGGCAATCTGTACGTCGCTCAAAAGGGTTGAGAATTCCGGATCCTCTTTCATGGTCTGCACAAGAGACGCGGCAATCTCGCGCGGATTGCGTTTTAATGTCCGAGCGCATTGCATGGCAACCGTACAAGCTAAATCCCCGTGCGAAAGATCTTTGGGTTTTTCTACGCGAGGCGTGACGTTTGTAATGCCGATGGCATTAAGAGCTTTCGTAATGAATCGGACAAGTTTTTCGTTTTCAATCATGGTTAATTAAATATGCGAGGGATAGGCCAAAAGGAAATTCCGTAACCCGTAACTGTAGCAAACTGCGGAAAATCGCAACAATGTCGCATAAGCAGCAATTTCGTACCAGGCGAAAAAGCCGGCCTCAAGGTTCCGGCTTTTTTTGGAATAACCACGGATTTGCCTTTGCTTTTTAGGAACGTCGACGTTTGTCGCGCTCGAGCATGGCGTATGCAGAGTGATTGTGAATGGATTCGAAGTTTTCAACTTCAACACGGTACGCCAAAATGCGCTTGTCCGCATTGAGTTTTCCTGCAACATCACGCACGGCATCTTCAACGAACTTGGGGTGCTCATAGGCGTATTCGGTGACGAATTTTTCGTCGCTGCGCTTCAGACGGCTCCACAGTTCGCAGGAGGCTCCCGACTCGGCAATACGAATTTGTTCTTCTAAGGAAAGGTTTCCGTCAATTTCGGCGGCAATGGTGATGTGCGAGCGCTGATTATGGGCGCCGTACCGGCTGATTTCTTTACTGCAAGGGCAAAGGCTCGTGACTGGGGCCTGAATCTCCTGAACAATGCGTGTTTGGCCGTTTTTCTTTTCCGCCGTAAAGCCGATTTGGTAGTTCATCAGGGAGCGTAGGCCGGAGACGGGACTTTTTTTGTTGATAAAGAACGGGCAACGAATGGTTATATAGCCGCTTTCCGAGTCCAAAAGAGCGAGCATCTTTTCCAAAAGATGTCGAATCATCGTGACGCTTAGCGCCTCTTTGTTTTCAGAGAGCAAAGATACGTAACGCGACATATGGGTGCCGCGATGTTCGGCGCCCAAAGCCACACACATACAGACCTGGGCTACAGTCGGTTGCGTGCCGTTTTCGCAGGCAACGCGCATCGGGAAGGTAAGCCCCTTGATACCGACACGATCAATGTCGATGTGACGTTCGTCTTCAAGACTCTGAACGTCAGGGAGGCAATTCGGCATGTTTTTTCTCGAAATCTCAGACATGGGGCGCAATTTTCCCATAAATTGCACAACATTGCTTACACATTGAAAGAATATTCATCGCTACAATCCACACAAACGTTCGGGACAATTTTTTCCTTATGACCGGAGCGGTCGAGCAGGTTTGAAAAATGATATTTATCAACGGTCGCGGAATCAATCCGCTTGTAACAATCGCAGTTATCGCCGTTATTATTTTTCTCGGCATTCTTCTGTTGCCGATTATCGGCGGTCTGTTTCTAGTCTTTCTGGCAGTGGTTGTCGGACTTTCGCTTTATGGAATTTACTGGCGTTGGCGCCATGGGGATCCGCTTAAACGGATGCAGGAAGATCTCGATGCGCAAATGAAGCAGGCTCAGGAATTTGAGGAGCAAGTCGAACGCGAGAGCGAAAAGGAGCAACCCTTTAATTCCCGAGAGCGTCAAACGCCGCAAGGCAAACGCGCGCGCGTCGGTATTAAACGCGTAACGGAAGTGGAGGACGCCGTGATTGTTGATGAAGTCTCACGGCGGTCCTAAAACGAAAAGAAATCTCGGATATTTTTCCACAGGCGAAGGCGTTTTATGAGGCTTTCGCTTTTCGGGTTTTTTGCCCCCTCAGCACCTTGTTCGGGTGACTGAATTGCCCAAGTCGGATTTGTTATCGGGCCGGTCATGTTGACCGTCAGAATTCCCGGCGCGTGTTGTGTTCCCGGGACTGTGAGGACTTGAGCAGAACCGGAAAGCGTTTTTTCTGCGAGTTGAACGGTCAAGGTTCCGGTGAGACGGCTTGACGCATTGCGTACTACAAGATCGGAAACGGAAAGCGTTGTGCCGGAAACAAACAAATCACACGTCATTTCATCAAAATCCGTGGCCAAAATTTCATGAGGACCTTTTGGTGTTCGGGTATGGTCCGGCGCAATCTCAATACCGCGAATCTGCCCTCGAAAAATCCGCGCTTTGCCGGACCCGGTAAGAGCATTCGGGTCGGTTCCGTGTCCGGAAAGTCTCATGTGTCCTGTCATTGTTCCTGTGAGCGGAGCCGGGTTTGTGTCGTTGACAAAAAGACTTTCTACGGAACAGGCCTCGCTTGTTCCCTCCCACGACCATTGGGCGTCATCGTTCAGTTGTGCAACGCTTTCGATCCGACCGCCGGCTAAAGTGAAAACGGCATCCGTGACGTGAAGCACGCCATCGGTAAGTTTCAGGTTTGCCGAAAGCTGTTCTGCCGTTAACGCGGCATAACGCAGTTTTCCGACTCGAATCTCACCGGAAAAGCCCATCGAATGTAACCACGGGGCATCCGAGATTTCCGGTAAGTTCTCAAGCTCTATTCCGTCTATGCGAATCGTACCGTTCAGGTGGGGAAAGTCATCCCACGTAGCCGTCCCTTCATAAGCAAATGACGAGGATCCGACGGAACCGACCAAATCTAAAACGAGGCTCTCCTCATCGGTATTTCCCGAGGCTTTACCTTTTACGGTGGCTGTTATGGGTAAAGAGGATGCGCCGAATCCTTGTGCATCGGCCGAGCCTGAAATGTTGGTTACATCGACTGCGTGCGTTTCTCGGTTGATGTTAAGGCCGGCTGAAACCGTGAAATCTGCTTGGGTGCTTTCCAAGGCCTTTCGGTAGGAAAGTTTGATCTCCGGCGTTGCAAGTCGTGTGTCGTCAATCAGAAAGTCTGCGAGTTCCAACGTCACTTCACCACGCGTTTTGTCGGAGGCGCAAACGGAGGTGCGTACCGCCAGACCGCTTGCTTGTGAGGGTGTCAAGCGCAGGCGTTTTGCCGAAGCAAGAACGATGTGCTCGCCCGTGTTGCCGACCAGAGATCCGCTGGCCGTAAAGTCTCTGAGTGTCAGGCAACTTTCGGAGGCGGAAAACTGCAGTGAGGCCTTTAGACTAAGTGTCCCGATCGGTTCGGCGGCTGTTTGCCCGCCTAGAGCTTGACTGACGTGAAAGCTCGCTTCTACAGGAGATTCCATTTCCGGTGAAATGCTCCCGAGCGATAGTGCCAGTTGATCGAAAATAATCGGGGGATCGGTATCTGTCGTAAAAACTTGTACCGAAGTGTTTTGCAAACGGACATTTTTAATGAGTAACCCTTCCGGAAACGTAACCGAACCGAAGGCGTCTTGGAAATTTGTTGTCCGGACAAGGGAGTTCTGGTTAAGACAGGTCTTTAGCCCGCGAATTATCATGTCCTGCACGCGTACGACCCCCAAAGGCAGACTCCAAAGGGAGATGCGGGCTCGGATTGAATCAATGTCGGCTAGGACAGAGTCATCGTCTAGACGAGTCAGCTGTAGTTTCGGAAACTCAATAACAAGGTCGGGAAGTCTCTTTAACGTTATCGGGCCGGAAAGTGTCACTTGCGCGTCAAGGGCATGACGCGCAAAGCGAGTTAATGTCTCCTGAGCCGTTTGCGGCGTCACAAAATAGTAGAGTGCTCCGACACCGATTCCTATAGCCACGATACTTAGGCAGACAAAAACGAAAAGAACCTGAGTGATGCGACGTACAACGCGTCCGATTGTGTGAATAAACTGTCCGAAGCGACTCTCGGCGTAATTGCTTTGCATGAAGGAATCTTCGTTTTGTCGCAAACGGAGTCTGCGAAACGGAGCACCTAAGAAAGAGGTTCCTTTTGCTCGTAAAGATGACAGACGCTCTCGGATGTGTAATTTCGGAATCTTGAAATGAAAACCAAACGCCATGGCGATTGCCTCGGTTAGTCGATCTTGAATTTTCCTCTGATTGCATCAAGATTGGACCGAATGTTTTTCCGAATATTCGATTGCAGATTCGGCGCTAAACGTTCCAAAGCATCGAGTGTCATGAAGATGGAACTTTTTCCTTTGTTGGAAAGCTCCCGAAAGCGACGTAGCAAATCGCTTTCTTCCTGTAAAGGCCTTAATCGTTCATTCGTGATGATGTAATTGGCATCAAATCCGCAAGCTGTAAGACGTGCCATACAAAACAGACCCGGATCGACTTGACCGTCCTCGACCTTCTGGTATTGCTCGATAGGAATTCCAATTAATTGGGCGATTTGCTTTTCTGTAAAGCCCAACCGTTCGCGCTCGGCTCGTAGCCGCGCTGCGACTGCTTTGTGCTGTTTGAGAGTGACAAGCGCCATAGGGAGTTCCTCAATCGTGCCCGATAAGTCTATATCGTATGCGTTGTGACGTCAGTTTTCGTGTGATGTCAAAACATGACTTCCGTCAAAAATCGGAATGAATATATCAGAATTTGTTTTTCCGACCTGAACATATACGTTGGACATGCCGAGCTTTTCGGCGTGTTTGAGGACACGTTGGTATTCCAGGGTTGTCAGGGGGCGGTTGATTTCCGGATGCCGAGTTGCCTTAAATAGCGGCATGTACTGATTCATAATGGAAACGACAACGGCATCGCCGAAAGTCCCGTATAACCAGTCTAAACACCGACAACTGTCGCGCCACAACCACGGAAGTACGAGATGCCGAATAAGAACACCGCGAGTCATGAGGCCGGAGATATTTTTTTGAACCGGACCAACCAGATCAAACATCGTTTGTATGGCTAAGCGAGCGATGTCAAAGTAATCGGGAACGCCTGAATAGCGAGCGCCGTACCGAGAATCAAAGTATTTAAGATCGGGCATGAAAATATCCACAAGCCCGTCGAAGCGTCGTAATGTTTCTGGTAGGTCATAGGCATTGGTGTTGTAGACAACCGGAATGGTTAGACCGGCTTTTTTTGCTTCTTTCAGAGCAAAAACAAGACTTTCGGCGTAGTGCGACGGCGTAACAAGTTCCAGACAAGAGGCTTTGCGGTCCTGTTGCTCAAGGAAAATGTCGCGCAGGCGCTCGGGGCTGACGGTAAGTCCCTTGCCTTCGTGACTAATCGGGTAGTTTTGGCAAAAGCAACACCGCATTGTGCAGTGTGAGAAAAAGACGGTCCCAGCTCCGTTTTTTCCGCTCAGACAAGGTTCTTCCCAGGCATGCAGGCTTACAAGGGCCACTTTCGGAGCCCAAGGGCTCCGACACAGGGCGCGTTTAAACCCGTCCGGAGTGTCTCGGTCTGTATTACATCGGCGTGGGCACAGGTTACAAAGATGCGCTGTCATGACTAAAAAACCGCGGGAAAACCCGCGGCTTTCTGTGCGAATTTCCGTTGGTTTATGCCTTCGGTTCTTTACGCAAACGGATGTGCAGCTCACGTAACTGCTTTTCATCCACAGGACTCGGTGCACCGGTCAGTAGACATTGTGCACGTTGTGTCTTCGGGAAAGCAATTACGTCACGGATGGAGGGAGCTCCGGTCATCATCGTCACGATACGGTCCAGGCCGAAAGCAATGCCTCCGTGAGGAGGAGCTCCGTACTGCAGGGCATCGAGCAGGAATCCGAATTTTAGACGCGCTTCTTCCGGTCCGATTCTTAAGGCCGAGAAAACTTTGCTTTGTACGTCGGCGCGATGGATACGCACGGAACCGCCGCCGATTTCCCAGCCGTTTAAGACCATGTCGTAGGCCTTGGCATAGCAGTGTTCCGGGTCCGTCTCAAGTTTGTCAACGTCCGCATCGTGCGGGGCGGTAAACGGATGGTGACAGGCCATCCAACGCCCTTCTTCTTCCGAGTATTCGAACATCGGGAAGTCGACAATCCACAAGGGTTTCCAGCCTTCTTCAAACAAGCCGTTTTTGCGTCCGAACTCGCCCAAACCGATTTTAAGACGCAAAGCACCGAGACTGTCGTAAACAATCTTGGCCTTGTCGGCGCCGAAAAACAGGATGTCGCCGTCCTGGGCCCCGGTCACTTCCAGAAGTTCAGTCAGAATTTCATCGGAAAGGTTTTTGACAATCGGGCTTTGCAGACCGTCACGACCCTTGGCTTTTTCGTTAACCTTGATGTAGGCCAGTCCCTTGGCTCCGTAAATCTTCACGAATTCCGTGTAGCCGTCGATTTCCGAGCGGGGCATGGAACAGGCACCGGGCACACGCAGAACAACGACCTTTCCGTTATGTAGTTGTGTGACGGAACTAAAGACCTTGAAGGCCGAATCTTTGACAATGTCGGTTACTTCCTTGAGTTCGAGTTTGACACGCAAGTCAGGCTTGTCAGATCCGAAACGCGACATTGCTTCGTTGTATTCCATAACACGAAAGCGCTCGCCTTCGGGAACAAGGTCGACGTTTAAAACTTTTTTGAAAACCGTTCGAATCATTCTCTCGAACAGGTCGCGAATTTGTTTTTCTTCGAGGAAACTTGTTTCGCAATCGATTTGGGTGAATTCTGGTTGACGGTCTGCGCGAAGGTCCTCGTCGCGGAAGCACTTGACAATCTGGTAGTAGCGGTCAAAGCCGGCCACCATCAAAAGTTGCTTAAATAGTTGCGGCGACTGGGGTAGAGCAAAAAACATACCCTCCTGCACGCGAGAAGGAACCAGATAGTCGCGAGCGCCTTCCGGTGTGGATTTGGTCAGCACCGGCGTTTCGATGTCGATAAATCCCTCTTCATCAAGGAAGTGGCGCACGGCTTGCGTGACCTTAAAGCGCAGCTTTAAATTGTGCTGCATTTGCGGGCGACGCAAATCCAGGACACGATAGGTCAGACGCGCCGTTTCACTTACGGTTTCGTCATCGAGTTGGAACGGAGGCGTCAGAGACGGGTTGAGAATTTCAAGTTCCTTACAGAGCACTTCAACTCCGCCGGAAATCAGGGCTTCGTTTTTTGTTCCTTCCGGGCGAGCACGCACGATGCCGCTTAGCTTCAAGCAATATTCATTGCGAATTTTTTCTGCTGTGGCGAAAACTTTAGGGCTGTCCGGATCACAAACAACCTGCAAAATGCCTTCACGATCACGTAGGTCGATAAAAATTACACCGCCGTGGTCACGGCGGCGGTGAGCCCACCCGTACAGGGTGACGGTTTGGCCGATGTATTTCTCATCAATCAGGCCGCAATAGTTTGTACGCATAGGTACTCCTTACATTGCGACGCGCAAAAGTTGCGGTCACAAAAACCCGGTCTTCACAAAGAAGACACTTAAGAGACAAAATTTCCCACCTAAAGTTTACGCCTAATCACAAGATGGAAAATAAGGAGTACAGCTAATTTGCGTGGTATGATGCGCGCTGGTTTCTGTAATATGTTGTTATAAAAAGAGTTTTGAAATTCTGTAAGAGCGACTTGGTAGGCGGAGTGGCCCCCCCCGATACTCATATCACTGACA
>DHJT01000021.1 GCA_002404465.1 Sutterella sp. UBA4713 | reverse complement strand
CGGCCATGCCTTCAGCCATTTTGATCGTAGCGCCTTCCTTGAGAGCCTTTTCCTTGAACTTATCTTTTAACTGATTCACATCCCCGCCGAGAGCATCGTTCACGGAGCCCGTTGCGCCCAACGTGAGATCTTTTCCTTCAACAGCATTTTCATTTGTAACGGAAATCGTCGCCTTCTCGTTGCCAAGTGTCAGTTGGGTATCCTTACCGTTAACGCCCTCAAGCTTGCCGATTGTGGCATCCTTATTGAAAATCGTCTCGCCGCCGACGGCCAAGGTTCCGCTTGCGGCTTCCACTTCACCATTAATCGTGGTTGTGCCGTTTAAGGTTAGCTTTCTTTTCGTTTTAGTTTCGTCGTCGCTTAGAAGCCAAACCTTCCCATTTAAGACAATTTGCGGCGCCTTAATCTTTGCACTCATAGAGGCTTGGGACGCACCTTGCGTCCCAAGCATAACTGAGCCCTTCGTACCGGCAATTTGAACAAGCTTATTTGAAGTAACAACAATCTCACTTGTCGAAGAATCGCTGTCGGCGCTAAACCTATAGCCTACTAACCCATAGCTGTTCTTCGGACCACCAGTGGCTTCAATTTTGACCTCATTACCCCCGTGTAGAGTAATTGTCACATTACATTTGCCCAAAGTATTCCCATATTTGTTATCAATGGCAACAGCGCTGTTTGTGTCATTTGTGATAACAAGACGGTCTGTTGCATTCAGATTAATCGAGACCTCACCGGATTCCTCAGGCTGGAAACTGCCACCGTAGACCGTATTGTTACAGTCTGAATGCAATGTAATATTCTTCGCGTGAATCTCCACGTGACCGTCTTTTCCATCGTTCGTTTGTGACATCACGGCGTTTCCGTATGAGTTATGAATGGAAACGTCCTCCGCTTTATCAATGGCGACGGTTCCCCCGAATGCATGGATCGCTGTATTGCTGTTCGTCTCAACATCAAGATTCTTGACCTCTTCTATCGTCAGTTTCTTTTCTCCTGACGCAAATAGAGTCGAATCATTTTCTTTTGCTTTCTCACTTTCAGAATTCTGACGAATCGTGAAACTTTCCATTCCGGAAATCGTGCGATCCTTTGTTTTTGCCTCCAGCGCATTGACACCAGATTGACCCTTGTTCGTCAACTCCAACCGGACATCGGTTTTGTCGTTGACCACCCCTTCAAACTTATCAAAAGTCCACGCATTTGCAGATGAACCACCCGCAACAGTTTCACCATTAATTTTCACCTCGAAGTTCGGATTCGCAGCCGTAGCAACGCCGGAAATCATCAAGCCCCAGATGCCGACTGCCAACACCGTTTTCGTTCCCTTCTTGTGCACGGAACGCGCAATCTCACTGACAGCCGTCATTCCCAAACGAGCTCGGTTATAAATCACTTTAAACGTCTTATTCATAAAACTTCTTTCCCTTGGAAAATTTCATTCGTCGGACAATCATCGTCCGACATAAAGCCCTATCTCCGATTGCCTGTACCACTTCTCGAAAACTGAGAACTTTCGCACGGCAACCGGCAAGCGACCGGGCATTCTATCCTTAACAAAGGAGGCAGTCTTTGACAGATACATGCGTTTTGATTAAAGGCAACCGCCCCTTCCGAAATCGCGTAAAAGCAAGTTCTGTGAAATCAGAAAGAACGTCATCCTGACACCTTCAGGGGTGTTTTAAAATGGCGTACTCTTTACATTTCGCGCCCTTTGCGAGGAAACCCTCATGTCCGATATTCTCTCGATGACAGGCTACGCCGTCACTCAAGGTCAAACGCCTCTCGGTCCGGTAACCGTGGAAGTCCGATGCGTTAATTCCCGTTTCCTGGACTTAACTCTCCGCATCTGCGATGAGTTACATACATTGGACCCGCTGGTTCGAGATGCCGTTCGTAGTCATGTTCGCCGCGGAAAACTTGAATGCCGCATCGGACTCAAAGCGACCGATCAGAATGCAGCAAGCAAAACCGATACGACCGCCTTGACCCATCTACGCACATTGCAAAATCAAATCCTTCAGACACTTCCGGATGCGGGAAAATTAAGTGTCATGGAAATCTTGGCCTATCCCGGCGTCGTTATCGGCGCCTCGATTGACGAAGAAAAACTGCAAGCCGACGTAATGGCCGTTGTCACAAAGGCTCTTGATGCGTTTACGGCAACTCGAGCTCGGGAAGGAAAAGCATTAACCGATGTTCTTTTGGGCTACTGCGACACAATCGATTCGGTCGTTCAGACACTGCGCCCGAAATTGCCGCAAATCCTCGCTTCTTTTAAAAATCGGATGCAAGAGCGCTTGTGCGCGGCCTTGCAAGAGCCGCTTGCTGCAGCCTCGGGACTAACGAAAGAAGACGTCAATGACCGCATTCAAACCGAGCTTACGCTCTATGCCCTGAAAATGGATGTCGATGAAGAAATGAATCGGCTGCTCACGCATACGGCTGAAACACGACGCACCCTTAAAGCGGGCGGCCCCGTCGGTAGAAAACTCGATTTTCTAATGCAGGAAATGAACCGAGAGGCCAATACCTTGGGATCCAAAGCCGCGTCCATCGAAATGACCGATGCGTCGCTCACGCTCAAGTTGACGGTCGAGCAGATGCGCGAACAGATTCAAAATCTTGAATAGTGACGATGCATTAAAAAGCCGAAGAGCCCTTTTCATGCCCTTTCTTTCGGGATTCGGCTGAGCGGATTTCTTCCCAAGTATCCAGTAGCATCCAGTAAAAATGCAGTCCTGCAATCGTCACGAGGTGAAACTCTGCCTC
>DHJT01000023.1 GCA_002404465.1 Sutterella sp. UBA4713 | reverse complement strand
GTTAAATCACGGAACGTAAATCCCGTAAATCCGGCCGTATGCGTTGAGAGAACGGCCGAGGGAAGAATGGCCGTCTCGTGGCCGCACGCCGACAAAATCGGCAAAGCCACCGTAAGGGAACACTGTCCGACACAGGAAATATCCTGAATGGTTAATACTCTTTTGTAAGTCACAAACTACTCTCCGTCAAAATTCGTATGATTTGTCGTTATCTGTTTTTTTCTGAGCGATTCGACGTGCTGCAAATAAGCCTCATCGACATCACCCGTCACATACCGCCCGTCAAAACATGAGCAATCGTAGTGTTTGACCGCAGGGTTTAATTGAATAATCGCCTCTTTCAAATCCTCAAGATCTTGGTAAATAACGGCATCGGCTCCGATAACCTTTGCAACACCGTCTTCATCCAAGCCGTGTCCGCAAATAAGTTCATCGCGCGTAGTCATATCGATGCCGTACACATTCGGGAACATCACGCGCGGCGCCGTCGATGCAACAAAGACCTTCTTGGCACCGGCCTCGCGCGCGAGTCGGACAATCTCACACATCGTCGTCCCGCGCACAATGGAATCATCGACAAGAAGCACGGCTTTGCCTTCGAACTCAACAGGCATGCCGTTTAACTTCTGTCGCACGGTTTTAACGCGCATCGATTGTCCGGGCATGATAAACGTACGTCCGACGTAGCGATTCTTTAAGAAGCCCTCGCGGTACGGCAGCTTTAGCACTGCCGCCAGTTGCTGTGCTGCCGGCCGCCCTGAATCGGGAATCGGCATGACGACGTCAATATCGGCAAGATTGAGTTTTTTCTGCACTCGCGCCGCCAGTTTGGCTCCTAAAGCCAAGCGTGCCGCATACACGCTCACTCCGTCGAGAACACTATCGGGACGCGCGATATACACGAGTTCGAAAATGCAGGGACACAGGTCCGTCTTCTCAGCACAAACGGCGCTGAAAAGCTCCCGATTACGGTTGATAAAAACAACTTCCCCGGGCGCAATGTCCCGCATAAATTCAAATCCGAGGCCGTTTAACGCCACAGACTCGGAAGCGACCATATAGTCGTATGTGCCGTCGGCTTTTTTTAGTCGTCCGATGCAAAGCGGTCTGATGCCGTTGGGATCCCGGAAAGCGACAAGCCCCTTATTAATAATCAGGGCGACATCGGCAAAAGCCCCCCTGGCACGCGAATAGACCGAGCGCATGGCCGCAAACAATCGTTCGGGACTAAACTGCCCGCGCCCCGAACAGTGCCGGGAAATTTCATCGGCAACGACATTCAGTAGGATTTCTCCGTCACCGACCGTGTTGATATGACGAAGATCCTCATCGTACAGCTCGTCGCGTAGCGCATCGGCATTGGTTAAATTGCCTTCATGACAATACAAAATACCGTACGGGGCATTGACATAAAAAGGGGAACTTTCTTCATTGGAAGAGGCAGTGACGCACGTCGGGTACCGACAGTGTCCGACACCGGAATTACCTGTCAGGTTTCGCATATCCCGTGTGCGAAAAACGGAATTAACCAATCCCAAACCCTTGCATAAATGAAACTGCAATCCTTCAACCGTGGCAATACCCGCTGAATTCTGCCCGCGATGTTGCAGTAAGAGCAATGCATCGTAAATGACCTGATTCACGGGCTCATTACTGATTAATCCGACAACTCCGCTCATAGTATGTATTCAAATCCTATTGTCTGCCCCCGAAATTTCAAGGGGCTTACCGCTGTTAATAAATTCGAAATTCCTGCCGCATCCGGGCAATCGTCACCGGCAATATCGGCATCGATAAATCAATGACGCGTTCTGCCGGAACAATGAGCACGGAATTGCGCCAATAGCCCGAACGCGTAAAGCTCGTCATGCCGAGCAAAAAGACGCAGGCACAAACAATCACGACGCCGCGCACAAAACCGAAAACCGCCCCGATAGAGCGATCCTCAAACGATACGGATGCGGCCGAAAGTGCGGCCCCGGCAATGCGGCCGAGAATCCCGCAAGCAAAAAGCACGATAACGGCAATCAGAATTGCCCCGAAGATCGTTCGAATCGATCCGTCGACGCTCGGCAAAGGAATCAGTTCCCCTGCCCAAGGAGAAAACTTAAGTGCCAGGACAATCGCAAGAATCCAACCGACAATCGCCATCAGTTCCCGAATGATGCCCCGAAAAAGCCCGACGATCGTCGAGATACAAAGGACGGCAAGAATAATCCAATCAACTTCATTCATAAGTCGCCAGCTACGGTTTCTTAGCGGGTTTTTCCGTCATGATCCCGCCGTTCGTTACGGAATTAAGGGCCAGTTTATCCAAAGCGACCCGTGCCTTTTCTATCGAATCGAATCGACCGACGCGCACACGCCACAAATCGGATTTGTGCCGCCGTGTTTTTTCAATATAAACCGGAAGGCCGAGTTTGCGAATGCGCGAAGCGCGTTCGACGGCCGAAGCCTTATTGCTCGTGGCAACAATTTGAATGTAATAGCGTTTGGTCGTTGTGCCGGCATTCTTATCCTTGCTTGCAAGGGACTTTCCTTTGGTCGCCGATGTTTGTGTCGTAGCGTCCTTTTTCTTTGCAAAACTTAGATGGGCGGCACCTTTCTTATCCGTTTCGCGTCTAACCGAAGTCTCTTTGGCAAGCACACTCGATTCAGAAGCAGAAGAGAGCGGCTTTGCCTTACCGACAGCCGGCGGATTTGCCTGACTCAGGTTACGCGCCACCTCCTCGGCTTTTTTAGCGTTTTTCTCTTTATCCGAGCTCTTCGGAACTATGCTCATGCGTTGCGCGTACGGCAGCTTCGAAGGTGTACCGATCCGGGTTTGCGCTCCGGGAACAGCGTATTGCTCTGCCGGTTCAAAGACCCAGGGCAGCACGGCACACAAAAAAAGAACAAAGGCGATAAAGCCGAACACACGCCGACGAAAGGCCCCGGGACCGGTCTTTTTCGACGCACCTGCCAGAGAAGCGCCTGCGTAGTCACTCCCGAGGCGATCGGACGAACACGGCTCCGAATTCGGACCGAATAGTTTTTGGAATTTATCGAGCATGAGGATCGGACAAATGTGCGTACGCCCCGAAAGTCTGTAACGTCCGTACGGCGTGCCCAACGGTCACAAAGGAACCGAACACGAGGATTCTAACAGGGCCCTGCGACTTACGCTTTGCCGCATCAAGTGCAGATCGAAGTGCCGAATCGACCGAATGAAACACACGGATGTCTTGATCGGAAATACCTGCCTCACGCATCGCTTCGATCAGTTCGTCCGCGCGAGCCCCGCGAGGCTCGGTTAATCCTGAGACAAACCAGTGACTGACGGCCGGAGCAAGTGTTTTAGCAACCGACCGCATGTCTTTATCGCGAAGCATTGCAAAGACCGCATAGAGTGTTTCTCCGGGAGTCGCCGAAGCCTGAACGTTTTTAAAGAGCACGGCGGCGGCCTGCGGATTGTGCCCGACATCAATCCAAACGGGAATCGTCGGGTAGTGCGGTATCGTGAAACGTTCGAAACGTCCGGGCATATACGCCGATTGAAGGCCTTTCTCAACGGCTTTACGCGTCACGGGAAGCTTATCGGCTAAAAGCGTGACGGCCGCTAAGGCTCCGGCCGCATTTTGGATTTGATTGCCGCCGATCAAAGTCGGTTTCGGCAGATCCGTATAACACACGTCGCCGAAATGAAAATCAAAGATCGTATTCTTGACGGTTGTCGTGTAATCTATTCCGTAACGGACAAGCAAAGCGCCGATTTTACGAGCGTAGTCAATAAGCGTTATCGGCGGATCGGTATCGGTCACAAGCGCCGGTTTGCCGGGGCGGTAAATGCAGGCCTTCTCATAAGCAATTGCCTCGCGTGTCGTCCCTAAATAGGCCGTATGGTCGATTCCCACGGCGCAAACAATGCCGCAGTCCGTGTCAATCGCATTCATGGCATCAAGACGACCGCCGAGTCCGATTTCAAGAACCACGGCGTCGAGCTTAGCCTCGGAAAAAATCTTCAGAATTGCCAACCCCGTAAACTCAAAGTACGTAAGCGGCATTCCGTCCCTTGCACGATCAACCTCGGCAAAGGCTCGGCAAAGAACGGCGTCCGAAACCTCTTTCCCGTCAATCACGGCCCTTTCGTTAAAACGGATCAAATGGGGCGATGTATGCATGCCGACGCGGTATCCCGCTGCGAGCAAAACGGAACTTAAAAAGGCGCAGGTACTGCCCTTGCCGTTGGTACCGGCAACGGTAAAAACAGGGCAGGAAAAACAAATACCCATGCGCGCAATCATCGTGCACATGCGCGTCAGTCCCAACTCAATGGGCTTTTCCGTAAGATGCTCGGCGTAGTTAAGCCATGCATTAAGCGAGTCCGGATGATTTTGAATAGGACTTGTTGACATAATTACAAGACGAGCCGAACCAGAAAGCGACCGATTTCAAGGAAGGGACGAATAAAAAACGTCGTCGCTCCGCTTGCAATTAACACAAGCAGGATAATGAGCCCGTAGCGTTCGAGTTTGGAAAACGCATAAGCCCAGCGCCAAGGTAAAAGGCCGGAAACAATTCTTCCCCCGTCTAAGGGCAAAATCGGAATTAAATTGAACGCCATGAGCATCAAATTGACGGAAATGCCGGCGTACGCAAAAGAAACCGCAAGATGAAGAACGGCCTGGTCGTGTGCAATCAAAAGCGATAAACGTAGGAAAAGCGCCCAGCAAAGCGCCTGAATGAGGTTGCACGCGGGGCCTGCCAAAGCAACCCAAATCATATCGCGCTTAGGATTGCGTAGCATTGCGAAATTGACGGGAACGGGCTTGGCCCACCCGAAAAGAATTCCCCCTACCCCCGTTAAAAGCGAAGAGATCAAAAGCAGTCCCGGAACCAAAATCGTTCCGATCGGGTCAATGTGGTGTAACGGGTTAAGGCTTAACCGGCCCAAGCGGTACGCCGTGTCATCACCGAAACACCGAGCTGCGTAGGCATGTGCCGACTCATGCAGCGTAATAGCAAGGACGGACGGAATCGCGTAAATCAAAAGAGTGGTCAGAATTTGGAGCATAGGGTCGTTAGTCTAGCAAAACCCCCTGTTTTTGGATTCTCGGTGTCTGCGGAAAATTCACATCGATTTGTTTCTATTTAAGGCAAAAAAACCTCCGGAATTCGTAAGGGAACGCCGGAGGATTGAGGTCCTAAACCTGCCGGTACATTCGATTCGAATGCACCGTTAAGAGGCCATTAGAAAACCTTGCAAGCCACGAAGCCGAAGGCAACGCTGAAGACAATCGCGAGAACGCCGGGCAGGAAGAACGCGTGGTTAAACACGTACTTACCGATGCGCGTCGTACCCGTGTCGTCCATCTGAACCGCGCCGAGCAATGTCGGGTAGGTCGGCAGAACGAACAGAGCGCTGACAGCCGCGAAGCAGGCAACGAGCATGTAGCTGTCGCCGGGGTTAGCCGCCGAAATACCGAGGGCTGCAATGATAGACGGCGTGATGGCCTTGGCGGTAGCAGCCTGAGAGTAAAGGAGCATAGCCGCAAAGAAGAACACGACGGCAAGTAAAGCCGGATACTGAGAAACGGACGAGGCCGCCAGAGCCTTAATTTCCGCAACGTGGCCGGAAACGAACGTGTCGCCGAGCCAAGCAACGCCCAAGACACACACGCAGGCAACCATACCGCTCTTGAAAACGCTCGTAGAGGCCACGTTACCGATTTGAACCTTGCAGGTCATCGTGATTAACGTGCCGATCGTGAGCATGATGCTCATAATAGCCGCATCACGCGGAACGATAACGGGTTTGATGAGACCGACAGCCGGGGAAATAGCAGAAGCGTACAGAACAACCGCAATAACACCAAGGAGGAAGATGCCGACGGAACGCTTGGCAAAGGGCTTCAGTTCCTTAACGATTTCTCCCTTGGGCGCTTCGATCAGGCCCGCAGCCAAACGTTCGCGATAAACCGGATCGTTTTCCAGCTTCATATCGGAGATAAGTGTCATGATGAAGGCTGTGACCATGCAGCCGGCGAACGTGGTGAGCAACCAAATGCCGAGCAAGGCCGGGTAGCTCCAACCTAACGGTTCCAAAACGCCGCTCATGTAGATCACGGCCGCGGAAACCGGAGACGCCGTAATAGCAATCTGGCTGGCAACAACGGCGATGGAAAGCGGAACGACAGGCTTGATGTGCTGTTCCTTAGCAACTTCGACGATAACGGGAATCATCGAGAAGGCCGTGTGCCCCGTGCCGGCAAAAATCGTCAGAACATAGGTGACGGTCGGCGCAAGGTAATTGATGTTTTGCGGATTGCTACGCAGGATGCGTTCGGCAATTTGCACGAGATAATCCAGACCGCCGGCCAACTGCATCGCGGAAATAGCCGCAATCACAGACGCGATGATCAGAATCACATCCCAGGGAATCGTACCCGGTTTCATCCCAAGGCAGATGCCCAACACAAGTACGCCTAAACCACCGGCGTAGCCGATACCGATACCGCCCAAGCGGACACCCAAAAAGATGGCGCCGAGCAGCACGATAATCTGAAGAATCAACATAATATCCATAACCCCTCCAGGTTTCGGTTAGTTGTTATTAGAAAAGCCTTCGGGACCAACCTCCCGGGGTCTTCTCTTTCTTCGGAGGAAGACCAGGCTGACAAAAATCCGCGCACAGTGCCTCTTGAAAAGAAACACTCTGCGCGGAAAAGGGTATCGAACCTTACATTACGAACTTAGGCGCAATGAGGTTCTGCAGGTTAAAGGTCTTATCCCACTCTTCCTGTGTCAGGAGCTTACGTTCCTGAACGATGACTTCGTGCAAGGACTTGCCGGTGTGGTAGCAGTAGTGGGCCACTTCGGAGCAGGCCTTGTAACCGAGGTGCGGCTTCAAAAGCGTGACGATGCCGCAAGAATGCATCACCATTTGAGCCGTGCGCTCGGCGTTAGCGGTCACACCGTCAACGCACTTGGTGCGCAACGTGTTGCAGGCATTGCTCAAAACCTTCATCGACAGGAACAGAGCAAACGTAATGACCGGTTCCATCACATTGAGTTCGAGCTGTCCGGCAGAAGCAGCAAGCATCACGGTTGTATCCAAGCCGATGGCCAAGAAGCAGCTCTGATTGGTCACTTCCGGAATCACGGGGTTGACCTTACCGGGCATGATGGAGCTGCCGGGCTGCAACTGGGGCAGATTGATTTCAGCCAAGCCGCAACGCGGGCCGGAGGCGAGCAAACGCATATCGTTGCAAACCTTCGTAAGTTTGACAGCCAAGCTCTTGATGGCCGACGAAATTCCGACATAGGCACCGCAGTCGCTCGTCGCAGCAATCAAATCCGGGCTGTTTTTAAAGTCAATACCGGTCAACTCGGCCAACTTCTTGACGGCAAGAGCCGGATAATCCGGGTGAGCCGTCACGGATGTGCCGATAGCCGTTGCGCCGAGGTTAACGATCTTGAGGTGTTCCTGAGCTTCGCGGATGGTCTTAAGTTCATCAGCGATAGTAAAGCCCCAGCCGTGGAATTCCTGTCCGAGGGTCATCGGGACGGCATCTTGCAGGTGGGTACGACCCATCTTAAGAACTCCCTTGAACTCTTCGGCCTTCTTGTAATAGGCTTCGACCAAGTCTTCAACAGCCTTGAGCATCACATTGCTGCGAAGCAACAGAGCCAAATGGAAAGCTGTCGGGTAGGTGTCGTTGGTGGACTGACCGAAGTTGGCGTGGTCATTGGGGCTGACGAGTTTGTAATCGCCCTTGACCGAACCGAGATGCTCGGCCGCGAGGTTGCAAATGACTTCGTTGCAGTTCATGTTGGTCGATGTACCGGCACCGCCCTGCAACCAGTCGGTCACGAACTGATCACGATACTTACCGGCAATCAGCTGATCGCAAGCCCAGCAAAGGGCATCGGCCACATTAGCCGGAATCGTGCCGAGTTCCTTGTTGGCAAGAGCTGCGGCCTTCTTCACATAGCCGAAGGCAATGACGAAGAAGGGTTCCTGGCTCATCGGCATTTCCGTGATATGGAAATTATCACGTCCACGGGACGTCTGAACGCCGTAGTAACAATCATCAGCAATCTCACGATCACCAAGGAAGTCGTTTTCAATACGAGACATATGTCTTACTCCTGTTGTTAAAGGACGAGTGTCCTTGAAAAAAACTATCGTTACAGCCTAAAGGCTGCATCCCCCTAGTTTTCTTAATTTGTTCAAAGCTCTGCCGTTACGAAAAAACTGCCTGCATTTAAAGCAAACACGTACAGAACTTCTCCCTAGGTAAATTCCCCTAAAAATTAAGGAAATCTGCCTAGATTTGTTTCGGTCGGGAGAATAGCACACTCTGAAAAATAAAACCGACTGATTAACTCTTGTGTCTTGTTATTAAATCAATAATTTTTTCAGTAAAAAATGACTTTTTCGAACCTGCAAGACTCCTGAGCCGCAAGAAGACAAGTGCTGCGTACTTCGAGAGAGCAAACCGGACTGACGGCACCGCCGACAGTGCGAGGACAAAACCGCGCAAAGCGAAGAAGAGCCGCAACAATCGTCTCCTCGGATTCACGCCGTCGAACAAGCGATAAAAATGCGTCAGACCCTCGAAACAACCGCGTCGGTTTTCTTCGGAAACGTTTTCCACAGATGCTGTGGAGAAGAAATGAGTTTTTCAAAAAGAAAGGTTCTAACTCGTTGTTTCTATTAATGTGCCTATAAAATAGGCACATTGCAATGTTCCCTCCGCCGTGAACGACAGCACTTTACGCCGCAATCGGAGCGGGAAGAAAATATCCAACGTAGGAAAATTTTTCAGAATCAGACAAGGGATACAGGTCGATTTATATCGGATGAGTCGATCGCTTTTGCTCTCGGAGGCATCACGTTTCCGATTCAATACCCCACCTTTTTTACAGCACAGCGTGCAACAACGCAGTCAGTGACACTGCAGGCGCTTCGAATCTTCGCCCGTTAGTCGAGTAGTAGAAAAACGGCGAGGAGAACCCCGCCGTTTCGAAACAGTACTAAGCCTTAAGCTCGATTACTTCGCAGGCTTAATCGGAATGGCCTTCTTGGGGGTCGGCAGAACCTTATCGTAGTTCTTGATGCCCTGTTCGGCCATCTTGCGACGGATGAAGGCGATCTGAGTCTTAAGGGGCAATTCCTTCGGGCAGAAGTCGTGGCAGGCCAAAAGCGACATGCAACCGAACACGCCGGAATCATCACCGATGACTTCGTAAAAGTCTGCGTCGTTACGTGTATCGCGCGGGTCGAGACGGAAGCGAGCGATCTTGTTGATAGCAACGCCGCCGGCAAAATCCGGACGAATACGAACCGTACCGCACCCGGCAATACAGCATCCGCACTCAATACAGCGATCCAGAATGTAGATGTCCTCGGCAAGCTGCGGATCCATCGGTTCTTCCTTCTTACGAAGATCGACTTCCTCGTTCTTCATGTGCACCCAGGTCTGCATGCGCTCGCTCATGTTGCGCATCCACTTACCGGTGTTGACCGACAAATCGCCGATCAATTCGAAAGCCGGGAGCGGAGCCAGCGTAAATTCCGTGGGCAGGTCGCGCGTGAGGGTACGGCAAGCCAAACCGGGCTTACCGTTAATCATCATGGCGCACGAGCCGCAAATGCCGGCGCGGCACACGAAATCGAACTGCAGGGACGGATCCTGTCTGTCACGCAATTCGTTTAACGCGATAAAAAGCGTCATCGAGTCGGCTTCTTCCAACTCAAAAGTCTGCATATGCGGGACGCTTGCAGGATCAGCCGGGTTGTAGCGCAGGATGCTGATCTTAAGCAAACGGTGCTGCTTTTTCACTTGTGTACTCATCTGTCAGCTCCTTAGTTATTCCAACGGTTCATCAATACGTTCGTTGCGACCCTGCAGACGCTTGGGCAGCAAGCTGTGGAACGGCAAAATCGCATTCTGAATCGCGAAACGGTCGGCACCTTCGGCCTCCATCTTGGCGCGCAAGGCATCGATTTCGGCCTGACGCTTGGGCGTCTCGGGGTTGTCGATGTAGTTCTTGGCACCGTAACCGCGCCATCCCGGCGGCAGTTCCATCTTGCTGATGTCCAAGTTCTCGTACGAGAGCGTGGGCAACGTGTCGTTTTCGTTCTTCCACGTGGCAATCGTGCGCTTGAGCCAGTGCTTATCGTCACGAACCGGGAAATCTTCACGGAAGTGCGCACCGCGGCTTTCCTTGCGAGCGGCAGCACCCAAAGCCGTGCAGAGCGCGACCTTGAGCATCTTGCGTGTACGGTAGGCATACGTGAGCTCGGAGTTGGCACCGGGCTGGTACTTGACCGGGACGTTGTATGTCTTCTTCAAGAGGTCTTCCAACTCGGACACGGCGCTTTCCATATCTTCGCCGCGACGGAAAATACCGATCTTGCTCGTCATGATTTCTCTCATGCGAGAACGAATCTTGGCAGCATCTTCATTGCCCGTGCAGTGCAAGAAGCCGTCGAGCATGCCCTGAACCTTGGCAGCGGCGTCGTAAACGAGCGATGTAGGAATATCAATTCCGTTTTCGGGCTTGTCGCAGAAGTCGGCGATGAATTCACCGACGATCATGCCGGCGACAACGGTTTCGGCAACGGAGTTACCGCCCAAACGGTTAAAGCCGTGCATATCCCAGCAAGAAGCTTCGCCGGCAGCAAACAGACCCTTGAGAGTACGGGACTCGCCAGTGTAGTTGGTACGCACACCGCCCATGGTGTAGTGCATGGCCGGACGAACCGGAATCCATTCCTTCGTCGGATCGATACCGAGGAAGTAGTGGCAGATTTCATACACTTCACGCAAGTTGTGCTTAATGTGATGTTCACCGAGCAGCGTAATGTCAAGCCACAGGTGCTCGCCGAAGCGATTCTTCACACCCTTACCTTGAGCAATCCGCTCTTCCATACGACGGCTCACGACGTCGCGGCTCGCCAATTCCTTCTTTTCCGGTTCAACGTCGGGCATGAAGCGATGTCCGTCGCAGTCGCGCAAAAGTCCGCCGTCACCGCGGCATCCTTCGGTCACGAGAATACCGGCCGGGAAAATACCCGTCGGGTGGAACTGAATGGCTTCCATGTTACCCAGGGTCGCCACACCGCTTTCCAAGGCAAGAGCAGCACCCGTGCCTTCGCAAATCTGAGCATTTGTCGTCACGCGGAAAAGCTTACCGGCACCGCCCGTCGCGATAGCCGTCGCTTTAGCCACATAAGCAAGCAACTCGCCGTTAATCAAATTGCGGACAATCGCACCGTAGCAACGCTTGCCGTCTTGAATCAAGGACAAAGCCTCGACGCGTTCGACAACAGGAACGTGTTCGGCAATCACGCGATCGCTCACGACATTGAGCATAGCGTGGCCCGTGCCGTCGGACACGAAGCACGTACGCCATTTCTTGGTACCGCCGAAGTCACGCTGACCGATCAGGCCGGCCGCTTCCTTGCGCTCCGTAATCGTGACCTTCTCACCGTTAATAATGACCTGACGGTCACCCGGTGTGATACGGCTCCAGGGAACACCCCAGGCAGCAAGTTCACGCACAGCCTTC
>DHJT01000052.1:16819-30284 GCA_002404465.1 Sutterella sp. UBA4713 | reverse complement strand
AATCGTGACCTTCTCACCGTTAATAATGACCTGACGGTCACCCGGTGTGATACGGCTCCAGGGAACACCCCAGGCAGCAAGTTCACGCACAGCCTTCGGGCTGGTGTTGACGAACATACGCACGACGTCTTGGTCGGCACCCCAGTCAGAACCGCGAACGGTATCGGCAAAGTGGATGTCTTCGTTGTCTCCCATGCCTTTAATCACGTTAGCCAGAGAGGCCTGCATGCCGCCCTGGGCCGCCTTCGAGTGCGAACGCTTCGGAGGCACGAGTGAAAGGACGATAGAGTCATGGCCGCGACGTTTGGCAGCAACCGCCATGCGCAAGCCGGCAAGACCGCCACCGATCACCAGCACGTCTGTGTAGATAATCTTCATTTAATGGACTCCTTGATCCGGTGGACCCGCAAAAAATCTCGGTATTTCCCCAAGACTCGTTGCAGTAGTAGTGTTTCCGTTCGGTGTATTAACAACACCGACTCCCGATATTATCGGGACGTGAGGATTCACGAAAACTCCGACGAGCTTTTCTCATTGGCTTTACAAATGAGAAAAGAGCGCCGGACTCAGCGAACCTTACGGTGCCATTCTACAACCAAAAACTCGGGAATTAAAAGAGAATTTCCTGCCTGAGAACAAGGTTTTGAGGCAATCGAAACACACAAACACGAATGGCAAAAAAAGAAATTTTTCTTCGAAAATTCAATAGGTTTAGATTCGAACTTTTGGCTGCGCCCGAAGCTCTTTCCTTTTACCTAGATCTTTAGAACTAGTCCGACAGACCTATCCAAGTCGAGGCACAAGCCGCGACGGCTCTCTCAACTCAAGTCGAATGCCTCCTTTGCTTATCAAAAGCGGTTATCGAAAGGCAATGTTCGATAGAATACGCTTACAATCGTCATCCCAAGAGGGTATCGTGTTTAGAAAAGGACTTGCCAAAGGAGAAAAACTGGCTCCGCTTTCAGAGCGCCTGGCCAGGCTCGGGCTGGTTCGAGACTGGGATTTTGCCCTGCACCTGCCGCTTCGTTATGAGGATGAAACACGCATCACGCCGATTAACCGACTACAGTCCGGTCAGGCAGCCTTAGTGGAAGTGACCGTCTTAAGTAGCGAAGTGACCCGCATCCGAAACGAACAACTCGTTGCACGAACGTCAGACAAAACCGGCGAACTTCATGTTCGTTTCCTGCATTTTTTTCCGAGTACGAAAGCGCAATTTAAACCGGGATCGCGCCTACGTCTTTTCGGCATCGTCCGCACGGACTTTCACGGGATGCCGGAAATGGTTCACCCGAAAGTCAAAAACGCCGCTTACACGTTGCCGCAAACGCTCACTCCCGTATACCCGAGTGGCGAATCCGTCACTCAGGCTTGGCTCAGAAAGCGTATCGCACGGGCTCTTTTGGATGTGGATTTAACCGATACGGTCCCCGAGGCTCTTTTACGAAAACTTTCCCTTCCGTCCCTTCGCGTCGCCCTGACAACCCTGCATCGCCCGGCTCCGGGAGCCGACCGACTCGCGCTGGAAAATAAAACAAGCCCCGAATGGCAACGTCTTAAGTTCGACGAACTGCTTGCGCAACAAATAGCCCTAAAACTCAATCGCCAAAGAAAGGCCGAACTGACGGCACAATCGGTTGCGCCGGTTCCCGAGAAGACCGCCGACCGTCTTATAAAAAGTCTTCCGTACCGTCTGACAGATGCCCAAGTGCGCGTTCTGGCTCAAATTGATCGGGATCTCGCTAAAGCATCCCCCATGAATCGATTACTGCAAGGCGATGTCGGCTCAGGAAAAACCGTCGTGGCAACGCTCGCTGCCCTACGTGCCGTCGACAGCGGCTTTCAGGTTGCCCTGATGGCTCCGACGGAAATTCTCGCCGAACAACACTTTCGAAAAGTGGCCAAACTCGTCACCCCCTTAGGCGTTCGCGTTGCCTGGCTCGTCGGCTCATTAAAACCGAAAGAAAAAGCGCAATGCCAAGAGAAAATTGCCGCCGGGAAATACGACATCGTCATCGGCACACACGCTCTCATTTCTCAAGCCGTTACATTTAAGAACCTGGCACTGGTCGTCATTGACGAGCAGCATCGTTTCGGAGTCGAGCAACGATTACGGCTACGCTCGTCGACCGGTTCGGAAAAATGCACTCCTCACCTTCTGATGCTCTCGGCAACACCGATTCCTCGAACTTTGGCAATGAGCTATCTGGCGGACATGGACGTTTCCGTTATTGACAAATTACCGCCGGGGCGCACACCGATTAAAACAAAACTTGTGAGCCTTGAGCGGGTCAACGCCGTCGCTCAGGTCCTTCTGACCAACAGGGCCGAAAAACGACAGGCCTATTGGGTCTGCCCTCTTATCGAGGAGGGAGATAACTCCGCACTTTCGGCCGTCACGATGCGTGCGTCTTGGCTTAAAACAAACTACCCGGAGCTTCGCGTCGGACTGTTACACGGCGCCCTCGGAGCCGATGACAAGCAACGCGTGATGCGTGCCTTTGAATCCGGCGAACTTGATGTCCTTGTGTCGACAACCGTCATTGAGGTCGGCGTGGATGTCCCCGGTGCCAATCTGATGATTATCGAACAGGCCGAACG
Organism: Sutterella sp. UBA4713; assembly: GCA_002404465.1. Lineage (GTDB taxonomy): Bacteria > Pseudomonadota > Gammaproteobacteria > Burkholderiales > Burkholderiaceae_F > Duodenibacillus. The sequence continues at coordinate 27,683 of DHJT01000052.1, read as the reverse complement.
TTTCGGCCTGGCACAATTGCATCAATTGCGCGGCCGAGTCGGGCGCGGTTCGATTCCCGGCCACTGCATTCTTCTTTTTTCAAAATCCATCAGCCAAAACGGCAAAGAGCGGCTCGCCGTCATTCGCAATACAACCGACGGTTTTGCCATCGCACGCGAAGATCTGCGATTGCGCGGTCCCGGCGAGTTTTTAGGAGCCCGGCAGTCCGGCGCCCCCCTTTTAAAGTATGCCGACCCTGCACTCGATGCGACGCTTTTACAAGCGGCCCGCGACACGGCAATCGACTGGATTGCCGCCTCTCCGGCTCAAGCTCGTGAACACGCGCGTCACTGGTATGCCGGCCGTGATGGCTTTTTAGAGGCTTAAAAATCATGACACTGACGGAACTACGCTACATCATTGCCATTGCACAAACCATGCACTTCGGTCATGCCGCCCAAATATGCCGCGTGTCGCAACCGTCGCTTTCGGTAGCCGTAAAAAAACTGGAAACGGAACTGGGAATCCAAATCTTCGAAAGAAAGAGCTCATCGGTCATGGCAACGCCCCTGGGACGCAGCATCATCGAACATGCCCAGCGCGTACTCGAAGAAGTCGACAAAATTAATCGGTGCGTCCAAATCGGCAAAGATCCTTTATCCGGCCCTTTAAATCTCGGCGTCATTTACTCCATCGCGCCTTTTTTAATCCCCGGACTTGTCTCAAGCATTTCACAAACCGCCCCGTCCATGCCGCTTGTTCTCTCAGAGGCAAAAACCTCCGAATTACTCGAACAATTAAAAACCGGCCAAATCGATGTGGCCGTTATGGCACTACCGGTCGACGAACCGACCTTAAGCGTAGCTCCCTTGTACACGGAAGAATTCCTTGCCTGCGTTCCCGTGCATCACGCTTTAGCGCAAAAAATTACCGTGAGCAAGGCCGAAATCCGCGACGAACCTTTGCTCCTACTCGGTCAGGGACACTGTTTGCGCGATCAAATTTTGAATTTTTGTTATGACAAATCCCACCCGGACTCAACAAGCGGGAACACCACGACAAGTGCCTCGCTTGAAACCATTGTCTACATGGTGGCACAAGGTCTCGGCATTACGCTTCTTCCCTCGAGCGCTTACCCGTACTACAAAAAAATCCCCCTGCTTCGATTTATTCCCTTTACGCGAGTAAACGTCCCGAAGCGAACGGTCGCTCTTGTCTGGCGAAAAACCTTCCCGCGTCTTGATGCCGTGAAGGCACTGACAAAAGCCATCCGATCTTTGGATTTGTATGCCTGCTCCCCGGTCAAGCAAGCAGAGCCGATGCCCTCGGAAGCCGACGCGTCCCGAACGCAAGCGTAATTCCCGATTTGAGCGTTAGCATGCGAAAAGACGTTGACTTACGATTCACACTATCTGACGAACCGGACAGGGCGCTTTCCGTTTTGGATCTGCTAAACGGGAAAGTTCTCCTGCCTCGTAAAAGCCAAGCAGACATTGAAGCTCTGAAACACTTGGCCGCCTCCGGCAACGCTCAAGCCCAATACGAACTTGCCAAAGCACTCACGGCAGGAACCCCTCCGGCACAAAACAATCGAGAAGCCGTCAAATGGTTGAAAAAATCGGCTGAAAAAGGACATGCACAAAGCGAACACCTCTTGGGCATACTGATTGCCAGAGGCCAAGGCATACGGCCGAACCCGGAAAAAGCCGCGGCACTGTTTCGCCGTGCAGCAACTTTAGGCTATGCCCCGGCTCAATACGACTTGGCACGCGCTCTGCTGTGGGGATTCGGAGCAAAGGTCGATGCCCGCGAAGCCTTGACGTGGTTTCGACTCGCCGCCGCCCAAGGACACGTCTTGAGTCAAAAAGAAAGCGCCGAATCGTACAAAACGGGACGCGGATGCCAAGTTGATTTAAGGCAAGCTACTCTCTATCTCAAGAAAGCCGTTCTCGGCGGATGGATCCAGGGCTGTGCCGAATTGGCCAATCTATACATGCGCCCGGACAACCCCGCACAAAACGATTCGGAAGCAGTCCGCTGGACGGCAGAGGCCGCCCGTAACGGCGATGCGGCATCACAATATCGACTTGCTCTTTTTTATGCCTCGGGACGATTAGTCGACACCAGCGGCTCTCTCGCGCTTTCATGGGGCGTACGGTCAGCAAACGGCAACTTTATTCCGGCGTACCTGCTCTGTGCACGACTGATGCAAAATCAAAAACGACCGATAACCGCCCTCGCTCTTTTAATTTGCGCCGAGCGCTGTGCTCAAAATGCCAAAGATCTACAAGCACAAACCGAGTGCACGCTACGCCGAAAGGAAATTGAGCTGACGCTTGCCGCCCGGCAGATCAAACAGGCAGAGAACATAGCTACAACGACAACCGATCTCATGCAAATCATTCGAACGCACCAAGACGAGACGATCGAAACGGAAAACGCCTCCTTATAGCACAAACAGGCGCTTCCCAGTCAATCTGCGGCATGTAAGCCCTTGCAAGCCGAGCAGTCTGTCCCTCCGAACCCACACTTTTGCGCAAAGGTCGCACTTTATCAAATAGGTGCATTAGTATTGACGTGGCGACGGGTCGTCCGAGGCGCATTTGTCCGCTGCCCGCCACGACACGGTAACCATCAACCAAATCCCGCTACGGCGGGTTACAAGGAGAACTTAATGAATCGTCTCGCGCTTATTGACAAAATTGCCGCCAAGCACGGCATCTCCAAGGCCCAGGCCGGCCGTATCCTTGCGACAGTGACCGAAGAAATTATCGCCACGGTCAAGAAAAACGACCCGCTCACCCTCGTCGGCTTCGGTACCTTCAAGTTGCAGGCTCGTCCGGCACGCACCGGTCGCAACCCGCACACCGGCGAAACCATCAAAATTCCGGCCAAGAAGCTTCCCAAATTCGTCCCGGGCAGTGCCTTTAAAGCAGCCGTCAACAAAAAGTGCGGTAGATGCAAGAAATAACGTCCGAGTACTGACTTAAGCAAGAGCGCCGGTTGATTTTCAACCGGCGCTTTTTAGTAAGGAGCGTCTTATTCGGACTTGGCCGGTTTGCAAGTCGGAACTTTTATGGTAACCGTCAACCCGTGAGGCACTGTGGCGGAAAGAGAAACCGTTCCCGAACAGCGCCGCACGATGCGATCGACAATCGCAAGACCCAAACCGGAACCGGACGTTCCGCCGCGTGCCGCGTCACCGCGCTCGAAGGGGCGCATCAGTCGCCCTGCCTGACTCATATCCAGTCCCGGTCCGCAGTCACTGACGGTCAAAACCGCTTTATCACCCTCGCGTTTTAATTCCACGGAAAGATCCAGAACGCCGTCCTGACTTTTTCCGTAACGTAATGCATTGGTATACAGGTTCTGCACCACACGCGACATCTCGATCGAGTGTGCCATAACCCAAATGTCCGGGTCGATTGAAACGCGCAAGCGCACCCCCGGATCGATATCGATACGCGCAATCCGAACGGCATCGGAAACAAGACGACTTAAATCAACGGCCGCTAAAGGCAAACTGTTGCGCCGCGCATAATCCATAAACTGATTGACGATGCGCTCCATTTGTTCCAAATCGCTGACCATTGCCCGGTGCGTATCCTCTGGTAGATCCGCCAGCTCCGTTTCCAGGCGCAATCGGGTAATCGGCGTACGCAAATCGTGAGATACGCCGGCAAGCAAGACCTCACGATCTTTTTCCACACGGGTAATGTCCTGAACCATGCGATTAAAACTGGCATTGAGTTCGCGAATTTCTTCCGGTCCGCTGTCTTCGGGAAGCGTCTTGGGAACACGCCCGCGTCCGAACTCCCGAGCCGTCAGTGACAGTTGATTTAACGGCGCCGTCAAACGGCTTGTGATCAAAACCGCACACAGAATACTCGCAACGAAAGCTGCCAAAGCCCACCAGAGCCATGTTTTTCCATACGGAGGATTAAGAATCGTAGCGTTCGTTCTTAACCAGTATGCATCCCCGTCAATCGTAAAAGACACCCACAATCCCGGTTCACCGTTGACGCGCTCGGCAAGAACCGTTCCTGCGCCGAGCGAATATCGCACGGTCGCCTTGATGTCTTCAATCGAACTGGCATACGAAGCGCCCTGAGAAAGAGGAACCACCGTGTCCGTCGGCTCCTTGGGAAGAATTCGCAACCCTTCTTGATTCGCGAGCACAAGAAGCAAATCGGATCGATACACGGGGTCGGCGGAAATGAGCGCGTAACGCGTCAATTTGGCCATGGAAACAATCTGTTGTGCCGTTGCCTGCACGTACGGTGTTTCGTTTAACACACGAAAACTTTGCAACCACCCCATCACACAAAAGACAATGAGGAACATCAACAGAATAAACGTACGCCAAAATAAATTCGGCGTACGAGCCAACGGTGAAGGCATCGGTTCTCCCTTCGATTACGCTGCGTCGCCTTGTTCGGGATCGTCGGGAATAAAAACGTAACCGAGTCCCCAAACCGTCTGCAGATACCGAGGCTTAGAAGGATCGATTTCGATTAACTTACGCAAGCGACTGACCTGAACGTCTAGCGACCGATCAAAGGCCTCGTACTCACGACCGCGAGCCATTTCCATGAGTTTTTCGCGCGACAGCGGGACACGCGGGTGGCGTGCAAAGGCTTTCATGACGGAAAACTCTCCGGTCGTCAGAGTCACGGCCTTGCCGTCTTTGCGCAATTCACGGCGTCCCAAATCGAGTTCGAAATGTCCGAATCGGACGGTCTCGTTTTCTTTGGTCGGGGCACCGGGCTGATCGACTTCCGGACGGCGTCGCAGTACGGCGTGAAGGCGCGCTAAAAGCTCGCGCGGATTAAAGGGCTTGGGCAAATAATCGTCCGCTCCGAGTTCAAGCCCGACGATGCGATCGACATCCTCGCCGCGAGCCGTGAGCATAATAATCGGCGTTGTATCCTTTGCAGCACGCAACCGGCGCAAAATCTGCAACCCGTCTTCCCCGGGCATCATCAAATCGAGAATCAGAGCATCAAATCGCTCGCGCATCCAAATACGATTCATGCTCTGTCCGCCGTCGGCAACCGTCACGGAAAAATCATTTTCACCTAAATAGCGACGAAGCAAATCGCGCAAACGCGGGTCATCGTCAACAACCAGAACCTTCGGATTACGTGGTAAATCGGTCATAGGTCTTTATCTCTTAAAAAGTAGATGAATTCGTTTCGATTAAGATTGTGCCGAGATTTTTAAGCTACTTGCCCTGTTACAAATTCTAGTTACAATTTTTTCAAAACAGGGGACCCTTTTTCAAATTCCATCTCCTAAACTTGCCTCGTCTTGAATATCGTGCATTCGTTTTACGTATGAAATCTGTCCTGTGCAAATTTCTTTTAATCGGCCAGCTGACACTCGGGGCCTGCGTGTGCGTTGCGCAACCGGAATTACGCCTTTTCAGCGACGAGCCTGCTACCGATACACGAAGCTACTTTTGGGACCAAATGAACCCTGTCGAGCAGGCGGCCTTGTGGCCGGTCCTAACACAGAAACAGCGTCTTATGCACTGGCGCTTTATGAACAAAGCCGAGCGAAGTGCTTTAAGAAACGCCTTGCACCCGTACAGCGGCTTCAAGTTCTACCTGCAACACGCACAAGATTTTGCGACGAAAACCGAATCAGCTGACAAAATGCTTCAAATGACACGAGAGCAACTTTCGCTACTGCGTCGTCAGGTTCATCGTGTCTCCGTCGAACTGCGTGACAGCATCCCGTTTGAGTGCACCGATCCGCGAAATTGTCCGAACGGTTTGATTCGGCTTATCGAGGGCAATTGACTTTCTCCTCGCCCTAAAAGACGAGGATGCCCTACTGAGTCACGGGGCAAGCTCCGTAATTTCTCCGATCGGTTCCTGCAACTGACATAAGCCCGTCTCAATAAGGCGCCCCGAATTCACTTGAGATCGAGCATTACCCTCGAACTTCCCGCAGGCTCAAAAAGCGATAAAGTCCACGCGCAAAATATTCAACGCCGCCACACGGTCAGCGTTATCCGTGTATCCGCAACACAGGCATTTGAATTTGGCCTGTGTCGGACGATCCTTCGCAGTGTCTGCAGACCGGATAGGTCTGACGCGTGTAGGCCGGCGACACTTTTATGACGACACTGCCCTTGAGCTGAGCCTTCCAGCCGAGTTTGGCAAAAAGGATCCTCGGCCTAAATCGCGTAGGGCTCGGTTCAGTCACCCCTGCTTTACGTGAGTGCCCGGTTCATCCGCCGTCTTTTTTACCGATACCGTCATGTTCTTGATCTTGAACTCTTCCCGCACGATCCCTGCGTGGTTTTTGCAGATTAAGGCACGGAAAAATCCGCACCGGCCTTTTTGGCCTTCTGCAAGTCCCCGGCTAAAGCAAATGTGATCCCGTCGGCCTTGAGCATCTTGTGCAAAGCCGCATTGACGGCCTTGACATCCAAAGCTCTGAGTCTTTCTTCGTAGCGCTGACTTTCGGTAAAGTCCGTATCCGTTTCTAAAAACGTAATCCAGCTGCGTGCCAAGTGAGCGTCCTGAGCACGATTGACCGCACGATGTTGCAAAAGTCCCTGAACAGCCTGCTCGACTTCCTCTTTCGTAAACCCTTTATCTAACGCCTTAGCAATTTCATCGCGCAGTGACTTTTCGGCCTTGGCCAGGTTTTGCGGCGCGACAATGGCATATGCAATCCAGGCCGCACGATTGCCGAATCCGGGGAACAGAATCTGGCTATAGACGCTATAGCTCAGTCCCTCCTTCTGGCGCAGACGTTCCATCAAACGGCTTGAAAGCGAAGTACCGCCCCCGAGAATCCAATTCGCAACTTCCATGGCAGGCGCATCCTCATCGCGGAAATTTCCCGAAAAATCCATGCGCGCAAGAACGGCAGCGTTTTCTTTTTGCGGTGTATCGATAACAAAGCGAGCTGCCGAAACCGGCTTAAATTGCGGGAAGTAACGCTCATAAGAATTTTCTTTACCGACAGACTTTTTCTGTCCGAGTGTCTTTTCCAATATCGAGCGTACCGCTTTCGCGTCGAAATCTCCGATAACGGCAACTGCACCGTGTTCGGTCGAAAAGACATCCCGATACCATTCATAGCACGCACTGCGGTCCACTGTTTTGAGCTTTTCGATGATTTCTTCGGTTGTCAACGTGTTCCTCGGATCGCCTTGCGGGTACAACCGGAAGTGACGGACCAATGCATCGCGGGCAAGTGTCATCGGATCGTCACTTTTAGCAGCCAAAGCCGTGCCGTACTGGCGAGCATACTGCGTGACTTCTTTGTCCGGGAACGTGCTCGTTGCAATGAGCTTTCCCATGAACGCCAACGCTTCGTTAATCGTCTCGTGCGTGCACGTAAAAGAAAACACATCGCCCTGAACCTTAAGCTCCGTTAACCGATCGGCAATGGCCTGCTTATCAATTCCCCGAGCTCCGCGTGTCAACAGCGGTTCGAGCATGTCGGCAACAACGGACTTGCCGTAAGCCGCTTTTAAATTTCCGTATTGAAAAGACGTGATGACGGTAACGGTCTTGCCTCGCGTTTTCTTCGGGAGCAGTGCCACGGAAACATCGCCGACCTTAAAGCGCTGTGTACGGCGCATGATGTTCTCTTGACTGACGTCAAAAGCCTCTCCCGTGTCACCTGCCTCGGAAAATTGAATTCCCGAAAGAACATCATCGAGTTTCGGCATTGTCATCAGCGGAGCCCTGCGGGGGTCGTTATCGGGAATAAACTCACCGACAACACGGTTATCTCGTACAAAATACGTTTGCGCTGCCTGATTGACGGCCTGCTCGGTCAACTTCGCAACTTTGTCGCGATCGACAAAGAAAACTCGCCAATCACCGAGCGCGATGTAGTCGGAAAGATCCACGGCAAACGCTTCCGGATCGCTTAGCGTCCGTTCGAAGGCCGTTTCCGTGTCCGCCGCCGTTGTTTTCAGTTCCTGAGCCGTCACCGGTTTTTTCTTAAATGCATTTTCAATGACATCAATCATGGTCGTGCGCACGGGTTCGAGCGTTTCACCCTTTTTGACCATCGCTCCGAAAAGAACGAATCCCGGATACTTTCCCGGCAGATGCCAGCCGAAAACCTGACTGGCAAGCCCGGTTTCAACGAGCTCTTTGTACAGACGTCCGCGGGGCGCGTCCGAAAGAATCTGTACAGCCGTATCCACAGCCATATTGTCGTCACTTAAGGCCGACGGAACGCGATAAGCTACGGCGACAAGTTGCATCTCGCCCGGACGACGAATCTGGAAGTACCGAGGACCGTCGGCAACAGGCTCAATCGTCCACTCGCGAGGAAGCATGCGCGTCGGACGGGGAATTGTCCCGAAGGACTCCTGAATCCAGCCCAAGACTTTCTTCGTATCAAAGCTGCCCGAGACCGTCAGAACCGCATTGTCAGGCTGATACCACTTGCGATAAAACGCCTGCAAGTTTTCAATCGGGACGTTTTCGATATCACTGCGCGCCCCGATCGTCGAACGCCCGTAGGCATGCCAGTCAAAAAGAACCGATTGCATGCGTTTGAGCATAACGCTGACGGGCTTGTTTTCTCCCATCTCGTATTCGTTGCGCACAACGGTCATTTCGGTATCCAAATCGCGCTTAGCAATGTTGGAATTGACCATCGCGTCGGCACTCCAGGCCAGAGCCCAACGCATGTTGTCGTCACTTGCCGTAAAACTGACGAAAAAATTCGTTCTGTCCAACCACGTCGTTCCGTTCATGCGAAAGCCGCGACGGGCAAATTCCTTATCCGGATCGGGAAAGTTGCGACTTCCCTTAAAGAGCAAATGCTCCAAAAGGTGGGCCATACCGGTCTCGCCGTAGTTTTCATGGCGCGAGCCGACCAGATACGTTGTATTGACCGTTGCCGTCGGTTTGCTACGATCTTCAAACAGGATAACCTTCAATCCGTTGGAAAGGACATACTCGGAAATACCCTCGACCGTGTGCACGGGTTTGAGCTCGGAAGCGCATGCGCCGAGCGTAGCAACAGAAACGACCGTCATGATGAAATATTTAATGAATTGAAAGACCATAAAGAAAATCGACACAAAGACCGATTGCTCGTGAAAACACGCGCATATATTAAACTAACACGATTGCGTGACTCTTTGTCTAACCATTTTTAACAAATCATCCCATTGTGAAACTTCTTTTCGACCTTTTTCCCGTCATTTTGTTCTTTGCCTCGTTTAAATTCGCGAGTGCAAATCCGCAAGCGTGTACCGATGTTCTGAATGCTTGTCTTCCGGGTTCATTCGATGTAGCGCAAGCGGCAATCCTTACCGCCACGATTGTGGCCATTGCGGCCTCCTTGGTGCAGGTGCTTATCGTATTTTTGCGAGGGGAAAAACCCGAACCCATGTTATGGATTTCTCTCGGAGTCATTCTCGTTTTCGGAAGTCTGACAATCTTTCTGCACAACGCGATGTTCATCAAATGGAAGCCGACCATCTTATACTGGATATTCGGGTCGATTCTGTTTTACGGAATTCTCACGGGCAAAAACTTCATGACGATGCTCTTGAAAAAGCAATTGACCTTGCCTAAAGACTGTTGGGATACAACACAGAAAATTTGGTGCATTTTTTTTGCCTTCGTCGGCGCTGTGAATCTGGCCGTTGCCTATCTGTGTTCGACGGAGACATGGGTTAACTTTAAAATGTTCGGGTTGCTCGGCATTACCCTTGTCTTTACCTTGGGATTCGGAGTCTGGATGGCAAAACACCTTCCCGAACAAAAGCAAAAGACCAGTGAAAATGAAAATCATGAAAACGCTTAAGGTAGCTCTTTTTACCGGCGCTCTGTGCGCATTTAACCTGAGTGTCTGGGCCTCGGTCCAACCCTTTCAAGTCAACGGAACGACGGTTACAAAAGCCGCTCAAGACGAGCTGATCAACGCCTTTGTCAAACGCGGAATTGCTCACGACGAGCAATTAGAAAAGCGTGTGCGCTATATGCTCATTCGGGATACGGCGCTTGTCCAACAAGCTAAAAAAGCCCACCTTGAAAAGCGCAAAGAAGTCCGGCAAGAAATCCGCAAAGCGCGCGATGCCGTTTTGGTTCGCGCCCTCATTGCCGACTGGATTAAAAAAAATCCGGTAAGCGAGCAGGACCTCCGTTCTCTTTACGAAAAAGAAAAGGCGGCTTGGGGCCCCGAAGAGGTCCTCGTTCGGCATATTCTTGTCCGTGACGAAGAGCAAGCCAAGGGACTGCTCAAGCGCATTCACAGCGGAGAAAAATTCGATGCGCTCGCACGCGAATATTCCATAGACACGATGCAAAACAAAAATGCCGGGGGGCTGATTGACTGGACTTCGCCTGCCGTCTTTGACAGCGATTTTGCTCGGAGTCTTCAGGCTCTGAAACCGGGCAAGATTACCTCGTCCCCCGTTAAATCCCGTCTGGGCTGGCATATCATCAAACTGGAGGGACGGCGCGATGCGCAACGCTGGTCTGATTTCGAGTCCGTTCGCCCCAAACTGACACAACTGTTGCAACAACAAAAAATACAAACCTATATCGATTCGGTTATCAGTAAGGCGCGTATAACCGATTCGGTTCCTGCAAAAGCAACAAAGTCTCCTTAATATTGCCGATTGCATGTCAGAAACATTTTTTTCCGGGGTACTCGATTCCGGATTTAATCTTCCGGATGCCGGTGAGCACCGAACACTGATGCCCGCTCAAGGAGCCGGTAACGCAGCAGCCCTGGCAGCCCTTTTTGAGAAAGCTCAGCAAAAGCATCGTCCCATAACGGTCATCTGTGCCGACGCCTCCGAGGCCGGACGCTTAAGCGAAGAGCTCGGTTGGCTCAAACCCGAGGCTCGCATCGGTGTGTTACCCGATTGGGAAACGCTCCCGT
>DHJT01000052.1:12538-16797 GCA_002404465.1 Sutterella sp. UBA4713 | reverse complement strand
GACACGATGAGCCCGCACGAAACACTCGTGAGTGAACGACTCGAGACCCTATGGAAACTCGCAAACAATGAAAAGGGCCGTTTTCTCGACGTGCTATTCGTTTCGGCTTGCTCGGCAGTCTTTCGCCTGGCTCCGCGCTCCTATATCCTATCGAATACGTTCTTTTACAAAATCGGTCAAAAGGTCAATCTCGATGCGCTTAAGACTACACTGAGCCAAAGCGGCTACAGTCGTGTCGATCAGGTTTATGCCGCCGGAGAATTTTCGATACGCGGAAGTATCGTCGACATTTTTCCGATGGGCGAAGTAACCCCCTTTCGTTTAGATCTTTTTGATGACGAAATCGAGTCGATACGGATCTTTGATCCGGACTCTCAGCGTTCCGGGGAGGCAATCGACACAATTCGCCTCCTCCCGGGCCATGAATTTCCCATGGACGAGGCCTCGCTCAACACATTTCGAGTCAACTGGAAAAAAACTTTCGAGGGCGATCCGACACGCTCCGTTGTTTACAACGACACGCTCAAATCCGTTGCAAGTGCCGGCATTGAGTACTACCTGCCGCTTTTTTTTGATGCAACCGAAACGCTTGCCGATTACTTACCGTCCGATTCGGTTGTTTTGACAATCGGCGACATCGAACAAGCCGTTAGTGCCTTTTTTAAAGAAACGCTGGAGCGGTACACCTTCTTGCAACACGATACCGAACGGCCGGCACTTGCCCCCCAAAAATTGCTGTTAACGGCACCGGACCTATTTGCCGGCATCAACGTGTTCGGACGTTTGCGCCTTTTAACCGCACCCACGGAAATTCCCGACGTTTCTCTGGAACGCAAGGCACAAAAACCTCTGGCAAAACTGGAAAACTACCTGACGGCCTGCTCACTAAAAAAACGGCGCGTGTTGCTGCTTGCTTCGGGCCAAGGGCGCCTGATGCGCCTTGAGGATTTACTGCAAAACGATAATCGGCAAGCCGAACACGTCGACAGTGTCGCGGACTTTTTTCACTCAAATGCTCCCGTCTGCCTGGCGCAATCTCCGCTCAGTTCCGGTTTTACGCTGACCGATCCTAAAGTGGCCTTTGTGACCGAAGGAGAGATTTATCAACTCAAGGCGACAAGTCGTGTACGGCGACGTCGGAACGCTGCCGATGCGTTGGAAGCAACAATCCGCGATATCGGAGAATTAGCACCGGGGGATCCGGTCGTACACGCCGAACACGGTATCGGTCGGTATGTCGGCCTGGAAACCATCGAAACGAACGAAGGGAAAAACGAGTATTTGCGCATCGACTACGACAAGGGTGCCAAACTCTTTGTCCCCGTCTCGCAATTGCATCTGATCGGTCGATACACGGGAGCCGATCCCGATCACGCCCCGATTAACACGCTCGGGCGCGGCGACTGGGACAAAGCCAAAAAGAAAGCCGCACAAAAAGCACACGATACGGCGGCCGAACTTTTAAATTTGTATGCCGTGCGCGAATCCCGTGCCGGGTGTCGCTATACCGTTAAGCGGGCCGACTATGAAGCCTTCTGCGAGGGCTTTGTTTACGAAGAAACGCCCGATCAAACACAAGCCATCAATTGTGTACTCGAAGACATGCAAAGCGCGCGCCCCATGGACCGTCTCATTTGCGGAGACGTCGGTTTCGGAAAAACGGAAGTTGCATTACGCGCTGCTTTTGTTGCTGCGATGAACGGCAAACAGGTAGCCGTTCTGTGTCCGACGACGCTTTTAGCCGAACAACATGCTCGCTCTTTTACCGACCGTTTTGCCGCCTGGCCCGTTACAGTCCGAGAACTTTCGCGTTTTCGGACCGCAAAGCAAATTACACAAGCCTTAGAAGGCATTGCCGACGGCACGGTTGACATTGTCATCGGAACACACAAGCTCTTGGGAGAAAAAGTCCGGTTTAAGCGTCTCGGTCTTGTTATCGTCGACGAGGAACACCGATTCGGTGTACGGCAAAAGGAGCAGCTTAAGGCCTTGCGTGCCGAGGCCGACATACTCACGCTTACGGCGACACCGATTCCTCGCACGTTGGCCATGAGTTTGGACGGCATTCGAGACTATTCGATTATCGCAACGGCTCCGGAAAAACGCCTTGCCATAAAAACGTTCGTACGCCGCGAAACCGATGACCTCATTCGGCAAGCGGTTCTGCGCGAACTCAAACGAGGCGGTCAGGTTTACTTCCTACATAACGAAGTCGAGACAATCGAGAACCGGTTCGCCCGCCTTAAAGCTTTGCTACCGGAGGCCCGAATCGGACTGGCACACGGACAAATGCCGGAGCGCGATCTGCAGGCGACGATGCGTGATTTTTACGAACAACGCTACAACGTGTTGCTCTGTTCGACAATTATCGAAAACGGTATTGATATTCCGAACGCCAATACCATCATCATGCACAGAGCCGACAAACTCGGTCTTGCACAGTTGCATCAACTGCGCGGTCGCGTCGGACGTTCGCACCATCAGGCCTACGCGTATTTGCTCATTCCCGGCGAAGACGCCATTACGAAAAATGCACAAAAACGCCTCGATGCCATCGAACGACTCGACAATCTCGGAAGCGGGTTTTATCTGTCAATGTACGACCTGGAAATTCGCGGTGCCGGTGAAATTCTCGGCGAGGAGCAAAGCGGCGAAATCTCCAAGGTCGGCTTTGAGCTTTACACTCAAATGCTCAAGGATGCCGTTGATGCATTAAAGTCCGGAAAATCTCCGTCGCTCGAGCACCCGTTCGGGACGCTTTCCGAAATCAATCTTCACTTAAGTGCCCTGTTGCCGAACGATTACATCCCGGATGTTTCGAGTCGCTTAACTTTATACAAACGTCTCGCCTTAGCTCGCGACATCGCGCAAATCGAGTCTGTCATCGATGACCTAACCGATCGATTCGGAAAGCTTCCCGAGCAGGCATTAAACCTCATTGCAATTCATCGTCTGCGCATCCACTCAAAAACGTTGGGGATTCGGAAAATCGATGCCGCCGATGCCGCCATTGTCTTTACCTTTGACGAGAAGCCGCACTTTAGCCCGTTGGCGCTTGTGCGCCTACTGCAATCACGACGCGATATGCGCATGATTGCCCCGGACAAGTTAAAGTTTACCGTCGCAACGCACGGCTTAGATGACCGAGTACGCGCCATTCGTCTGCTCATTAACCCCCTGCTCGCAGCAAAAACCGATGCGTCGGGCAATTAGAATACGGATTCATGACAACGCAGACTTTTGCTCCCGATGCGGCCCGTGAACTTGTCATTGATTTGACGACAACAACCGAGGCTACGGCGTGCCTGACCTTTTATAAAATCCCCCGCCTGGCAATGGATCAGGTCGGAGAAATTCGTATCGATTGGGGGGACGGCGTTTTAGAGTATGTCGATTGCACGATTTCTGAAATCGAATTGCAACGGATGGCCCGTGATGACGCGTTTACCCCTGTGCTACGAGTCACCCACCTGAGTTTTGCCGAGGATGTCGCACGTGTTCGCATTCACACGACGTCGGGATTTCTTCCGCTACGATCTCTTCCGAAGCAAACCCGTGCCGTTGTCTCGCCGCTTCCGATCCTCACGAACGGGCAAACGGATAAAACAGGAAATCTTCTTGCCGCCACACGCCTTTTGCCCCTTATAGATTCGGACACCGACGAGAAAACCGAATTAAGCTTTGTTTCGCCCGATCTTTTCTCAGCGAACCCGAATCTCACGATCTTAGATCGTGCTTTTTATGCCAGTCGCATCCGCTCCGTTGACGCACATCTTTTTTCGCCGATTAAAAATCCGGCATCGATTCGAGAAATCTTTGCACGAAGCGACTTGGAAACGATTCCCGAAGGGCTTTTAAGTTGCGTCGGTCCGAACACAATCTGTACGCGTGCCTTTGCCGATTGCAAAGCATTAAAACACGTTTTCAACCCCTTCGCGGGCGCTCCAGTCCCGTTCGTCGTCGATCAGTTTTTAGCCGGCGCACCGCACACTTTTTTTTCTTGGGCTGATGAATCCCGCCGAATCCAAATGGGTTGGAAGCGACCGAAGGCCGGCCCCGACGATGCCGCCTTTCGCTTCGTATGGAAGGCCGATGCCTCGGAGCAAGAAGTTTTGTCTTTTTATAAAACGGATTTGGCGTTACCCGGAGACATTTGGATCGACTGGGGTGACGGCACGGCAGAATGCATTGACTTTGACCGACGGCAAACCGTCGGGCATCGTTGGACAACTCCGGGACTTTATACGATCCGTATGCAC
>DHJT01000052.1:0-12513 GCA_002404465.1 Sutterella sp. UBA4713 | reverse complement strand
ACGTATGCATTGGACAGCGCCCTACCCGATTCGACCGTTTCGGTTTTTCGACTCCCTTGTACAAATTCTCGACCCCTTGCCTCCTTTGTTTTTAAGAGCGCTCGGAGAACGAGGTGATTACTGCGGATGGGCAGCAGGATTTAACAATTTGACAGACTTACCGGAAAGCCTTTTTCACAACAATCCGGACATTACGAATTTGGAACAGTGTTTTGCCGGTTGCGTGAACTTGACACATGTTCCCGATGACATCGTTTCAGAACTACCGCACTTGACCTGCGCAGATGCCATGTTTGCCTTTTGCTACAAACTCAAAAAGCTACCGGCCAGTTACGCCGCAATGCCGCGTCATCTGGACATCGAGTGCTTTTGTGAACAAAGCGAGGAAGAAAAGGCATGAGAACCGCATTAAAGATCGAACTGTCCGTCAGGCGAAATCGCGAACCGGTCTGCTTTGCGTTCTCGCAACGCCTTTTTCCGGAAGAAAAGTCCATTCACTACACCTTGGACGATGTGCAAAGCGATGCCGTCCCGTGGCTTTCGGACAAGCCGACACAAGTGAAACTTACCGTCGCAAAAGGAACCCACAGACTCTCAATTGACGTAGACGGCGTTCTTCCCTGTTCGACCGTAAGGCTTCCGGAACAAACCGTTGCTCTGACAGACGAACTTCCCCCGCTTATTGATCCGGTAACCGGCAAGTTATCGCGCAAGGCCGTGCTTTGGTGCCCGTCTTACCCGCCCGTGAATCTCACACGTATCAGTCAAGCACTTTTCATGCGAAATACCCAATTGATGGATTTAACGGAAACATTTGCACGCCTGCCGCAGTTAAAATCAATTCCTAAACTCGTCTTTATACCGCTTACTCGGGCGCGACTCTTTACGGGACTCTTTAAAAGCAGCGGACTCGAATCGGTCGATCCCGCGCTTTTCAGTGCCGCCGTCGATGCCACGGACTTTCGCGAAGCGTTTTACGGATGCCGCGCACTTAAAAGTGTTCCGGAAACGCTTTTTGATACCAACACGAAAGCTTGGCGATTCGATCGAACATTTGAAGAAAGCGGTCTGGAAAGCGTGCCTGCACATCTGTTTTCAAACAGTCTTCACGGTGCAAGTTTTGCGCGGACCTTTGCGCACTGTCCTCTTCGAAACGTTCCCGAAGGGCTTTTACGCGGTCTGAATCCGACCGACGTGGACGGAATGTTCGAGCCGAAAGAAACGTTGCCTCACGATCCGCTTAAAATTAAGGCGGCCCCTCGGTTTCCCGCCTCCTTCTTTAACGACATTCGAATGGCCCGCGGAATTCCGACGTTGTCGAAAAACTGCTAGTCGTTTGCGCGCACATCATGTCCATTTACATCATTCTTCTTGTCGCTATTGCCTTAATGGTTGTTTTGATTCGGAAAAAAGTTCCGATCGGTCCGGCCATTTTGTCTGGCGGTCTGCTGATTTGGATTATCCTCGACCGTCGCCCCGAATCGCTTTGGGCTGCCTTCAAATCGATGGTTTCGATGCCAAGAAGCTATGACCTGCTCTTTGCCCTGTACTTCGTGGTCTGTCTGGAAATCGAGATGCGCAAAAGCGGCATTCTCAACGGCCTGGTTCAATACCTGCACCATTTAATTCCTTCCAAGAAAGTCACGCTGGCCGTCATGCCGGCTTTTCTCGGCATGTTGCCTTCAATCGGCGGCGCCCGGTTTTCCGCTCCGATTGTCCAAACGATCGCGGAGGGACAACCCGTCAGCAATGAGTCTAAGGCACTCATTAACTTCTGGTTTCGTCACATCATGGAGTTTGCCAATCCCATTGTGCCGGGCATTCTGTTGACGTGCGCAATTGCCAATGTTTCCGTCAGCGCCCTTATCGTGCACATGCTCTGGGTCAGTGCGCTGATGTTTGCCATCGGCTGGTTCTTTTTCATTTCGCCCTTAAAGATTGTCGAACCGGCCCAGGAACCGTCGGAAGATAAGCTCGCAAAGTACCGCATTGACTTTTTCTTGGCTCTCTTGCCGATATTCGGTGTGTTTGCCCTATCGATGGCCTTCGGACTTGCGGCTTCCGTTTCTCTGCTGATTATCGTCGGGTTGCTTTATCCGATTTTGCGCTTTATGGGACGAGATGTCAGCCTAAAAGATATCTTCCTCGGTGCCGTGGAAAAGAAACTTCTGCGTGACGTCGTGATGATTCTGTACTTTATTCAGCTTTTGGAAACAAGCGGCGCCCTCGGCCAAATCGTCCAAAGCTTTCATGCCTCGGTCCTTCCGCTTCCGCTGATTCTGGCATTCATCAGCTTTTTAATCGGCATGCTCACGGGCATGTCCCAAGGACACGTCGCCATGATGATGCCGATTGTGGCCGCCGTGGCAAACGGCTCCTTGGATTTAATCGGTCTTGTCCTGGTATTCGGTGTAGGCGGCCAGATGGTCACCCCCACACACGTGTGTTTGATGATTTCTCTGGATTACTTTAAAGCCGACTTTTTCAAAACATTAACGCGCTGTATCTACGCTGAGGCCGTTTTGCTGACAATCTTCTCAATTGTCAGTTACCTGACGTGGGCCCGATAGTCTTCGGGACAAGCCCGAAGACCACAGTCGCATTAAACCTCTTGCATTGAGACAAGGGTAAATTCTTCTTTTTCAAGAGCCGCACGCACGGCCTTCTCATCAAGCGGCATCACACTCTGGACCAAAGCCGCTTTATTCGTCAAATCAACCGAAACGGATGAAACACCGGGCAAAGCACCGAGTGCTTTACTCGCAGCCTTAGCGCAGTGCTCGCAATGCATACCGTCAATACGAATTTGTGTCTTCATAATTTTCTCCGAAACCAAAGAACAATCGGCCTTCTCGTTGCAAAATGCTTCGGGATGCCAAGCAAAAAGGCGCATTGCGTTCCCGACAACGCAAAGCGAACTTAAACTCATAGCGGCAGCGGCGAACATCGGGCTTAAGTGCCAACCGCACATCGGATAAAGCACACCGGCCGCCAAAGGAATTCCCAGAACGTTATAAAAGAATGCCCAAAACAGGTTCTCTCGAATATTGCGCATCACGGCGCGTGACAAGCTTAACGCAGCGGCTACATCCGAAAGGCGTGAACTGACCAAAACAACATCAGCCGAGTCTACGGCAACATTGGTTCCGGCCCCGATAGCCATGCCGACATCGGCACGCACAAGCGAGGGCGCATCATTGATTCCGTCCCCGATAAAAAGCACGTGTCGTCCCCGACGATGCAGTTTTTCGACAAGTGCTTCTTTCGCCTCGGGTGTCATTTGACCGATTCCGTGATTCAACCCGAGCTTGTCCTTGACAACTTGAACGACCGATGCGGCATCACCGCTTGCTATGTACACATCGACACCCAGTTGCCGGAATTTGGAAATGAGTTCGAATGCCGAATCTTTTAGCGTGTCACTTAAGGAAAATGCCGCGCATACAACACCGTTTACTCGAAGATACAGAACCGTCTGCCCGGGTTCGGCGTTCTTAAGATTTTCCGGAATCGATTCGGCTGTCAGTGATAAAGCCGAAGCATTTCCGATCTCGACAACTTTCCCTTCCACATCGGCACGAACCATCCCCTGCCCGGCGCAAAAATTCGATGTTTTACCGGGTTTGGCCCCGTGTCCTTGAGCGAATCGGCACAGGGCCTGAGCGAGCGGATGCGTACTGAAAGACTCGACGGAAAGGGCAAGCGAGAGTACTGCACTCGAAGAAACGGAGGCAACCGTGCGCACGGCGGTTACGGAGAACTTTCCCTCCGTCAGAGTACCCGTTTTGTCCAAAACCGCCGTGTCAATGCGACTCATTTCCTCTAAAGCTGCGGCATCCTTAAAAAAAACACCGTTTCGAGCCGCCAGAGTCCCTGCAATGGTTACGGCAACCGGCGTTGCAAGGCCCAGAGCACACGGGCAGGAAATCACCAACACACAAACCGCATTGACAAGCGAAAACTCCGCCGGATAACCGCATAACAACCACAAGAAAAACGTCAGCGCAGCAAGTGCCATCACAATCGGAACAAACACGGCACTGACTTTATCGGCAACGCGTTCAATCGGCGCTTTCGACTCGGTCACGGAATCGACAAGATTGAGGATCCGAGCAAATCGGGTCGACATGCCCGTCTGCGTAACCTTCAGATGCACCCAGCCCCCTGCGACATGTGTCGAACAAAAAAGTTCGTCGCCGGTCTGAACTTCCCGAGGCAAACTCTCACCCGTAAAGGTCGATTCATCGATTTGTGCCTGTCCGGCCACAACAACACCGTCGGCCGCAATCGCCTCTCCGGCACGCACGAATAAAACATCCCCCGGACGAATGGTCTCGACATTGACTCGCTCTGTTCGATTCCCGATGAAACGAACGGCCTCATGAGGAATCTGACGAGCAAGCGCTTCAAGAGAGGCGGCCGTTTTGTCCCGCGCTTTTCCTTCGAGCCATTTGCCGACGCCGACAAACGCATAAATCATGGCTGAGGAATCAAAATACAGGCGTGACAAGATATCCGAGGACAGATGCCCCTCCTCTCCGAGGTTCGCGATCAAGATAACGAGGCTTAAGAAAAACGAGGCACTCGATCCGAAAGCCACGAGTGTATCCATCGTGGGAGCACGATTGACCAGCCCCCTTAAGCCTGCAAGCCAGTACTGACGGTTGAGCAGAAGAACCGTCGCAGCGAGTACGGCTTGAGCCGAACCGTTGACAAGCGGGCTGATTGCAAGCTTTTCCCCTGCCATTGCCAGAACAAAAAGAAGCCCGGCAACAACCACGGTGGCAAGAAGTTGACAGCTTGCCTCTCGAGGCTTTTTTGACAAGGAGTCCCGTGCGGATTGTTCGGATGCGCTGTAGCCGGCCGCTTGGATCTGTTTGCAAAGATTGTCTGATGAAAATTGCGAAGCATCGACGCAAACAACCAGCGTACCGCGAACCAGATTGATGGCTGCCTCTTTAACGCCCCGGCAGGCTAAAGCCGTTCGCTCAACCCGCGAGGAACATGCGGCACAGTGCATTCCGCCGACGGTATATTTGATTTGTTTCATACAAAAACTCACAGAGGTAAGCAACTCCTGACTAAAGTCAGAAGCTTTATTGTTACCGTCTTAGATGAAAATGATTTCCATCTCCGGCCATTGTAAGCGAAAAAAAGACCGCTCGATATGGCTACCGAGCGGTGTCTGACTAGTCCCGAAGAGGCAACTGCCTCTTGTCTGGTTCTTAAGGAGAGTTGAAAGCAAGAACTGTTTCTCGACTTTCGGAGCGTAGTCTACGAAAGAAAGTCCCTTTTTCCTATAACTCCAAAGACTATGAAACCCTAGTTCATTCGGTTTAGAAACATTGAAAAAAACGCTCGCAATGTCAACGGCCGCGAGCGCTTAAACTAAAAAAAAGTCTTCAATCAGAATGTCGGATACACCGCACCCTTGTACTTCGTAAGAATGTAATCGCGCACGACCTGAGAGTGCATCGCCTGAGCAAGCTTACTTAACGCCTCGCGGTTATCTCCCGTACGAATCACGACAACATTGGCGTACGGAGAATCCGTACTTTCGATAAAGAGCGAATCTTTTGCCGGGTTAAGTCCCACACCCAATGCATAATTGGAATTGATTACGGCGAGCGTCACATCGTCCAAGGCGCGAGGCAATACGGCCGCCTCCATCTCCACAATCTTCAAATTGTGTTTATTGTTAATCACATCGGCCGGTGTTCCGTTGATGCCGACACCCTGCTTTAAGCTGAAAAGACCGGCATCGGCAAGCACCTTCAAAGCGCGTCCGCCGTTCGTCGGATCATTGGGGATAGCCACCTTGGCACCGTCCGGAACCGACTTCAAATCTTTAATTGTTTTGGAGTAAACGGCCATCGGTTCGATATGCACGCTGCAAAGCACGGAAAGATTGAGCTTGCGATCCTTGGCAAAGCTTTCCAGATACGGAACATGTTGGAAATAGTTCGCATCGATTTCCTTGTCGGCAAGGGCCAGATTCGGCTTAACATAGTCCGTAAATTCGATAATCTTCAAATTCACGCCCTGTTTTTTCAATTCCGGCGCTGCCGCTCTTAAAATATCCGCATGCGGAACCGGTGAGGCACCGACGGTAATCGTAACTTCCTTGGCGGCAACAGGTGCTTGTTCAGCTTTCTTATCTCCGCATCCGACCAAAGCCAAAGCGAGCGCAGAGCATGCCGTCATAAGTAACAACGTTTTTTTCATATCAAAATCATCCATACAAAGAGGAACACCAAACGCACGCGATTGTAGCGACGGAGAAGTCCGCCGGCCTTGATTTTTCACCCTTTATTGTGTTTCGTCTGACTTCCTAGGTGAAAGGCCTAAATATCCAAGTCCACATCTTCTCCGTGCATTTCCATCCACAAACGGCGGCCTTGCGCTTCGCCCTTTGCCATCAGAAGTGTCATAACGGCATCGGTCTGGCTTTTTTCAAGATCTCCGAGCGTAACGGGAAGCAAGTGACGGGTATCGGGGTGAAAGGCAGCTTCCGCCAGTTGTTTTTCGCTCATCTCTCCGAGACCTTTAAAACGCGAAATATTGAGTTTCTCCGACTTAATCCCGTCTTTTTCCAGCTTAGAAAGCGTACGCTTTAATTCCTTATCGTCAGCGCAATATAGCTTTTTTTCCGCCTTTTTCCCGTTCTTAGGAACGTCGATTCGATAAAGCGGGGGCTGAGCAATAAACACGTGTCCTTCGCTGATCAGTTTCGGAAAGTGCCGATAAAAAAGCGTTAAAAGCAGGACTTG
The DNA here is from genome assembly GCA_002404465.1 of Sutterella sp. UBA4713. Lineage (GTDB taxonomy): Bacteria > Pseudomonadota > Gammaproteobacteria > Burkholderiales > Burkholderiaceae_F > Duodenibacillus. The sequence continues at coordinate 5,743 of DHJT01000052.1, read as the reverse complement.
AATGTGGCTACCGTCCACATCGGCATCGGCCAAAATACAAACCTTGCCGTAACGCAATCCCTTCAGGTCCACGTTCGGATCCTCTAACCGATGCGGATCAACGCCGAGTGCCACGGCAATGTCATGAATAATCTGTGAGGCAAAAATCCGATCGGCGTCAACTTCCCAGGTATTTAAGACCTTACCGCGCAAAGGCAAAATCGCTTGGTACTCTTTATCGCGTCCCTGTTTTGCCGTTCCGCCGGCGCTATCACCCTCGACCAAAAAAATCTCATTATCGGAAATATCGGTTGACTCGCAATCGGTTAGCTTTCCGGGGAGAACGGCCACGGTCGAACTGCGCTTTTTCTCGACCTTTTTCATTTGCTTTTGACGGGAAAGAGCCTGCTTATTCACAAGCTCCGCCAGTTTCTTTCCCTCTTCAAGATGCGCATTGAGCCAAATTTCAAATTGCGGTCTGACGAAACTGGAGACTAAACGAAAGGCATCGCGACTGGTGAGTTTTTCTTTCGTCTGTCCCTGAAACTGCGGATCAAGAGATTTGGTCGACAAGATAAATCCGGCACGAGCAAACACATCCTCGCTTTGCAACTTAACGCCTTTACTCATCAAGCCATGGGCTTCCATAAAGGCACGCATCGCGCCGAAAAGTCCGTCGCGCAAACCGGCCTCGTGCGTTCCGCCCGCAGGGGTCGGAATCAAATTAACAAAACTTTCACGCACGGGGGTGCCGTATTCGGTCCACACCACAACCCAAGCGGCACCTTCTCCTTCGTTAAATCCTTCGGTATCGGCATCGGCCCAACCCTGCGCCTCAAACGGCTCGATGACAAGCGGTTCCTGCACTTCGGCCAACAGATACTCACGCAGACCGCCCTTATAGCACCAGTGTTGCTCATCGCCGTTTTTCTCATTGACAAAAGAGACACGGCACCCCGGGAGCAATACCGCTTTACTCTTTAAGAGCCTGATCAGATGCGCAACCGGAATTTCCGCGCTATCGAAATACTTCGGATTCGGGACGCACACCACACGCGTTCCCGTATGATATTTTGAACGCGTGTTTTCCACTTGCGTGAGCGCTCGCGTGACAACCCCGTTTTCAAAACCGATTTCAAACTGTTTGCCCTCGCGCCAAACCGTCACCTGCATCGAAAGGCTCAGCGCATTGGTCACTGAGACTCCCACACCGTGCAAGCCGCCCGAAAAGCTATAGGCCCCGCCCTCGGTCTTATTAAATTTACCGCCCGCATGCAAGTGTGTAAATACGAGTTCGACGGTCGGAATTCCCTCGGTCGGATGAATGCCCGTCGGAATGCCGCGGCCGTTATCTTCCACACAGACGGCGTTTTCTCGCGTTAACGTCAAACAGATGCTGTCTCCGAAACCGGCCAGGATTTCATCGCTGGCATTATCGAGAACTTCCTGAATGATATGAAGCGGATTGTCCGTAAGCGTATACATACCCGGGCGTTGTCTGACAGGTTCCAACCCCTTAAGAACCTGAATGGAAGATTCCGCATATTCATTCGCACGCTTTCGAACAGCCATATTTTCCTCGCATCGCAGTTTGAACTTCCGTGTGTTCGTCTTGCCAGTTTCGGCACTGCATCTAAAAAAATTCGGGCAAGATTTTAACCGAAGGGTCTTTTATTTCGGAGGATTTTCCATCGGTCGCAATGGGCGGCAGATGTTACAATCTCGCGCAACACCCCTTTTCCGGACAGGACCCACGAACATGGAACAAAACACTTTCCAACGTCTGAACATTTATTTAAAAGGCGGCCAGACCGTTTCGATTGACTTTAAGGCCGAACAAGCCTCTAAGTTAAATACACAAATCGAAAGTTTTATTAAAGCCCTCGGCGAAAGCACCCAAAAAGACAAAAATTTTCTTTTCCAAGGGGCCCGCATCGTTCTCGTTCGCTTAAGTGATGTTTCCGCCCTGGACGTTGTTTCGATGATTCTCAAAGAAGACGCCAAAGTGCCACAAACGGCTCAGTAATTGTCTCGAATTTCCTCAAGAAAATCGGAAAGTAGCGGGTTTACGCCTTTTACTTTGAAATTTTTTCGTAAATTCGAGCAAAGCCTCCGAGGACATGTCGAATCAACGCATTCATCGAGGGCTTATCGCGGAGAGCGTTGACCCAAGAAGGTGAAACACGGTAATAAAACCGGATGAAAGCTCTACCCGGGGCGCTTGTTTGCAAAACGCGGTCACGAAAACGCCGCAAAATGCGCACCTCCGGAGCGTCGTAGGAGCCGTACGCCATCGTGGCAATATAACAGTGCCCGTTGTCGTGCTTATGCGCAATATCATCCTGGATTCCTTGCAATAGTTTCAGGTTATTTTCCAATTGCCCGCGCAAGTTATCCGTCACGTCCAAGGTCAAAAGTCTCTTTAAGATTCCTTGAGCTTTAGCCGTTTCGGTACGCAGTGTTTCGGTCCCTGGAGGGCAGGTCTGCAAAAAGTTGATGTTGGCCACAACCATGGACATCGCTTCATTGGCCACCCAACTCGAGACAAAAACACACAGGGAAGCCTCAGACCCGAACTCCTCTTTTAAGGACGCGAGCATGGGCTCTGTGGTATCTAAAAATCGCACGGCGCATTTGAGCGCCATAATCGGCAGTGCCCGCATCGGTCCGATGTTGTCTACGGAGACGGCAAGTCGTTCATGGATTTTTAAGATACTTTTTAAAAAAGCGTCCGCTTGTTCTTGCGTATCGATGCGATCCAAACCCAGCGCATCACGCAGTCTTTCGTCCCGAGACAATTCCCGAATAAAAAGGGCCGCCAACTGCTTACATGAAAAAAGCTCACCTCCGGTGACGGCGCGAACAAACTCGGCACGGTCTTTGTCATTGTTAATGAGCGAGGCAATCTGACCGATTCCGCCCAAAAGGTCACCTTTCATAAAGGCAACGCACGCTGCGTTTATCCGAGCGTTGTACCCGGATTGCTTTGCATAACGCTTCTCGGCCTTATCAAGCCTTCCTTCCGCAATAAGCGACAGAGCCGACCCCTCCGAGAGTTTTCGAGAGGCAAACCAAAAAAATGCACACGCAATACGACTTGAAGGGTCGGCCAAGCGCTCTTGAGCCTGTTTAAGAATTTCGGCATCACGCTTTATAGGCCCGAGAATATTGACAAAGTCCGTCGGAAACTCGTTTCTCTGTCCGGTTTTTAAATTATTGAGCAACATTGCGACATTTTTCGCGATCTGCTCGTCACTTTCATCGGAGGTCACGCCGAGAATCCGATAAGGATTCTCAAGTAGCGAATGGACTTTAATCATCGGAAGGCATCGAAAAAAAGAAACTCCCTCGGATTGTAAAGCACGCTCTGCCCCGTTTGTCTCGGCTAGCGCGTTTGCGCGACAAAACGCAGGCCTTTCTTCGGTAGAGGTAAAATTCGTGCGTTTTTTTCCTGCGCAGGCAGGTCGGCGATTTTCATCAACTGACAAACACGCGATTTATCCTATGTTTTACGGCTGGAATTTGTGTGCCCTCTCGACCCTAGGGAACCTCATCATTCAGGGTACGGCTATCTACAGCATGAACTCGTTTATCGAGCCCCTGTTCGAGGCCTACGGCTGGAGTCGAACGGCAACAAGTGCTAGCATGGGAATCGCCGCACTCGTCGGTTTCGGGTGTGCTCCGCTTATCGGAACACTCGACATGCACATCGGATCACGCAAAATGATGTGCCTCGGATCGCTTCTTGCTGCCGCCGCTTTGTTCGGTATGGGGGCGACGGACAACTACTACATTTTTACGGCATGTTTTTGCTTGGTATGGGCAGCAAGCCAGTGCTGCGGGGGACTCGTTGCAAACGGTCTTTTGTGCCACTGGTTTAAAGTCCACAGAGGGCTTGCCTTCGGTATCGCCGCTGTCGGCATGTCGTTTGCCGGGTCCATCATTCCGATTTTTTCCCTGTTCTGTATTACACACTGGGGCATTGCCAATGCATACTACATTCTGGGCGTGTGCGCCGCACTGCTGTGCATCCCGTGTCTACTCATGGTTCGCGAGCGCCCGGAAATGATGGGGCTCGCACCGGACGGACTTGCCGTTGAGAAAAAACAAAATTCTTGCGAAACCCAGACAAGCGATTCGGACGAAGCCGCGCACCGCAAAGACCCCTCCATTCGGCAATTTCTTTGCATGAAAGAGATTTACCTTATCGGCCTTGGTGCCGGACTCGGCCTCATGTGTGCCTCCGGTTTAATGTCCCAACTAAAACCGCGCTTTACCGAGCTCGGATACGATTCGGTAACGGCAATGACATTTATGTCCGTGGCAGCGGTCTCCTGCGGTCTGAGCAAATTCTTCTGGGGCTGGCTTGCCGATGCCATCCGTCCGATTCGCGCATTACGCCTTGTGATGGCTCTGCACGTTCTGGCACTGGGGCTTTCGGTAATGCATTTCGGCTACTTTACTACGTTTATTTACTGCATTTTCATGGGAGCTTGCTGCGGATCGTACTGGACATTGCTGCCGGCCGTCGTGGGATTTTATTTCGGACCGGCGCACTTTCTCGGAACATACCGGTTCGTCAGTTTCTTTTTGCTCTTAAAGTCTTGTGCTTATCCGATTCTCGGATACTCCTTTGATAAAACGGCAAGCTACGAGGCCGGATATCTCGTGTATCTTGTGCTCGTTTTTATCGGACTGCTTTTGACGCTTCTGCTCAATGAGAAGAAAGGCGCCGAATACAAGGCGATGACGGCGGAAAAGAACTGAACCGAAACCTTTCAGAAAAAAGGCTTGGCCGCCAAAGCCAGCACAATCAGACCGATGAGAAAGAAGATCACGGCGCTTGTCCGACTGACAAGTGCAGCGCCTTTTTCACCCTCAAAGAAACGGCGTGCTCGCCCGGCCAAAATCGCGTAAAGCATCCCGCAAGAAACCACCATGACGGCATACACACCGATCATGATGACAACCTGCGGCACATACGGCAGGTCCATAGCGATAAATTGGGGAAATACCGAAATGGTGAAGACAAGCGGCTGCGGGTTGGTAAGCGAGATGAGAACCGACTTGATGAAAAACGTGTCATGCGACTTGTCGGCGTGTTCTCTGACCTCAACCGCTCCGTGTCCGGCTTTTTCCCAGCTATGCCACGCCAAGTAGAAAAGAACCAAAGCACCGACAATCTTAACGGCCGCATAAAGCGTCGGATTTTTCGCAATCAAAAGCCCCATGCCCGACAATCCGATGACCTGCAAAATCACAATCCCCAGAGCAAGGCCAATTGCAGCCCAAACCGTCGCTTGCCAACCGCGTTGCAGTGACAATCCGATTAGCATAATAAAGCCGATGCCCGGCGTCATGATGTTGGCAAAACTGGTCACGAGAAAGAGGCTGAACAACGAAAACGAAAGCACGGTTGCGCTCCCAAAAAAATAGCGTCGGGCGCAACTCTATCCGATGCCGCAAAACGAATCAATCCGGCTGTCAATGCGCATCTGCGAGAGGCCGGCACCCGTTGACCGCTTTCTCAGAAAAAAGGGAAGAATACGGAGAGTAATCAGGTTACCTTTGCCTTTCCGAAGTTTCGGACCGGCGGGACGCTCCGTACGATTGAACGCTCTTTAGAAACAGTCGATGAATCCGATCGTCACGCTCGAGCTCCGGATGAAAAGCCAGTGCCATCTGATTGCCGAAACGAACGGCTACCGTTTTACCGTCGACACAGGCAAGCGTTTCGACTCCGGCCCCCACGACTTCAACGATC